>JAQSWD010000089.1 GCA_029266835.1 Steroidobacteraceae bacterium
CCGCGTTCAATGGCCTTCTCGCGGATCTGGGCGAGGTTCAGGCCGCGACCGTCGTCCGCGACCTGCACCGTGACCACCTGTCCGCGGCGCGCCACGGTCAGCGTGATGGTGCCCGCGCGTGGCTTACCCACGGCGGCGCGCTCGTCGGGCGACTCGAGGCCGTGATCGACCGCGTTGCGAAGAATGTGGAGCAAGGGATCGATGAGCTGGTTCAGCACGTCGGCGTCGACCAGGATGTCCTGTCCGATGACGACCAGTGAAGCCTGTTTGGCGGTGGCGGCGGCCGTCTGGCGCACATTGCGCTGCAGGCGCGGCACGATGGTCTCCACCGGCGCCATGCGCGTCTGTGAAGTGAGATGCTGCAGTTCGCGCATGAGGCGCTGCTGCTGGTGCAGGATGCCGGCCAGCCCCGCGAGTTCATCCTTGAGCCCCAAGCCCAGGTCGCGCGCGTCGGTGGTTTCCTCGATCAGCGCGCGCGTGATGGACTGCACTTCGTTGTACTGGTCCATTTCCAGTGAATCGAATTCGCCATTGAACCCGGCGTTGGGTGAGCCCACCGCATGCAGCTTGTGGCGCGCGGCCACGCCGCGGATGTCCACCGAGTTCTCGAGCTCGAACAGGCGCTTCTGGATGCCGCGGCCCTGTTCCACGAGCTGGCGCGAATTGCCGGCGGCGTTTTTCAGCTCCAGATCCAGCTCGCCCACCTTGATGGTCAGCTCGCCCACCATGCGCACCAGCTCGTCCAGCAGCTGCGTCGGCACGCGTGTGGTCGCCTTGATTTCCTTGAGCGGCGCCGCGGCGTGTCGGGGCGATTCGTCCGCGTTCGAGGCCGGGTCGGCGTCGGAAGGCGGCGTCGCGAGCGCGTGCTGCCGCACCGTGTCGGAGGCATCGTTCGAGCGCGCGGCATCGAGTAGTTCGATGACACCCAGCGCATTGTCGGGGGCGGAGTCCTCGCCGGCCACGGCGGCGACCATCTGCTCGAGGCAGTCGGCGGCCGAGGACAGCGCCTGCGCGCGCAGCGGGGAAGGCGGCGCCGCGTCGGCCTCGCAGATCTCGAGGATGTCCTCGAGACGGTGCGCGAGCTTGGCCACGCCGCGGATGCCCAGAATGTTCGCCGAGCCCTTGAGCGTGTGCGCGGCGCGCTTGGCGGTGCGCAGCAGTTCGGCCTGCGACGGGTCCGCGATCCACCCCTGCAGCGACTGCGTCACCTCCGCGGCCTGGGGCGGGGAGTCGTGCAGGAAGGCGTCGAGCAGCGCGGCGTCGACGTCGTTGGAAATGTCGAGTACCAGGTCGGCGGCCGACAAGGCTTCGGGCGCAGCCTGCTCGGTTTCGTCCAGCGCGGCGCCGATGTCATCGGCCGCGTGAAGTTCCGCCTTCAGGGCTTCGAGCGCGTCCGCTTCCAGCGGCAGCGGCACCCAGTCGCCACCGAAATGCGCGAGCAGGGCGTCGATGGGACCGGCCTGGCTGGCGGTGCGCAGGTGATTCTCGAGCAGCGAAGGCCAGTCGGTGAAGAATGACCGCGTCAGCACGCGCTCATCCTGCTGCTTGTTGATGTGTTCGAGATTGGCGAGCACGCAGCCGGCAATGCGCTGCACGCCACCCAGGCCCATGTAACCCGCGGCTTCAGAAAGCCGCGACACGGACGTTACATACGCATCGTCGGAATTCCCGGCGTCATAGGCAGCGGCGAGCTCGGGTGCGAGACCCCGAAGCTCGTCGGCGAGCGCGGTGAGGAGATCCTGACCTCGCATGTTGCTGTGCTGCCTCCCTCTGTCCTTGGGTCCGTTCAGGCCGCGCGATTGCTCGGCAGCTTGAACACGCGCACCGATTCCACCAGCCGGTCGGCTGACTTCGACAGGTCGGCCGTGGCTTCCGACTGCAGCAGAATTTCCGCGGCGGTCTTTTCCGTGCTGGCGCCGATCTGATGCACGCGGTTACGTAGTTCGGTGGTGATCTTCATCTGCACCTGCGCGGACGAAGTAATGCGTTTCACGAGTTCCACCAGCGACGCGGTGGACTGCTGCGTCTCGCGCATCTGCTGACCGGACCTGGAGGCCAGTTCCGAACCCGTCACCACCTGCGAGATGGTGCGGTTCACGGTGTTGATCGTGTCGCTGGTCTCGATCTGGATGTTGTTCACCAGCTGCGCGATCTGCTGGGTGGCCTGGCGCGAGCTTTCGGCCAGGCGCTGCACTTCTTCGGCCACGACCGCGAAGCCGCGGCCCGCGTCACCGGCGGCGGCCGCCTGCATGGACGCGTTGAGCGCCAGCACGTGCGTGCGCTCGGCGATGGTGTTGATGAGGTTCACGATGCCGGTGATTTCCTGTGAACGTTCGCCCAGGCGCTTGATGCGCTTTTCGGCTTCAGCAATCGATTCGCGGATGCCTTCCATGCCGCGCACGGTTTCGTTCACTGAACCCAGCGCGGTGGTCGTCGAGGTCGTCGCCTGCTCGGCGGCACGGTTGGAAGCGGCGGCCAGCTCGGCCACCTGCGTCATGACCTTGTTTGCATTCGCCAGGTTCTCGCTGGCGCGCTCGACGTCGGAACGTTCCGCGGCGGCGGTGGCGTTCACCGACTCGGCCTGGCGCTTCACGCGCTCGGTGGAGAGCTTCACCTGCGCGGCGATGCTGGTCACTTCCGACAGCACTCGTCCGGTCTCATGGGCCAGCAGGTTGATGGAGTCGGACACGGTGCCGATCACGTTTGCGGTGACGGGCGCCTTGGCGGTCAGGTCCTTGTTGGAAAGCTGCGCGACGGCCTGCAGCAGCTGCACCACCGAGTTGTTGAGGTCTTCGTTTTCGCGCTCGGCGTCGGCGAGGCGGGCCACGCGGTCGTCGAGCAGGTTGTCGAAGGCGCGCGAGAGCTGGCCGAACTCGTCGTCGCCGCCCAGTTCGGAGCGCGCGGCAAAATTGCCCTCGGAGACCGCGGTCACCGTGTCCTGCATCCTGGTGATGGGCCTGGTGACCGAGCGTTCCAGCACAAACGCGACGACAATACCGAGGACCAGAAGCGCCAGCGCGATGCCGGCCGCCCAGACCACCACCTTGTTGCGCACCGCGGTCACGGGCGCAAAGGCTTCGGCCGCGTTTTCCTCGGCGATGATGGCCCAGCGAAGGCCGAGCACGTCGAGCGGAGCATAGGCACCGAGCACCCGCGTGCCGGCATAGTTCGGATACACGCCGAAGCCCGAGGCGTTCTTCTCGAACACTTCGGCCGTGGCCTGGGTCTTGATGGGCACGAGACCGATGCTGGTACCCTTGGTTTTCACGGCATTGGCCACGCCCCTGGCGAAGCCCGCGGATTCCACGCTCTGCGCGTAGGCGTCGATGTCCTCCACGGCGAGGCGCGCCACCGAGCGCGGCGTGCCATCGGCCACGGACACGAGGTAGGTTTCACCGGAGTCGCCCAGGCCGCGCTCCTTCCACTGGCCTTCGTGCGTCATCACCGAGTTGATCTTGTCGATGGGCACCTGCACCACGAGCACGCCTATCTTCTTGTTGCCGTCGAAGATGGGTGTGCCGAGGAAGGCCGCCTGGTCGTTGTACGAAGGGAGGTATTCACCGAACTCCGACAGGGTCACCATGCCGGGCTTGTCCAGGTTCCAGCTTTGACGGAAGGCGTCACCGAGTCGCGAGCGGGCGAACGGGCCGTTCACCAGCGAGGTGGCAAAATCCAGCTCCTTGAACACCGTGTAGACGATGGTTCCGTTGCGCGGCTCGATGAGGAAGATGTCGTACAGTCCGAACTGGCGCAGCGAGGTGCGCAGGAACGGATGCACCGCGCCGTGCAGCTCGGAGTAGCGCGTGCCGTCATTGGCCTTGTCCAGGTTGCTCTTCGAACCCAGCGGATGCGGGTTGGCGGCGATGTACTGGTACTGCAGGTTCATCGCGATATCGGGCAGGTCGGCGGCGGCCGTGGACATGTTCAGCTTGCGGCCGGTGTTGCGCTTCTCGAATTCCGTCATGAAGTCGCCGGTGTAGTAACGGCCGAGTCGGGCGCGTTCTTCCGGAAGGTCGGCGATGCTCACCACCGAGTTCTCGAAGGCCGCCGGCAGTTCGCGCATCGCGCCAACCACTTCCGGAGACGAGGCCAGCACCTTCACCTGGTTCGACAGTGCGTCGAAATAGTCGGTGATCTGTCCGGCCTTGGAGGCGCGCTGCGCGATCAGCGCCTCGCGTGCCTGCGCCTCGATTGCCGCGCGGCTGGACTCGAGTGACTCGCGACCCACGATCAGCGACGTGACCAGCACGGGGATGATGGCGAGGAAGAGCGTACCGAGACGCAGCTTCTGGCGGATGGATTGGGGGCCGAATGATTGGAGGAGGGCCATGACTAACTCACGAGTTGTTCGAGGAGTGACGCGTAGTCGAATTCAAACCAGGCGTCCGGTCCCTGGACGTAAGTGGCGAGCGCGGCGTCCGCCGCGGCGGCCGGCAGCGCCGGCGTGACGATCTGGTGCTCGGGGCGGAACACGAGCCGGCGTGGCAGGCCGTCGATGACGATGCCCGCGGCATCATTGCCATGGCCGATGACCAGCACCATGCGTTTCTCGCGCGGCAGGTGCTGCGTCTCGAACAGCGCGGCGAGGTCGAACAGCGGCACGATTCGGCCATGCAGGTTCACGAGCCCCAGCAGGTTGGCCGGCATGCGCGGCAGTGGATAGACATTGGGCATTTCCACGAGCTCGCTGGCCGCAGCGAAAGGTGCGAGCAGCCGCATCCCGCCGATGCGAAAGGCCTGGCGGACGATGTCGTCCGGGCGCGCCTCGGCCGGCGCCTGCGCGCCGGCGAGCGCCGCCAGCTCCGGCGGCATCGGTGGCAGTCCGACGATGGGCAGTGGATAGGTGGCGTTCAAGTCAGGGTCCGTTTCAGCCCAGCGCGGCGATGGCGCCGAGGATCTGGTCCTTGGTGTAGGGCTTGGTGACGTAGCCCTTCACGCCGAGCATCTGCGCCCAGACGCGGTCGGCCTTCTGGTTCTTGCTGGTGACCAGCACCACGGGGATACCCTTGGTGGTGGGCTCGCCGCCGATGGCGCGCGTGGCCGCGAAGCCGTCCATCTGGTCCATGTTGACGTCCATGAGGATGACGTCCGGCAGCTGCGACTTGGACAGTTCGACGGCCTCCTGGCCGTTGGTGGCGGTGAGGGTGGTGTAGCCAGCGCCGCTCACGATCTTCTCGAGATTCATGAGATCCGGGCGCGCGTCGTCGACGATCAGAACCTTGTGAATGGCCAATGGGCACCTCCATCGCGCGCAATGGGGCTCCGCCGACCCTTTCGGACGGTATTTCTCCCAATGGCACGAGGGGAATCTTGGCGGGAATGTGACAAAACCACGGTGATGCGGGTCACACAGGGTTCCCCCGGGAGGGGGTCCAGTTCGCGCTTTTCCGGGGCCAAATGCGCCGTGCAAGGCGGCTAGGGTACTTCTCGGACAGCGTTTGGCCCCTAAGGCTGATCCAGCCGCCACGCCGGCTGGCTTCAACTGCCGGCAAAAGAACCAGAAGAGGCGCGGACGAATTGGAAGCGGTGCTGTCGATCACGGGCTGGCTGATGGTTGTGGCGACGGTGTTGCCGCTGGTCCGTTCGGAGCACTGGGTGGTCCGCGTCTTCGACTTTCCCCGCCTGCAGATCACCGTGGTGTTCGTCGCGGTGTTCGCGGGCTACCTGGCCGTCCGCGAGGATCCGGGCCTGGCCGACCAGGCATTTCTCGGCCTGATGGCGCTGTGCCTGGCTTATCAGTTGTGGCGCATGTGGCCCTACACGCCGCTGCATCCGCGGCAGGTGAAGCGCGCGGAGCGGCGCGATGACCCGCGAGCGCTCAGCCTGCTCATTGCGAACATCCTCATGACCAACCGGGACGCGGAGAAGCTTCGTGCGCTGATCCGCCGCTACGACCCCGACCTGGTCATGGTGGTCGAGACCGATGCCTGGTGGGAGGCGCAGCTGCGCGAGGTGGAGCAAACGCGTCCTCACATGTTGCGCAAGCCCCAGGCGAATACGTACGGCATGTTGCTCTACAGCCGGTACCCGCTGGTCGACCCGCAGTTCAAATTCCTGGTGCAGGACGACGTGCCATCGATACACACCGGCGTGCGTCTGCCCTCTGGTGACTGCGTGATGTTGCGCGGCCTGCATCCTCGTCCACCGGCGCCCGGCGAGAGCGCGACCAGCAAGGAGCGCGACGCGGAACTGCTGATGGTCGCGAAGGAACTGCAGGACCAGGATCGCCCCGCCATCGTCGTCGGTGACCTCAACGACGTGGCCTGGTCGCGGACCAATGGGATGTTCCAGAAGATCAGCGGGCTGCTGGATCCGCGCGTGGGTCGCGGCTTCTACAGCACGTTCAATGCGAACTGGCCGGCCATCCGCTTTCCTCTGGACCACGCCTTCGTGTCGCATCACTTTCGCGTGGCGGCATTCGAAGTGCTGCCGCACGTGGGCTCGGATCACTTCCCGGTGTTCGCGGGGCTGGTGTTGTCGCCGGCGTCCGACGGCGACCCGAACCGCAAGCCGCCGCCGCCATCAGCGGACGAGGAACACGAAGCGCGCGACAAGATCCGGCGCGCGACCTAACTATTGCGCCAGTAGAGGTTGTAACGCTCGTGGGTGAGGCGGAACCACGGGATGAGATCCACCTGCGCGCCGCCATCGAAGCCGCTGATCCGGAACTCCAGCCGATCCGCGCTGGTTCGCGTGGTGTGTTTCACGAGGTCGGCGAGCGGCCGCGTCCACCGCGGAATTTTCACGTCCGCCTGCAGCATCTTGCCGGACTCGCGTTCGTTGATGATGAGTTGCGAGCCCGGCGAGAGGCCCTCTGTGCCCATGCGTCCGCCGAGCACGATGGGGCCGTACATCAGCGCCACGTGATCGGGCGCGTTCGGCAGCGGCTCGGCATGCAGCGCCATCGGCAGGCGCACGGTAACCACGTCGCCGTCACGCAGGGTCGAAGGCAGCCGGAAGTAGCTGCCGGGCTTGCGCGCTACGTGTTTGCGCCTGCCCACGCCCACCGTCATGGCGGCGCACCAGGATGGCTGTCGGATGGCCAGCGCCGGTGGTTTGGCGCCGACCTTGAATTCGAGGCGGGTGGTATCCGCGTCCGGGAAACGGGTGCGCTGCGTGACGGACACACCGCGATCCTTCCATTCCAGCGTCGATGCCATGAAAAGGTTCACGTACAGCGTGTCGCCGCCGTGCGCGTAAATGGACTCGCCGTAGCGCGCATGGTTTTCGATGCCTGAGCCCGTGCAACACCAGAAGGCATCGAAGGGCTGATGATAGAGACGCACGTAGCCCGGCCGCGTGGACTGGAAATACGTGTTCATGCCGGTCTCGGGATCCTGCGAAGCCAGGATGCCGTTGAACAGCGCCTTTTCGAAGTAGTCGAAATACGCCGCGCGCGGATCGCGCCCGTACAACGAACGCGTGAGACGCAGCATGTTGTGCGTGCAGCAGGTCTCCATGGTCTTGCCGGAGCCGAGGTGCTTCGGAAATTCATTCGTCGGGAAGAAATGTTCCCCATCGCCGTGTCCGCCCGTGGCGAAGGAACGTTCGCCGGTGACGGTCTTCCAGAAGAATTTCGCCGCAGAGTCATACGGATCGCCGGGCTTGCCCACGGTCTCGGTGATGCGGCTGAAGCCGACCACCTTGGGAATCTGCGTATTCGCGTGCAGGCCGTTGAGCTTGTCCTCGCCCGCCGCGAGGGGGTCGAGCAGCGCCCGGTGGGAAAAGCGTTGCGCGAGCCGGCCGTAGCGCGCATCGCCCGTGATCGCGAAAAGATCGGCCAGCACCTCGTTCATGCCGCCGTGTTCGCGATCCAGCATTTTCTGGAAGCGGTCGTCGGAGACGTCGGCGCAGACGCTGTCTATCCAGTCGGCGAACTTCACGAGAACTTCGAGCGCGGATTTGCTGCCGCGATGCAGGTGCGCATCGCGCAGGCCGGCCAGCACCTTGTGGGTGGTGTACCAGGGAACGCCCGCGAATTCCCTGCCAGCGAGACTGTCGGTGAGCGGCGCCACGCCGTCGGGGAAGGCGGCGAGCCATCCTCCCGTTTTCGCCTGGCACTCGGCCAGCTCGGAGACCATGTAATCGACGCGATCGGCGAAACGCCGGTCGAGTGTGGACTCGTACATGCACGCCGCGGCGGTCAGGTAGTGACCGGCGGTGTGTCCGTGGCATCGGATGTCGATCCAGGGCTCCACCGACTCCCAGCCGCCATATACCGGCGCGCGTGGCTCGAGACCCGCGTTTGTCCGGAAGTTGGCCAGCATCCGGTCTGGCTCGAGCGCCAGCAGATATTTTTCATCCATTTTCTGCGCGTGCAGAAAAGGCCCTTCGCCCAGCCGCACTTCGGACAGGGCGAAGTAGGCCAGGGAGGAGGGCTGTGGCGGCCGCGCCGAAGCGCCTGCCGCCAGGCCGGGCAGGCCGGCCGCCGCCGCACCCGCGCCGAGTAGTTTGATCGCATCCCGGCGCGAGTGGTTAGTCATGGTCAGCCCGCCGTTCTCAGACTGCCAGGTGGATGACGGTGTACGAACGCGCAGGCAGCTTCACGGTCATCTTGCCGCCGGCCGTGCCCGCATCCAGCTTCTGCGCCACCACCTTGTTGGGGTCTTCGAAGGTGTTGGCCGCCTTGAGGTCGGAGCCGGTGATGGTCTCGCAGGCCAGCACACGCGAGGGCGTGATGTCGTCGAAGCTCAACGCCAGCTCGCGTTCGTTCGACAGGTCGCGATTGAGCGCGAACACGGCCACCTGCTTTTTCGCCGCGTCGTACGTGGCGACGGCGTCCACGAACGGCACATCCATGTCGCGCGCGAAGCTTCCGCGCGCGCCGGCGGCACGGACCGGATACGTTTCGCCTTCCATCTGCAGGTCCAGCACGCGACCGGTGGCGTACTTGAGAGCCATGGCGTACGGATAGTAGGTGGACTGACGCAGGATGCCCTTGTCGCTGGTCATCAGCGGCGCGATGACATTGACGATCTGCGCCAGGCACCCGACTCGCACGCGGTCCGAACGGCGGATGAGCGTGTTCAGCAGGCCACCCACCAGCAGCGCGTCCTCCAGGTTGTAGACCTCTTCGAGCAGCTTGGGCGCGAATTTGCCGTGGCCATTGGTGTGGTCGCCGCTGTTGGCGCGGTACCAGACGTTCCACTCATCGAAGGACAGCCACAACTTCTTCGGTGAACGTTTGAGCCCCTGCACGTAGTCGCAGACCGCGGCGGTTTCCTGGATCTGGCGCTCCATGTCGATGTTCATGGCCAGGAAGCGCTCGGTCTTGCCACCGGTGGAGTCGGCGTTGCCGTAGTACACGTGCAGCGAGAGGCCATCGACCATGTCGTAGCATTCCTCGAGCACCTCGCGATCCCATTCCAGATACGTCGGCATGCCGGGGCCGCTGGAACCGCAGGCGATGAGTTGGATCTCCGGATCGATCACGCGGATCTGCTGGGCGATGTCGCGGGCTTTCCAGCCGTACTCGCGCGCCTTGAGTCTGCCGATCTGCCACGGGCCATCCATCTCGTTGCCCAGGCACCAGTACTTCACGTTGTGCGGCTGCTCGTAGCCGTGCGCGCGGCGCAGGTCGCTCCATTTCGTGCCACGGGCGAAGTTGCAGTACTCCACGTAAGCCACCGCCATTTCCGCGGTGCCCGTGCCGAGGTTGAAGCCCAGCAGCGGTTCGGTGCCCACCGCCTTGGCCCAATCCATGAAATCGTTGGTGCCGAACTGGTTCGTCTCGAGAGAGTTCCAGGCGCGTTCGAGCACGGTCGGCCGATCCTTGCGCGGCCCGACGCCATCCAGCCAGTTGTAGCCCGACACGAAGTTGCCGCCCGGATAACGCATGATGGGTACGTTGAGTTCCTTCACTTCCCGCAGCGTGTCGGTGCGGAAACCGCGCTTGTCGGAAAGCTTCGACCCCGGTTCGTACACGCCGGTATACACCGCGCGCCCGAGGTGTTCGAGAAACGCGCCGAATACGCGGCGGTCGAAATCCTTGCGCGGCGCCACGAGGCCCAACGATGCCCTGGCGGTGCGTCCGGCCGCCTGTGAAAATCCGGGCACCGTGAAGATCGAGGACGCGGCGAGGCCCGCGCCGGCGAGGCCAGCCTGTTTGAGGAATTGACGGCGGGTATTGCGTGACATGAGCGCTCCGGAAGGGGAGGAATTGAGGAACCAGTATAGGCAGCGCGCGGCGGCCGACCCATACGCGCGAAGCTATCGATTAGGCAGACAATTGATATTCGATCTCGGCGCGATAGACGTCACCGGGCCGCACGATGGAATTCGGGAAATGCGCATGGTTGGGCGCGTCGGGTATGCCCTGCGGCTCGAGGATCACGCCATTGCCCAGCAGCGGATGCGAGCGCGACAGGAACTGGCCGTTGTAGAACTGCAGGCCGGGGCCGCTGCCACGCATTCTCAGCGTGAGGTCGCGGTTCGGCGATGACAGTTCGCAGGCGCAATCCGCGTCGGGCGACAACACCCAGCAGTGATCGTAGCCGCCGCCCAGCGTCAGCTGCGGGTGCGAGTCCGCGGGTGGCGGCGCGAGACGGCGTGCCAGGCGGAAATCGAAGGTGGTGCCTGCCACCGGCGCGATCTCGCCGGTGGGGATGAGTCCCGGGCCCACGGGTAGATAGTGCTCGGCCGGGATGCGCAGACGTTGGTCCACGGCCGGCGCGCGAAAATCCCCGGTGATGTTGAAATACGGGTGATAGGTGAGGTTGATCGGAGTGGGCGCATCGGTGCGCGCGCCGAGGCTGATCATCAACGCGTCGGGGGTCACCTGGAGTTCGATGGTCGCTTCGACATTGCCGGGGTAACCCTCTTCGCCGGCGGGCGAGTGCAGACCCAGCACCACGCGATGACGATCCTTCACGTCCAGCACGCGCCACACGCGTTTGCTGAACCCCAGCGAGCCGCCATGCAGGTGGTTTTCACCTTCGTTGGTCGTGACCTGGTGCACCTGTCCATCGAGCGTGAATCGTCCGCGGGCGATGCGATTGCCGAAGCGTCCGACCACGGGGCCGACATAGGCTCGATCGCGTTCGTAGTGTTCCAGCCGGTCGAAGAACAGGATGAGGTCGCGGCGGACACCGCGCACCGGGTAGCTGAGCCGGCGCAGGATGGCGCCGTAGGTGAGTACTTCGACGTTCAACCCATCCGGTTCGCCCAGCGAGATGGCCTCGACACTGCGCCCATCTTCCAGCAATCCGAAGGAACGCATCATTTGCGCGCCGCCCGGGTCTCGATCACGCGCTGCGAAACGCAGAACACGAACAGCAGGATGCCTACGACTATGCGCGTCCACCACGAGCTCAACGTGCCGTTGAAGATCACCAGCGTCTGGATGATGCCGAGGATGAGCACACCCACCACGGTGCCCGCCACGTAGCCCACGCCGCCGGTGAGCAGCGTGCCGCCGATGACCACTGCTGCGATGGCGTCGAGTTCCAGGCCCATGGCATGCAGGCTGTAACCCGAGAGCATGTATACGGTCATGGTGAGGCCGGCGAGGGCGGCGCAGAACCCACTGAAGGCGTACACGTTGATGAGAGTCCTGCCCACGGGCAGCCCCATCAGCGCGGCGGATTTCGCGCTGCCGCCGATGGCGTACACCGTGCGGCCG
>JAQSWD010000205.1 GCA_029266835.1 Steroidobacteraceae bacterium
CCGGCGTCGATGAGATGTTTGACCGTCTCCACCCGCTTCTTCCACGCCAGCTCCGCTCCCGGCGCCATTCCCCAGAACGCATGATCCATCCCCAGCGTGTACCCACGCCTGGCGAGCCCCGTGAGGTAATCCAGATCATCCGTGTCATCGCTATGCCCGATCGCTACCCGCGACGGGCTAACACCCTCTTCCTCGAAGATACGCGCCTGCGCGATTCCGCCGCGCTCGCTCGAGTTCGAATGCGTCTCTATCGGCACCCCGGTGGCTTTGCTCGCGCGCGCCGCGGCACGCAACACGCGCTCTTCCGCGGCGGACACATCGCCTGACACGCTCGCCGCCTTGATGACGCCGGCCTTGATGCCGGTACCGTCGATTCCTTCCGTGATCTCGCGGATGAAGAGTTCGCTGAGCTGCTCGGTAGTGCGGTGGCTCGACTCCGGCGGGAACAGCCGCTGTCCGGTGCAGACGATGATCTGCATGCCGGATTTTCGCGACACCTCGGCGGCGTAGCGGACATCTCGCCCGGCCTCGGCCGGGCTCAAGCTCACCACGGTATCGATGCCGGCATCGCGCGCCGCCTTGAGTTTCGCGACGGCGCTGGCGACGGAGAGCGCGCGACTGCCGAACGTTTTCGTCGAGCCCGACCCGTCGGCATCCGCCGGGACCACGTGCTCATGGGTCAATGTAAATCCGAGTTTCGCCGTCTCCCGAGCGCGGTCTCGACGACACTGCCACGCTGCGCGTCGGCGCGGACGGTGGTGGCTGCGGCGGTCCAGATGAGGAATTGTCGTCTCGAGGTCATGAGGCAACTTAGTCGCAACGGGCGGCGCCATCATCTCTGCAGGAACCGCTCACCGCCTCCAATGCACCTTCCCTCGTAGCGCCGGCGCAGTCGCATAACACCGCTGCTCGAAGCGCACATCCAGCGCGGTAATGACACCCGCGGAGTCGTACGACACCGTGTCCACCACGAACCAGCCGTGGGCTCCACCGCACCCGCGGCCGTTTCCGCCCCACGCCGCGGCACCGCGCGCGCGGCTACTGCCGCCAACCAGATTGCCGTAGTACCCCACTTGCAGCCGATCGAACGGAACCATGGACACGAAACCCCCAAACCAGGTATCGGCGCCTTCCACTACATCGATGCGTACGGATGGATTCATCGCCGCGACGCTGATCGTCGCGCTCGGCGAAGCGTGAAGATATGTCTTTCCCGCGCCGACATATTCGTCGGCCTCGCTCTGTAGATAGACGTAGTTGCCGGCAGCGGGCGTGGCGCCCGCCGGCGCGTCCCACAGCCCGCCGGGCGGAGGGTTGACGGGCGGAAGCGGATCGCGGGTATCCGACCGCTCCCAGCGGATGAAGCCGCGCAGCGCGGCAGCACGTCCCTCGCAATGCTGCTCGAACCGCAGCTCGATGGCGTCGAGTCTGCTCCCGGAATACGCGAGGCGGTCGATGACGAACCAGCCGCCAAGCTCGTTGCAGCCACGCCCCTCGCCGCCGAAATCCAAACTACCTCTCGCGGGGCTATTGTGCCGCAGCGCGCCGCCGTAGTAGCCCTCGCGCAGGTCGGGTAGCGTTGTCATGGTGTGGAAGGTCGCGTGCCAGTTCTGATCACCGCTTACGCCGATCTGAAACCGGTTGCCGGCGGGTGTCATGCCTTGATTGTCGATGTCGAAGATGCTGTCCAGCGGCGTATAGAGCTTGGTGATTCCCTGCCCTATGTAATCTCCGACGTCGCTTTCGATATAGATGGCGTTGCCGGCAGCGGGAACCGCACCCGCTGGCGGCGCCCATAACCCAGCAGGTGGCGGGACAACGGGCCCCGGGGCGGGCGTCGGATCGTCATGGCGCCAATGGATCTGACCGCGAATGTTGCCGAGAAAGTCGCATGAGTTTTCGAATCGCACATCCAAGGCGATGATCTCGTCGCCTGCGAACGCGATGTTGTCGACTACGAACCAGCCGGCGCTGTAGAGGCACCCTCGCGTGTTGCTACGAGCGATTCCAAAATTCGCGAGTATGGGATTGCCAAAGCCGCGCACCCCACTCTCGTAGTAGCCCGGAGCCAGGCGTGAGAGGGGCAGCATGGCCCGTATTCCCCCGATGTAAGTGGAGTCTCCCCATGCATTGAACGTCACATAGCCATCGGGCAGGGATTGCGACACATCTATGACGGAGTCGACCGGCGTGAACAGCTCCGTGCCTCCCCATAGCCCGGGATAATCCGGGTCGCCCTCGACGTACAGAAAGTTGCCGCTGGAAGGCGTCGCTCCGGCTGATGGAACCCAGAGACCCGAAGGCGCGGGGTCGACGGGGCCGGGTGGCCGAGTCGCGTCATTGGCGATCCAGTGGACCTGGCCGCGAAGCGCGGGATACGAATCGCTGCAGTGTTGCGCGAATCGCAGGTCGACCGACACCAGCTGTCCCTCTGCAAACACGATGTCGTCAATCTGCACCCAGCCGGCGTGATCGCAACTGTGCCCCTCGCCATACCAGGCGAAGGTCCCGGTGCCGGTATCCAGAGTAGAGCGAAACGGCACGGCGTACAGGCCGGGCAACACCTGTATCTGACCTGCTGGCATATAAAAGGCGGCTGCCCAGTACTCGTAACCGTCGACCTTGATGTGCAACTCTCCAGCTTCGGTATAGACCTCGAACTTCGCATTCGTTCCGTCGTAGTGATAATCCTTGCCGACGCCCACCCAGTCTTTGTTATCGCTGTAGAGTGCGACAAAGGTGGGCGAATTTGCCGAGACGGGAATGCGCGTACGCGCGGTGATGGTCGAGACGTTGTTGGAATAGTTCGTTTCGCCCGCCACCGTGATACGCGATGTGCTGCTGATGGACGAGCGCACGTCTCGCGAAAGCCGGGAGTTGAACGTGAACACCAGCGCGCCGCCGTTTTCCAGCACCGGCACTGTCATGTCGGCGCCGGTGGTGCCCGGGCACGTGGCTGCACCCGAGGCCACGCAGTCGACGGACTGCAGTTCCTGCCCGTCGCTCATGTACGTCTCGATGCGCACATTCTGTGCTGCGTCAGGGCCGTTGTTGGAGACGGTCAGAGCATACGGAACGATATTGCCGCTCTCGAGATCGCTGGCGACGGCGGTGGTGGAGCCGGTGAGACCTACGTCCGTAGAATAGGTATTGATCGTGATTCTGGCAGTGTTGTTAGACGTCACCCCATCATTCGCGGCCGTGACGATTGCGCTGCTCACGATAGGGCCTCTGCGCCCGCTGGCCACGATCACGCCCATTCGAAAAGTAACTGTGCTGCCGCGTGCCAATTTGGAAAGTACGAGCGAACCCGAGTCCAACGGGCAGCTCCCGCCGCCAGTTGCGGTACAACTCAGCCCTGCACGAGACAATCCGTCGCCCAAGGTCACCTCGAGCACAACGGAAGTGGCTTCCGTGCTCGTGTTGTTGGAGATTACGAACTCCAAATCGGTGTTGGAGGCACCGGGAACCAGGGCCGTCGAGCCTGATGCGGTAAGGGCTACCGTGTCCAAGGCTGCCGGGCCACCGCTCGAGCTCGAACTCGAACCAGAACCAGAACCCCCGCCGCCGCAAGCAGTCAGCACGAGGGTCAGCAGAGCCAGAGCAAACGAGTGGATGCGCATGAAAGTCCGATGAGTCAGGCAAAGCCGCAGCGAGAATAGAGCCGCAATTGGCGAAAATCACACCAACAGTTATGACTCGACATAAGCGCGCCGCGGTCCCACCCGCGCGCGCTGCGGGAGCCCAGCGGTGGAATCAGCGTCGCCATCTACGCTATCTGATGCGAGACGCGAATTCATGCCATGCCGATGCCGGTCACCTGGCCAACGCCGCCCCGGCCCTGTGGCCGAGTCGCCCCATGATTCCGAAGCCCACGCCGTAGAACACAATGGCCAGGAACACGCTCTGCAGTAGATAGGTGGTCAGCCCCATCTTCCCGAGCGGCGCCAGGTGCGCGAGCACGCCGGTGGAATGGCGCCAGTACAACAGCGTGACGGCGGCGACGTAGCTCGCCGCCAGCGCCATCTTCTGCACATTCGAGGCGAGACCCAGCCACGCACTGCTGACGGCGCTGGAAGCCTCGAACGCCAGCGTGACCGCGGTAGTGACAACGGCCACCGCCCCGCATGCGACCAGCAATCGCTTGAAGAAGCGCCGCGATGCGGCGGAGTTTTCGAACAACCGCGCGCGCCAGGCGCACACGCCGAGCAGGAAACACCCGAACGTGATCCACAGCCGGCCGGTGAAGATCTGGTACAGCGCCTTCATCTGCAGGCCGTCGGTGAAGTTCACGCGCGCGATGTCGGCCAGCGACCCAGACTTCATCGCGGCGTACAGGGCCTGCCCCTTTGCCATGAACATGGCGCCGATCTCGGCGTTCGCCTTCACCTCTTCGGGTGTCGGCGGCGGCGCACCGATTTGCATGAACCCCGTCACGATGCCCGGCACATTCAGCAACAACAACAGCCCGATGACGAGCAACACGGGCGCCTTCACCTTGCCCAGTGGAATCAGCAGCAGCCCCAGCAGCGCATACAGCATGAGGATGTCGCCGTTGAAAAGAAGCTGGTGCGCCATGCCGATGACCAGCAGC
>JAQSWD010000090.1 GCA_029266835.1 Steroidobacteraceae bacterium
GGTAACGCGTGAGTTCGGCTTGCGTCGCGTATGCGGCGTCCTGGAGACCGCCGCCCGCGCGCAGCAGGTCGCTGATACGCATACCGGGTTCGAGTGGATAGTCGCCCCGCGCCTTCACTCGGCCATCGATGCGAACGATTTCGCTTGGCCGATCGAAGCGCGACTGCCGCCGCATTTCGTCCAGCAACGGATTCAGCAGCTGTTCGCGTCCGGACTCGGAGTCGAAAACGATGATGCGATCGCGTGGCTCGAGTTCAACGTTGCGCGGCGAATTCGGTTCGCGCAGGGCCGCGGCCAGGTCCGCCGAGAGCATGACCGCACGGCGGTCGGGCGCCATTTCGCGGCGGATGAGCACGTAGTTGATGTCCGCGTTGGGCCGCAGTTCATCGACCGATCCGATCGCATCGGTGAGGCGCATGCCCTCGCGCCACGCGACCAGGCCTGGCCGGAACATGTGCCCTTCCAGGGTGACGCCGCTGTCGATGGTCGGCCGGAGCCGCAGCACGCGCAGCGAGTCTCCTCGCCGCAGCAGTTGACCTCGCGCCGAGGCGTCATCCAGGGCGACGTCCACGACGACACGCTGGCGTTGCTCGTTCACCCGCACGAGGGCCACACGCGTGCCATCCGCCTCGTTGGTCAGGCCACCCGCCAGCTGGATGATGTCGTCGACGGAAGTGCCAGCCTTGATCTCGTAGATGGCGGGTCGGTTGACCTCGCCGTCCACCGCGACAGTCACGCTGACCGGCGGAATGAAGATGACGTCGCCCGGCAGGAGGTTCGCATCGTCGCTGGTATCGCCGCGCAACAGCAGCTCGTAAAGGTCCAGCCTGCGCACCACCTCGCCCCGACGCTTGAGTTGCACGTCGCGCAGAGAGCCGATGGTCTTGACACCTCCCGCCGCGTATAGCGCCGACGTGATGGTCGAAAGCCCGCTCACGGTGTACGAACCGGGACGATTGGCCTCGCCCATGACGAGTATCCTGATGGATCGCGTGTCGCCCATGGTGACGCTGGCGCGCACGCCGATCATCTGGTCCGACACGCGCTGCTCGAGTTCACTGGCCACGCGCGCGAAGGCGCGCCCGCTCACCTGAATGGGGCCGAGCTCGGGAAAGTTGATGCGGCCATCGCGGCTCACCACCAGGCGCAAGGTCCGGTTCTGACTTCCGAACAGGAGGACGTTGATCTGGTCGCCGGGACCCACGATGTAGTCCGACGGCACCGGAACTTCGGTCAACGGCGCGAATGTCGACGGTGAGTCATTGAAAAGCTCGTAGCCGAAGGGCTTGAGGCCACTCACGCCGATCTTGCGCACCGGCAGCCGCATCACCTTGACATCGAGCTTCCCGAAAGCCGTGACCGCGGCAAGGCGCTTGGTGGCCTGCTCTTCGTCCAGCCCGGCAAGCACGATTGGCGGGAATCCGGGCAATGCCAGCGCACCGTTGGAGTCCAGCTGGTAGGGATTGCGTGACCGCACCAGGTCGATGAGCGACTGCAGACTCGTCTCTTCCTCGGGCGTCAACTCGGGCGCGGGCTCGCCCGGAATCGCGATCGGCGGCAAACCTTGCCCCCGCTCTTCCATGCGCGGCGGCTTGTCGCGCTTGAACTGGAGGTCGACCAGCAACGAATCGTCGCCCTTGAGTCGCTTGTCCATCTCGGCATCGACTGGAAGGCGCCGCTCGGAGGCCCGCCGATCACGCTGCGCGGCGTCCGTTGTGCGCTCCCGTTCGGGGGCCGGGTCGCTCCCCGGGACGTCGCTGACGCCAAGGGTTTCCATAAGCGCCGCGCGATCCTCGGGACTCATCGAACGGAGCATCTCGAGCTGCTCGGCGGTGGGCACCTGGCCGGCCGCTGGCGTCACGAACGCCATGAGCGCGACAGCTACGAGCAGAAACACCCTAATCATCAGAATCCTTGTTGCCAGGTTACGAATGCATGCATCCCGGAATCATCGGCCGAATCGCGCCGAGGATCTCCGTATCCCAGGCCAAGCCCTATTTTTCCGAAGCGCCGAGCGCCGGACAGCCGCAATTCTACATTGTCGACCTCCCGGGGTAGCGTACTTATTGAGTGCTGCCCCCCGTCGCGATTGAGTTCGACATGACGGAAAAGCAGCGACAGTGAATCTCCGTTGTCGCGCATGAAGAGCGCGCCGAGGGAATACGCCCGGCTGTCATTGTCCATGGAATGTCCGATGACCCGACCGCGATGCGTGTATCCCTGCGGAAAATGGGCATTCCGATAGGCGCAATCGAAATCCGGTTGCTCGCGCGTGAACGTGCAGGTCGTGTCGGTGAATTCGGCGTGGACACGCCAGGATGCGCGGCCCCAGGCGCCCCAGGTCTCCACACCAGCCTGGCCGAGGAACTTGCTCGGCAACCCGCCCGCTTCGTCCTCACCTATCCACTGCGTGTACACCGCCACGGGCAACCGCGCGTAAGGAGATCGCAGCCGCAGGTCGTACCCGGCCATCTGGTTTCCCGGCTCTTCGCCGAAGGGCAGCGACTCGTCGCGGTTGTCACGTCCGATCAGCAGATTGGCAAAAGTCTCGAAATCACAAATGCGCCCTTCGCCGCACCACTGGGCGGTGCGGGTCAGTCCCACTTCCAGCCAGGGCCGCGGGCGAAAATTGACCCGCGCGGCGAGAAAACGCACGTCTGCGACCGCCACGTCGCTGCCCTCGGCCTGCCCCACCGCGATGCTCGCCCTCCAGGGACCCAGCCACGACAGCAGAGGCGTGCGGAACGGGTCGGTGTAATTTCTTTCGATCGTCAGACTGGGAATCGGCCGGGAATTGGTCGAGAGGATCAAGCTGCCATCCCACCCAGGCCCCCACCATCGTTCCATGTACCCGGCGGAAACCATGAAGTTGCCGACGTTGAGGCCAACGTAGGATCCGTCGGCGCGGACCTTCTTGCCATTGTCTGGATCGGCAACGACCGCGCCCTGCAGGTTGACGGCGAAGTGATTGGTGAGCCAACTCGCCCGCGCGGCAACCTCGCCTTCCTCGCGTGGCATATCGGCGAAGCCGCGAAGCTCGACCGGCTCGTGCGCGCCCGAAGCCTTCAAACCAATGCCGGAATAGCCAAGCGCGGAGGACCTGCGCGCCTGGCGCTGGACGCGAATCAACGCGGACAACACCGCCTCGCCGAGCCCGCCATCCATCGGACGATTCAACACATCACGTGCGAGGTCGGGCCAGGACAAGGGCCAGGTCGTGACCGGTCCCCGGATGATTCCGGCATCCGACAACAGCTGGATGTCGTGGCGGAGCGCCTCGTCTCCAGGGCTCAGCCACGGGTCGGCGAGCGCCGTGGATGTGGCGAGAATCATCGACAGGCAGGCCGCCCGGCGAAGGCTCGGGCGGTTCACGGCTCGAAAGAGTGCGTCCAGCGGACGAAGCCGAAGGGTTCTATCTCCCTCTCACCGTACTTCGGTTCCAGGGATTCGGCCCCGAGTTCCACCCCGAGAGACTCGCCGAACAGTCTTCCCCGCCAGGCGAATTCCACTCCGTCATAGCGCATGGGGCCGGCGCTGACCGTGTTGCGCACATCGAAACCATCGTGGTTGAGCTGCGAGGTGCGCGCCGTCACTGACCACACTTCACCTCCGGCCGAGGTGTACGTGGCGCCGAGGCTGTAGGTCTCGGCATCGCTGTCGGTCGTGTGGCCGATGACGCGGCCCCGGTATCGGTAGCCGTCGAAACTGAACCGTCCCTGGTTGTATGCGCAGTCGTAGTAAGGACCGCTCGACGAATTCGCCGAGCAGGTGGTCGAGGAATATTCGGCAAAACTCTGGAGGACGCCGCCAGAAGCGAACGGTTTCCACACTTCGACGCCGTACTGGTTCAGGAACTTGACCGGAAGATAGGACGATTCGTCCTCGCCGATGAGCTGCGCGTAGAGGGCGTAAGGGAGAGTGCCGATGGGCGAGTTCCAGCGCACGTCGAAGCCAGCCATTTGATTGCCCGGCTCGTTTTCCCGCGTGGCATCGATCCCCACGTTGTCGTTGCCGGCCAGCATGTTGCCGAAGGAGTTGAGGTCGCACACCAGCTGCTTGCCGCAGAATTGAGCCGTCCGCGAGAAACCGAACTCGACGCTCTTGAACGGCATGATGGCTACCCGCCAGGCCATGAACAGCGGCGAATCGATGTCGTTTCGTTCCTCTTCCATCTGGCTGACACCGAAGTAGAACCGCCACGGGCCCATCCAGCTCAACCAACGCGATTCGAATGGCGTTGCCGTGGCTCGCTCGACCATGAGCGTCGGCATCGGCCTTGCGTTGTTGGACAGGATGAGGCTGCTTTCATGCGACGGACCCCAGAAGCGATCCAGGGTGTTCGCGCTCAGCAGCCAGTTGCCCACGCGCCAGGTAAGGTGCGAGCCGTCAGGTCGGACGCTCTGGCCATCCGGAGGATCCTGCGCCACGCCGAGTTCGAGCGATGCCGAGAAAGATGACGAATCGTAATCTGCCGAGGCACTGGCCTCCAGATCCTCGCGTGCAAGGGAATCGAAGTCGCGAAGCAATCCTGATTCGCCGGCGCTCACCGAGGCTTCGAATTGCAGGCCGTGAGTGGCCTGGACCCGCCGGCGCACGCGCTCGAGCGCAGCGGAAACAGCGGCGTTGAGCGCATGGTGCTCACGCGCATGTTCGAGCGCTTCCTGTACCGCCGCTCGTGGCAGTGGCCAGTAGCTGACGGGCAATCGAATCACCTCTGAATCGTTCAGCAGGGCCAGGTCGACGCGCAGCTGTATGTCACCCGATTCAAACCAGCCGGCATCGGCGCGGGCCAGGGAGGACAGCGAGATCGCGCCCGCCGCGCATATCAGTACGCAAGCACTCCGGATAGATCGCACGGCTACTCGCGCCACGATTTCAGCTGTTGCAACAACGCCGAGAGCGGCCGCGAAGCGGCGAGCTCCGGGTCGCGTACCCAGGGCAGAACTTCCTCGCACATTTTCTTTCCCAATTCGACGCCCCATTGATCGAATGCATTGATGCCCCAGAGCACGCTCTGCGTGAAGACCTTGTGCTCGTACAGCGCAACCAGCTTTCCCAGGGTCCGCGCGTCCAGCCGTTCAAAAGCAACGATGCTGACGGGTCGGTTGCCGGCATGGACCTTGTGTCGCGCAAGAAGTTCGACGCGCTCGGGAGCCAGGTTGCGCGCCATGAGTTCCGCCCTGGCCTGCTCGAGCGAGTATCCGTACGCCAGCGCCTCCGCCTGCGCGAGACAGTTGCCGATGGCCAGTTCCGCCTGGGCCTGGTTTGCACTGGAGGAACGCGCCGGCACGAGAAAATCGACGGCAACGCGCGGCGAGCCCTGGTGCAACATCTGAAAGAACGAATGCTGCGCGTTGTTGCCGGGTTCGCCCCAGATGACCGGTGCCGTGGAGATACTCACCGGCTTGCCGTCGAGGTCCACCGACTTGCCGTTGCTCTCCATGTCGAGCTGCTGTAGATAGGCCGGAAACCGCTTCAGGCGCCCGTCGTAGGGCAGTACCGCCAGCGTGGGCAGGTCGAGCAGGTCGATGTTCCACACGCCCAGCAGACCCATGAGCGCCGGCAAGTTCCTGTCCCAGGGCGCGGCGCGAAAGTGCTCGTCCATCTCATGGCCGCCGGCCAGGAACTCGAGGAATCGCTCGCGGCCGATGGCGATGGCCAGCGACACGCCGATCGACGACCACATGGAGTAGCGGCCGCCCACCCAGTCCCACATGACGAAGCGGTAGTTAGGATTGACGCCGAAGGCGTCCATGGCCTGCGCGTTGGTGGAGACCGCCGCGAAATGGTCCGGCACCGCCGCTTCGCCCAGCTTGCCCGCCAGCCAGGCGCGCGCGCTGCGCGCGTTCGCCAGCGTTTCCTGCGTGGTGAACGTCTTGGAAGCGACGATGAACAGCGTGCCAGCCGGATCAGCCTCCTCGAGCACGTTGGCGAGATCGGTGCCATCGACATTCGAGACGAAGCGCACGCGCGGCGCGTCATGCGTCAGCGGGTGCAGGGCCTCGACGGCCATGGCCGGCCCCAGGTCCGAACCGCCGATGCCGATGTTGACCACGGTGGTGATCCGGGACCCGCCGTTTCCATTGATGGAGTGGCCCTTCACATGACCACCGCGCACCTGCTCGGCGAACGACAGCATGCGTTCGCGCTCAGCCAATACCTGGCGAGCGATGTCTGCGCCACCCGGCGCGCTGTCGCTGACCGCCGGCACTCGCAACGCGGTGTGCAGCACCGCGCGGCCCTCCGTGGTATTGATGGCGTCGCCGCGCCACATGGCGTCGATGCGCGCGCGTAACCCGGCGGCGTCCGCCAGGCTGGTGAGGAGCCGCAGGCCGTCGTCGTCGATGCGCTGCCGGGAGAAGTCGAAGTAGATACCGGCGGCTTCTCGCGCGAAACGTTTGCCGCGAGCCGGATCTCCTTCGCGCAGGGCGCGCAAGGTCACGGCACGGGTCTCATTGGCGCGCGCTTGAAGCGCTCGCCAGGCCAGGTTTAGGGGATCATGGGACATGGGGCCGCGATGGTATCACCGGTCCAGCCCCGATCAGCCGCTAAAGAACTGCGCCACGCTGTCGACCACGTATTGCAACTGGCCCTGCTCCAGCTCCGGGTAGATGGGCAGCGCAAGGCTCTCCCCGGACGCCCGAAGGCTTTCGGGAAAGTCGTCGGGCTTGTGATCGAGATAAGCAAAGCACTGCTGCATATGCAGCGGCAGCGGGTAGTAGATCTCCGCCCCCACCCCGGCCTTCGCCAGATGCGCCCGCAATTCGTCCCGACGCGGCGCCCGTATGCAGTACTGGTTATAGATGTGCCGCGCTCCCACGGACGCCGGCGGCGGCGTGACCAGCCCCTTGATGCCCACCTTGGCAAACGCCGCGTCATAGAACGCCGCATTGCGCTGCCGCGCGGCACTCCACGCATCCAGATGCGGCAACTTCACATTGAGCACCGCAGCCTGAATCTCGTCCAGCCGGAAATTCCCGCCGATGAGCTCGTGGTAATACTTCGGCTCCATGCCGTGCACGCGCAGCTTGAATAGTTTGGCCGCGAGTTGCTCGTCGTTGGTGACGCAGGCGCCCGCGTCGCCGAACGCGCCCAGATTCTTGGTGGGGAAGAACGAGAGGCAGCCGATATCACCAATGGAACAGGCCCGCCTCCCCTTCGCGTCTTCCGAGCCGATGGCCTGCGCCGCATCTTCGATGACGCGCAGCTTGTGGCGACGCGCGATCGCCATGATGCGGTCCATGTCTGCCATCTGCCCGTACAGGTGCACCGGCATGATGGCGCGCGTGCGCGGCGTGATGGCGCGCTCGATGGCGTCGGGATCGATGTTGAAGCTTCCGGGCTCGATGTCGACGAACACGGGCCTGGCGCCGACCCGCGCGATGGTCCCGGCGGTCGCGAAAAAAGTGTACGGCGAAGTGATCACCTCGTCGCCGGCGCCGATGTCGAGAGCCATCAGCGCGACCAGCAGCGCATCGGTGCCCGACGAAATCCCGATGCCGAATCTGCAGCCGGAATACTTCGCGATGGCGGCTTCCAGCGCCTTCACCTCGGGACCCAGTATGAAGTACTGCGACTCGCTCACGCGCAGCAGCGCGGCGTCGAGTTCGGACTTGAGCGCGCGGTATTGCGGCTTGAGGTCGAGTAACGGGACTTTCATGTGGTTCACCCGAGATTGGTGACCCGCTCCGGCCTGGGGGCTTCCTTCTTGTAGTACTCGAGGTACCAGTCGACGAAGCGGCGGATGCCCACCTCAACCGGCGTCGCGGGCTTGTAACCCACGTCGCGCTCCAGGTCGCTGACGTCGGCAAAAGTGTCCGCGACGTCGCCCTTCTGCATGGGCAGCAGGTTCTTCACGGCCTTGCGCCCCAGGCAGTCCTCGAGCACTTCGATATACCGGACAAGATCCACGGGCGCGTTGTTGCCGATGTTGTAGATACGGTACGGCGCGCTCGACGTCGAAGGATCGGGCTGCTGGCTGTTCCACGCGGCGTCGGGCGTCGCAACGCGATCGCAGGCGCGCACCACGCCCTCGGCGATGTCGTCGACGAAGGTGAAATCACGCTTGTGTTTGCCGTGATTGAACACGTCGATGGGCTTGCCTTCGAGGATATTGCGCGTGAACAGGAACAGCGCCATGTCGGGCCGGCCCCAGGGCCCGTAGACGGTGAAGAACCTCAGCCCGGTCACCGGTAGTTTGAACAGCTCGGCGTAGTTGTGCGCCATGAGCTCGTTGGCACGCTTGGTCGAAGCGTACAGGGACACCGGGTGGTCCACTCCGCGGTGCACGGAGAACGGCATGTTGGTATTGAGCCCATACACCGAACTGGTCGAGGCGAACACCAGGTGTTCGGCGCCATTGTGCCGGCAGCCCTCGAGCACGTTGAGCGTGCCGGTGACGTTGCTGTCGATATAAGCCTGAGGGTTCTCCAGCGAGTAACGCACGCCGGCCTGCGCCGCGAGATGGATGATGCGCGGAAATTTCTCGCGCGCGAACAGCGACTTCATGCCGCCTCGGTCGGCAAGATCCATCTTCACGAAGCGGAATTTGGGATGTTTCTCGAGGATGCTCAGGCGTGCGCGCTTGAGCGTGGGGTCGTAGTAATCGTTCAGGTTGTCGAGGCCCATCACCTCGTCGCCGCGCGCCAGCAACTTCTGTGCAACGTGGAACCCGATGAATCCGGCGGCGCCGGTAAGCAGAACTTTCACGAAGACTCCGTCAGAGTATTTCAGTTCGCGGGCGCGCCAGCGGAAACGGCCTCGAGCGTGCGCCACACCGCTTTTCCACCACTCGACTTGTTGATGAGTTCGAGCATGGCCTCGTGCTGCCGGATTTCATCCTCATTCGCCACCGGCACGGCGAGGCTGACGCCCGGCACGCGCAGTGACGCCGTGGACGCATGCACACGTGCGGCTTCCGCCCGTGCTCCGGAATCCAGCGCCAACGCGCTCTGCCCACCCGTCATCGCAAGATACACATCCACCAGGATGCCGGCGTCCAGCAGCGCGCCGTGCAGCTCGCGCTTGGTGTTGTCCACGCTGTAACGCTTGCACAACGCATCGAGGCTGTTGCGCTGACCGGGGTGCAGGCTGCGCGCCAGCGCCAGCGTGTCGAGCACGCGGCAGATGCCCGACACGCAACGCGACTCACCCGGCAGGCGCGCGAACTCGGCGTCGAGGAACCCCACGTCGAACGGCGCGTTGTGGATGATGAGCTCGGCGCCGGAGATGAATTCGATGAGCTCATCGACGATGTCGGCGAACTTGGGCGCGCTTTGCAGCTTCGCCAGCTCGATGCCGTGCACGGCCAGCGCGCCGGCATCGATCTCGCGCTCGGGGTTCAGGTACTTGTGGAATTTCCGGCCCGTGAGACGTCGGTTCACGATCTCGACGCAGCCGATTTCGATGATGCGATGGCCGGCGGAGTGCTCGAGGCCCGTGGTTTCCGTGTCGAATACGATCTGTCGCATTTCGCGCGCGAGTCTACCAGTTGAGAGCGGGCCTGGATCAGCCCGTCATGGCATCGATGGCGCGGTTCGCGAGCTCATCGACACGCTCATTGCCGACGTTGCCGGAATGTCCCTTCACCCAGTGCCATTCGAGCTGGTGCATGCCGGCCAGCGCGTCCAGCGCCTGCCACAAATCCTGGTTCTTCACCGGCTTCTTGTCGGCCGTCTTCCAGCCACGTTTTTTCCAGTTGGCCACCCATTCGAGGATGCCCTGCCTGACGTACTGGGAATCGGTGTAGATGCGACCCTGCACGGGGCGCTTGAGCGCCTCCAGCGCGCGGATCACCGCGGTGAGCTCCATGCGGTTGTTCGTGGTCTGAGCTTCGGCGCCCGACAATTCGCGCTCGTGCTCACCGAACAGCAATAACGCGGCCCAGCCGCCCGGCCCCGGATTGCCGCGACAGGCGCCATCCGTATAGATCTCGACGATGTTTTCCACTCAGGAACTTTGACGTGGCGTCGTCGGTTTGACCAGACCGCCGATGGGCTGCGCGCGTTGAAGTTTCGGACGGATGGGCGTGAGCGTGTACACGCGCTTGCGCGCCTTGATGAGATAGGCGCCGGCGGGCCAGGGCTTGAACCAGCCCCGACGCAGCAACGTGGAAGGTTCGCCGAGGCGCGGCGCGGTGCCGCCCCAGGGCGGCGCGAATAGATAGTTGCGCGTCAGCGAGACGTCGTAGCCCAGCAGTTCGAGCCAGTCGGCGATACGCCGCGCGCCCAGCATCCGCTTGAGGCCCGGCGGATATCCACGGCTGATGGCGCGGCTTCGAAAACCCCAGAGTGAGAACGGACGGAAGCCCAGCACGATGAGCTGCCCTTCGCCGGCCAGGACGCGGTCGGCTTCGCGCACGACGGCATAGGGATCGGTTTCGAACTCGAGGGTATGCGGCAGCACCACGGCATCGACCGAGGCGTTGGAAATCGGCAATTGAGACAGGCGGGCTGCGATATCGGCATCGGCCGGACCCGCACGCCGATTGGAGATAACGGCGTGGCGTCGCGTCCGACAACCGGCCAAAAGTTTTTCCGAAGAGCCCCAAGTTCCGAGCTGAAGCAACTCCCAGCCGAAAACATCGTCCAATGCCTCTGACATGAGCTCGGACTCGGCCTGTAGCACAGCCTGACCCAGTCCGGAACCGAGCCAGGAATCAACGACAGCGGAGGCAGTGGCGTGTGTCACAAACGGCGTGAATTAGATCACAAAAAAGGTAGCAATCCTGTGAACTTACGGCTTAAATACGCCGCCTCGAACAAGTACCGTCATAACCCATAAAGGCGGTCCCTTTTGAGCTTCCCGCGGGGGTGTAGATTGGCTGTTGGATACCCGGGCAGGCGTTTCGTTGCGCCATTGGTCATTTTTGCAGCGGCGATGTCCGGCTGCGCCACCACATCGAGCGAAACTCCCAAGGAAGCCCCTGCCGCGACCATAGCGGCCGAACCGGCGCCTGTCGCCGGCACCCAGACCCCTGCCACGGCAGGCGCCAAGCCTGCCTCGTCCAAGCGCGTCCAGCAGCGTGTGCGCCCTTCTGCCGCCGCCGAAGAAGTTGCCACCGAGGTTCCCGCCGAACTGACCGCCGCGCTGACCGAAGAGCCGGCCACTCTGGTCGACACCGGCCCCACCATTGACGACGCCAGCACGGCCGACGGCACCAGCACGATCGCCGGCTTGGTCCCGAATCAGTATCCCGACGTCTTCGACCGCATCCGCGCCGGCTTCAAGCTCGAAGACGTGGAATCGCGCCAGATCGACCAGCAGCTGGCCTTCTTCGCGAACAACCCCGCCTACCTCGAACGCGTGTTCGGCCGCGCCAGCCTGTACATGCACCACATCGTGCAGGAGATCGAAGCCCGCGGCATGCCGCTGGAGCTCGCGCTGCTACCCGTCATCGAGAGCGCCTTCGAGCCCTACGCGCGTTCCTGGGCCACGGCCAATGGCCTGTGGCAATTCATGCCCGGCACGGGCGAGCGCTTCGGCCTCAAACAGGACTGGTGGTATGACGGCCGCCGCGACGTGCTCGCGTCCACGAAGGCCGCGCTCGACTAC
>JAQSWD010000009.1 GCA_029266835.1 Steroidobacteraceae bacterium
ATCCCGCAGCGCCTGCAGGCCGTACGAATCGAAATCGTCCATGCGCGTACCCTTGAGCCCGTTCGCGGTCATCGCCTGGTCGAACTGGAACCGAGCGCGGTTCTCGAATTCGTCATCAGGCATGCCCCACGGCTTCAGGACGCGCCCGTTTCCGTTGAAATCCGACACGCCACCGGTCACGGCCTCAAGTGCTTCGCGCGAAATCTTCGTGTCCAGGTCTGGCGACAGGATGCCGCGCTCGCTGGCCTTGCCGGCGTAGTACGCGCGGAACGCCTGGAACGCAGCGCCGTAGCCGGCAGCGTCCCCACGGAACGACTCGCCGACGAAATCGGCGAACTCGCGCTCCATGTCGCTGTCCTTCGGCATCGGGAAATTCCCGCCCCGGCCGTCCTGCTTCTTCGCGGCTGCGTTCGGGTTCAGGATCTGCTCGCCCTGGATGATCGTTGTTGCCACGCCACGCGGGGTGAGCGTAGAGCCATCCTTGAACCAGCCAGCGCCAACCGTGACCCCCGTGTCCTTCCCGAGGATCGAGCCAGCAACCGCAGTCACCGGGCTGTCCGGCGCAATCTGCGCCATCATCGAGCGGTACGCAGCCGGGTCCGACACGCTGCGGCGGATCGTGTTCAGGTAGTCGACCTTCGCCGCTGCCGGGAACTTCGACATCACCTCGGTCATCTGCCGGGTTTCCTGGTCGGTCATCAGTCGGAACGGCGTGCTGTACTGCTGATTCATCATCTTCGCAGTGGCTACGCGGTTCGCGAGTTCAGCGCCGAATGCTTCCGTGTTGTTGAAATCCAACGGTTGCGCATTGCTCAGGCCGGCGCGCATCGCGTACGCCTGCGGGTCTTTCTGCTGCTGCTCGATGACGGCCTTCGCCGCCGCGATGCGCACCTGGTTTCGACGGTCGGCGGCGGCATAGCCCTCACCGCTGACAGCGGCAATCGCAGCCGTCTCGGCTTGAGCCTTCTGCAGGATGCCCTGGATCTGCTCCGGCGGCAGGGTCTGGAACCGAGCGACGTCGGACGCCATGTCGCGCGAGCTGCGGTACTCCTGGAACCGACGTTGCCCGTCAGCCCCGTACGCGCGGTCGAAATCCTGCGGCCCCATGTTGAACGGGTCCATCTTCCCGTCAGCGTGCATCGCCGTGGCATCAGCCAGCCGGCGGTTCATGTCCGACTCGTTCTGTGCCTGGCGCTGTTTCATGCGCGAATCAGCGGCGGCCAGCAGGGCCTCGCGCTGCTCGAACGGCAGAGTCTCGAACGTGGCCGGCCCCATGCGCGCGGGCGTCGTGCCGGTAGACGCGCTGTCCTCGCGCGCTGGCGCCATCTCGACAACCGCGCCGCCGGCCTTCGCGCTGATCTTCGTGACGTAGTTCTTCGTCTCGTCCGGCATGTGCGACAGCCAGTCGGCGCCGTGCTTCCTGACGGCATCGTTCACCCGCCCCGGGCCAGCGTTGTACGCCGCCAACGCTTTAGCCTGGTCGCCGCCGTACTCAGTCAGCATGGCCGTCAGGTAGTCGCGCCCGAACCGCATGTACTCGGCTTTCGACTGGTCGCGGAGCGGAGCTACGCCGTATCCTGGGTCTTCCCCGGTACGCGGCATCACCTGCGTCACGCCCTGCGCGCCGGCCGTCGACGTCAACAACTTGCCATCCGCCGTGGTATGCACCCCGCCCGACTCCTGGCCGACGACTGCGGTGAACAGGCGATCGAACGGGACGGCCTCGCGCGTCACGACGGTAGGATCACCGCCGGTTGGAACGCGCCGCTTCGCAAGGAACGCCACGGGGTCGCGCTCGAGCTCGCCGCGCTCCACGGCATACGCCATGTCCTGCGTGTACTTCTGGCCGATCTCGAGCTTTTTCCCCTCGGGAATACCCTTCATCGCGCCGAGCGTTGCCAGGCGGCGGGCCTTCACCTCGTCGAGTCGTGACGGGTCGCGGTAGACGATGTCCTCGTCCGCCTTCATGCCGACAGTGGTTTCGGACACCATCGCGCCGAGCGTCGCCTTGTCCTGGAACTCATAGGCGCTCATCTGCAGGCGCGCGCCCATCGACGCCGTGCTGCGTTCAAAGAACTGGCGCGACCGCTCGGTGGGCAGATCCTTGATCGTCTTGGCCTTCCAGGCGTCGAAGTCTTTCGAGATGCCTTCGCGCAGATCAGGGTCGCCCGGCTTCCAGTTCTTCGTGCGCTCGTCGTACTGCTGCTGCCAGTGGACATCCCCCTGAGACAACACGTTCGCCACTGTCACGGCGGCGCGGTCCTCGGTTTTCTGTTCCTCGATGCGGTTGCGCATCTCCTCATTCGCAGCGAGCTGACCGCCAACCTGCTGGATGTCCTGAGACAACTGCGCGGCGGCGCCGGCAATCGGAGACTGGCCGGAAATGCGCCCGCCCTGCACCTGGCCCGAAAGCTGGGTGCGTTGTTCGTATACGGGGATTCGCGCCATAGTATTCCGATCAGTTCAGACTGCCAGCTTTTGGCTTATTGTAGTTGGCATACCCCTTGCCGGCCCCGCCAGCGATCGAGGCTGCGGCCCCGAAATAGCCGGCCTGCTGGGCGAGTTTCCCGCTGTACCGCGCACCCTGCGCCGAGTTCTGTGCGCTGACGTTCCCGAGCTCGCCCTCATACCGGATGTTCAGCGCATCCATCTCGGCCGAGTACAGGGATTCTTTGAAGATGTCCGCAGCCGAGCCCGTCATGCCGACGCCAGATTCGCCGATCGCCGCGAGCTGCCGGCCCTGGAACGCGCGAGCGCGCTTGCGCTGCTGCTCCTCATTCGAGCCCGCGTTACGGCGCGCCAGCAGTCCGTTCTGCTCGTCGACCTGGGCCTGGTACTCCTGGGCGTTCTTCTGCGCCTTGCCGGCCGCAACCGCCCCCACCACTGCCACAACGGCAGCGGCCACGAATGCGTAACTCATGCGTCACCCCCAGTCAGCGCCGGCTGTCCGCCCGGCAGATCCAGAACCTGCTCGCTCGCGTGGTCAATCACATCGGCCTCGATCTCTGCCGGGTCCGTCTTGTCGTCGGCGTTCACATGCACTGTCGTCCAGACGGTATCTGCGTGCGCGTATCCGACGCGCTTGGTGCCAGGTAGGGACATGAACGTGTATGGCGCGCGAATCCGCTTCATGCCTTCTTCGGTCCATACCGTGATGTCGCCGGCCGAGATGATGTTCATGTGCGCCGTCTTGTGCGTCTTGCCTGTCAGCATCACGCCGGCAGGGATCGTCAGCTCGCGCATGTAGACGCCTGGCGCGAAGTGATGCCGCAGCGGAAGCGAATCTGTCACTTGTGGCATCTGCGCAAGCTCGCGCTCGAGCCGCTGGATCTGCTCGCGCGTGGGGACGAAACTCCCCGTGTGTACGATGCCGCCCTGGTCGGCCTGCACAATCTCGCTCATTTCACCCTCGCATACAAATCGAAGTCCCGGCCATCAGGCGAGAACGCCCGCATGCGGCCCTCGCGCTCGAACCCGAGCATCTGCACCCATCGGTGGCCGGCAGCGAACCCGGCGTCTACGAACGTCTCGATTCGCCTGAGCCTGGACTGAGCCAGGAACCCGACAGCCGCCCGATGGATAGCCGTCATGTGCCGTCCGGCGTCAGCCGATACAAGCGCCCACAGAATGCCGCGATTGTCCCACGGTTCGATGCAGCCAGCGCAACCGACGACGCGCCCATCGACGAGTGCCGTGAACGCCTGGCCCTGCAAAAGCTGCTCGGCGTAACCAGGCGTGCGGATGTCGCCGCCCATGTACGCCTGCCCGGCCTGCAACTCAAGCGCAGCCAGGTGCTCAGCACGGAGCGGGGCGAACCGCATCAGCGCGAATCCTGCGTCATAACTTGCGGCATAACAGCGGCGATAACCGATTTTGTCGGCTGATCGTTGACATACATGACGTAACCGTCCGTGTCGTAGCCGTTCGGCCACTGCAGCGGCATGTCCCCACTGTAGAGCGGCGTTGCCTGACCCATCGGCGCGCTGCTGTCTCGGAACTGCACATAGTCCAGGTTCTGCTCATCCGCCCCGAACTTCCCGCCTCCTGTCTCGATGAACCGAAGGACGACCTTATGCAGGCGCTTCGTCTTGCCCTGCGCGGTTCCGTCCTGGGCACCAGCCTCGATTCGCATCGAGCGCCACTTGCACGGGGCCGCGAACCCGATGTGCGCGACGTAGTGTTCAGCCTGCAGCGTGATCGAGCCACCGGACACAACGCGGTCAGGGTGCGGCGCGCCATCGGCCAGGATCTGAACCGTAGCGCCGTTCAGGTGATCGAGCCCGGAGACGGTCGTGAAGCCGAGCGCTGAAGAAACAGACGAGCCGCCGTCGACATAAAATTGGCTGTACTCGGGCCGGCGGCCGATCGGGTCTGTGAAGGAATCCCAGGCGCCATTCGGATGCGGCTGCTCCATGACCTCGATGAACTGCTTGAACGTGCCGCTGACGTTTCGACGAACGCACAGCCACAGTTCATTGCGCGCCCCGTCAATCGACGGCATCGTGGCAATCGACTTTACGCGCGCAGGAGCGGAAGCCCCGCCGCTGAAATAGTCGCCGCCGATTGGGTGTCGATGCCACGCGCGCACTTCCTGCTCGTTATTCCAGGTGAACCCGACAATCCGTCCGTCCGCGCGCAAGCACCACACGATCGGATCCGGCTCTTGCGCGAGGTCGATGTCGATGATCCCGGTTTTCGTGACGTGCTCTGCCAGCACCGTCGTATCGGTCGACTTGTACCCGTCCGACCCGAAGTCATAAAAAATCTCACGCGCTTTCAGGCCTGCCCGCTGGATGAACAGCGTGCTATCCCCGAGCGTGATCGGCGTGATTGCCCTCGAGCCGTACTGAGACTGCAGGCGAACGCGCACATTACCCGGACCAAGCGGGTCGCCGTTCTGCAGCTCGCCCAGCGTGAACTCGCCGCCGGCCGTGCCGATCAGCAGCTCCTTGCCTGGCATCAGCCACTGCACATCGTTGATCGTTCCCGACTGGATCGTCAGGTTGATCGCCATGTCGTCGGTGACCTGGCCGAAGTTCTTTGGCGAGAAGTTGTTGAACTCAGCCGACACGGACGACCACACATTCTGGCCTCGCGCGAACCAGATGCGCTCGCGGTGGAACGCCACGCACGACGGGTAGGTTTTCGTGCCCGCAGCGGTGGTGCGCCATGCGCTGAACGCCCAGCGAGTGGAAGCGTTGCCGGCGGATACGACCTGAGCCGGCAGGCGGTCGACGACCGTTCCCGTAACCACTGTCGGGCTCGTGTAGCCGGTAATCTGCACGTATCCGTAGCCGGGGTCCGTGTACTGCCAGGCCACGGCATCGCCGTCGTACAGGGTGCCCTCGGTGTGAACCGGCCTGTTCGTGCCGGTGACGCCCGCCGTAGTGGCGACGTAGTTCTTCCCGTCAGACCGGCGGCGATCGCCGATCGCGACCGTCTTGGCGACTTCCCAGGCTGCGACGCTGTCGACAAGCTGGGACTCCAGGTAGATCTGCGTGCCGACGTCGTTCGCGGAGAAGATTCCGGCCGAAGCGGTCAGCGTAACGGCGCCAGTCTCGGCGGATGCGTAGACCGTCGTCGCGGTGTCGTTCAACGATTCCCAGGGGCCGCCACGGTTCACGAACGGCACGAACGAGAACGACGTCGGCGATGTTCGCCGCAGCTCATACGGCGGGTGGTTCGGCGACGTGATGTAGAGCACGTCCGCAGACTGGGCGAACCGCAGCCCACAGGTGTCATCGTCGTTGTAAATGTCGTCGGACGTGTACGGCGTCACCACCTCGACCGGCACGCCAGCCACTTCGACCAAGCCGCGCTCGGGGAATACACCCGTGCTTGGCACGTTCGCGAAAAACCGGATGTAGCCTGGGCCGAACTCGAGCATGTACGTTTGCGTGACGGAAAACTCGAACCGGTGGAGGAACACGCGGTCCGTGCCATCCTTCGCCTCGGCCACAAACCGAGTGCCGCCGCGCCGGACGATAGGCCCCTGCACGGTCGGGATGAAGTTCTCCATCAGCGACGCGCCGCTAGCGTATTTGTTGAAATCGACTCGGCCATCGATCATCGGCGAGAGTTCGCCGGCATTGAGGCTGGTCGTGATCGGCGATGCCTTAGCCATTACGCACCCCCGACGTAGCCGTACGAGCTATCCCCTTCACGGGCGGCGAGCCACGACCCATCCGGCAGCGCGTCCGGCGGGTTCTCGATTGCGTCCTGGCGCATGGCCTCGTCGCGCGCGAACTTGTACTCGTCGCGCATGTCGGCTTTCTTCTGATTCGATTGCGTGATCGGCTCGCACGCTTCCCAGGCAAGCTTGCACGCGAACATCTCGGCGAACAGCGGGTCGAACAGCGTCGGGTCTGTCACGCGCGAGACATAGCGGATGCGCAGCGGGGCCGCGAAGTTGCACAGGATTCGACCGCCCTCGACGGCCCACGTTGGCTGGCCGACCGAACCGCGCACGTAATAGTCGTTCACCTGCACCAGGTGCAGACAGTCGGACGGCAGCGGGTACTGGAGTTCATAGCCCCACGGCGGGGCCTGCACCAGGGCCGACAGCGATGCGCGCTTCATCGCGAATTTCCAACGGTAGCGCCGGAGCTCGGAGTCGCGCACGTCCTCGAACATCGAGTTGATTGTGCGGGCCTGCGCGCTGGCGTCCGCGAGCGACAGGATACGACTGGCGCCCAGCTTCGTTAGCGCGCGGTTTGCGATAGAAACGTTTGACGCCATTTCAGGCCCTCCCCGGAGATGCCCGATTCTAAGGCATAGGGGCCGGCGTATACTGCCCGGCCCCTGATGGCGTTTACGCTGGGAACAGCCCCGCAGGCAGTGCAATCATGAACTGATTGAACGGCCCGTTAGCCGAGCGGAAGTCCGACCCGAACATGATGCGCGACAGCGTCCGGTTAGGCGATGCGAGCGGGCTGCTGAAATACCCGCCCCCGCCACTTCCAGCGTCGGCGATCGACTGATGGTGTGCAAGCCGCTTGACCACCGGTGACGTCGACGTCAGCTCGACCGCCAGGATCGCGCCGTCGCGCCATACCGTCGTGCCCGGACCTGACTCGAACGTGACAACCGCCCAGCCTGGCCGCGCGTAGTTCGTGCAGCTAAAGTGCATCGCGTTCGTCGAGCCGGCGTATGCGTTCAGGTTCGGCGACGTGAACACGTGCGCGACGCCGTTACTCAGTCGGCGCATGTACGTCGATCCCTCGGGCACGTCCATGTACGGCGAGTACGTCGAGCTCACCCACACCTCATTGCCCGCCTTGTCGATCCCGAGGTCGCCGTGCTGGTTCGTCGTGTCGAGCTGCGTGAACGGGCCGCCCAGCGTGCCACCGTGATACGCGCGCGTGCCGTCCGCCGTGCCGATCGAACGCGCCGCTGCAGCCGAGAGCGTCAGCCCTGACGAGTAGTTGTTCCAGGCGACGACAGCGTACTGTCCGAGCTGGCTCATGCCCACCCAGTTCGGTTTGTTCGTGGTCACGAGCGAGGACGTGATCGTGTCCGCGACGCGGTCGTACGTCATCAGGCCGACCATAGCGCCGGCAGACGTCGTCGCCATGAAGCACCAGTACCGCCCGTCATTCGATGGCCGGCCCTCGCCGCCCATGCTGAACTTCGTTGCGCTGCTGAACCCTGCCGGCAGACGCCCCGCGAACGTGAACAGCGGCGAGCTCTGGCCCGTCGTGATGTCGAGTTCGTAGTACGTCAGGCCGCCGAAGTCGGCCGTATACCAGAGCTTGTTCGGGTCGGTCGGGTGCCAGGTCGGATCGCAGTCGGAACCCACGATGCCAGGCATGCGGCCGGCGACGTGCCCAGGCACATTGATATGCGCGAACGTGACCGCGTCGTACAGATGCCAGTAGCTGTTCGATGCAAGCGCAATGAACCGCGTCTCGTTGGCGTTCCACATCTGGCGCTTCGAGTAGTCGTTCCGCATGTGCCCGAGCGCGCCGTCAGGGTCCGTCACGTCGTTCGTGCTGGTGACCATGAACACCTTCGTGCCGAACACCTGGTCGGTGTACTTCGGGTCCGTGAGCCCGGTGGACTTCGTCAGCGGCTTCACCTGGGTCGGGCGCTGGTAGAACGTCGTCGAGCTGTCGAGCGCGAACCCTGGCGCGTACAGGCCCTCGACCGGATCAGGTGGCGGCGGCGGGGGTGGCGGCGGCGCAGGAGGTGGAGGAGGCGGGGCAGGCGGCGGCGGGGGCGGCGGGACGACGATCTCGTCCGCGACGACCCGGTACGACGTGTGCACCGTGTACTGGTGCGTGCCGCCTCGGGCTTCTGCGTCCGCCTTCGCGCCGGCTTCTGCGAACAGCAGCGTCGTGTATTCCTTCACGAATTCGCCATTGCGCAGCAGCGTGTAAAACTTCGTGATCGTCGTTGTCGGCATGTGGGTTTCTCCAGGGTTCGATTTAGATCCTGCGAATCCGAGAGATCGCGCGCGCGATGACCGCCGCTTTGATGGCGTGCCCCGAATCCCCGAAGTGCGTTAAATCCTCCGCACCCCACAACCCGGACGCGACGAACGCTGCCGGGGTCCAGTCGTTCGCCACGTACATCGAGCGGAACGGCTCGGCTGCGGCGATGTCGATCAGCATGTCGGCGTACGCGCGGTAACCCTTGCGCATGCGCTCATTGCAGTCAGCGATCGAGGCCATGCGCGAGTTCACCCACGCCTGACCCTGCCCTGATGGCGCTTCACCGGCCGGCGTCGTGGTCATCGTGATGATGAACAGCTTCGCGCCGGCCGTGGCCGCAGCCGTGCGCCGCGCCGCGCAGTACGTGGCCCAGGAGCTCATGGCCGCCGTGGCGTTGAAGTTGTTCCCCTTCAGCTCGTTGATGAACTCGTGGATCATCAGCACGTTCAGCCGGGTCGGATCCAGCAGCGGGTCGACAGATGTCGGCGCGGTCGCCATCATCGTGCCGGCGCCGCTGTTCGTGGCGATGCCCATGCCGGCGACCGACACATTGCTGATCGTCAGCCCCTTGCCCGCCAGCGGCTGCAGGGTGTTCATCACGGCCGACCAGCGTTTCGAGGTGCTGGTCGTTCCCGCGCCGAACCCGATGCTGTTCGCATGAACGATGATCTTCATGCCGGCCGATGCGATCGGCGCCCGAGGATAGCGCCGCAGCATCACGCGAACCCGGTTGCGCGCGGCTGGCAGATGCGCCGGGGCGTGGTCGAGTAGACGGTGTAGAAGTGCGCCGACAGCGGGCCGGTGCTGGCCGCTGCGTACGTGTGACGCACGGTGCTCGTCGCCCAGTCGTCCGTCGTCGTCTCGAGTGTCACCACCGTGCCCACGCGGCGAATGCCCGCGCGCGTCGTCGCGCTCGGTGACAGAGTGGTCAGCGTGGCGCTGAACGTCATGCTGTTCGATGCTTGAGTGACCGTGCCGGCGCTGCCGAGCTGGCAGCAGAAGTCGATCTCGTTGTGCGGGCGCTGCGCAACCGTGCCGGAGTCCAGGCCGAAGATCGTGCTTGTCGTGCCCGATGCCGGGTACTGCGCCTCGATGAAGCAGTCGCCAGACGCCGAGCCGGACACCACGCCGCGCGCGCCGTAGGACGTTCCAGACGACGTCGCCTCGTAGATCTCGTTCCCGAGGTCCGTGAGGAACTGCGTGCTGGCGAACGTAACCGGAGTGCCGGCCGTGCCGCCAACCGGGGCCGCTGCCGTGCTGATGTTCGTCAGCGTGGCGTATGAGCTCGAGCCGGTCGCGTTCGTGGCGCGCACGCGCACGTCGTACGCAGTCGCCGAGATCAGGCCGGTGATCGTGGTGCTGGTCGCCGTGCTGGTGCCGTCAGCGAACGTCGTGGGACTGGCGAACGAAGTGCCGGCTGTGGCGTACTGAACTTCGTAGTCGGTGGCCGCATCGCCAGTGATCGGCGCAGCCCAAGCCAGCGGGATCGTGGTCGAGGTCGGCGTGCCGGCGGTCAGGCTCTGGACGGCACCAGGCGCGGTAGCCGGGGCCGGAGCGGGAGGGGTAGGCGCTGGCGGCGATGGCGCAGGAGGGGCCGGAGCGAGTGCCGCCGGGCTCATGGCCTGCGACCAGCCGAAGATCCGCAGCGCGCCGACGTGCTCGATGTCCATCAGGTTCGGGTAGCCGGCCCGGTTGTCGTACCCCATCGAGTACGCCCACTCGGTCGCCCCGACCACTGTGGGCACGTTCGTGCCGTCAGCAACGACGACCATCTGCGCGCGCGCGCCCTTCATGCTGCCGGTGACAGTGATCGTCGTGGCGCCAGCCACCGTGTACGAGTCGTGCACCTTGAACGCCGCATCGAGCGCGACTGAGGTGCTAGCCGGCGTCACGGTCGGCGCGCCACCGCCGCCGAGCTGGCCGGGCGGTTGCGCATTGCCGCCAGTGGGCAGCAGGTCGCCGCCGATCCCTCGTTCCTGGTAGTTCTTGTCGATGTAGCCGACGATCCGCCCCTGATCGTCAACCACCCACGGGACCATACCCTGTACAAAAGTCGGCATACATCGTTCCCCTGATATGCAAACGGGCACCCGAAGGCGCCCGTTTTGTTGTCACACACTACGCTGCGAATCAGATCGCTTCGTCGTTGTCGTCGTTGCTGTGATGCCGGCGACCCTTGGCAGGCTTGTGGCCCTGCTTCGGCTCGTCGGCCTCCTCGGCGCCGGTCGGATGGAACCAGGAGCCCTCGGTGCCTTTCGGCACGTCGAACTTCTGGCCCACCTCGCGCACTGCGCCGAAGTACCCTTTGGCGGTGGCGATGACTTCCATGATCAGACCGCCGAGATGCCCGAACGGTTCGCCACGTTGTACTGTGCGTCGAGCACGATGTACGCGGAAGCGGTGCCGGCCGTGGTGGTGGCGCCCGTGATGCGGTACACCACGCGCAGATAGCGGCGGGTGCCGATCGGGATGTAGAACCGGGCCAGCACCGAGTTCGCCGTAGCGGCTGCGGTTGCGACGACCGGGCCGGCCTGCTTGTCAGCGAACGTGGCGTTGTCCGCCGAGTCCTGCAGGACGACCTGGATCGAGGAGCCGACGCCGGCCAGGGCTGCGTTCATCTTGGCGAAGATGATCAGCTCCTCGCCGTTGCCGATGTCAGCGGCAGCGCCGGTGTCGTAGACGTTCGTCGAAACGATGTCGCCGACAGCGGCTGCAACCGACTGCGCTTCGCTGAAAGTCTCTTGAGAGTCGATGTACATGCTGTGCTCCTGGGTTTAGGCGATCACGCGAGCTTCGGTGCGAAGCAGGCGATCAACGGTGCGGACAGGCACGCCCAGGTACTTCAGGGTGCCGGCGCCAGCGAAGCCCGGCGACACCTGGCCGTTTTGCTGCAGCGCGTTCTCGATGGACAGGACGTTCTGGCTGCGGTCGAGCGCGGCCTTGGCGAGTGCCGTGGTGATCACGCGGTGACCGTAGAACACCGGGCGGCCCTTGCCGATGTTCGGGATGCGGGCCATTGCGTCGACCATCAGCTTGTGGATGTGGGTCGCAGCGGTGATCGCCTGGGTACCGGTTTGGCCGATCAGGTCGGACACGTCGATGTTCGCGATGCGAACAGCGTAGCGCCAGTCGCGCACGCTCAGGCCGCACTTCCACTTCCACAGGTCGGCGTACGCACGGTAGCGCAGGCCCTCGGTGTCGAACGCGTCGATCTGGCCCAGGTCTTCGTGGGACAGGCCGGCTTGCGAACCCTTGGGGTAAATGCCGGTGATCGTGTTCTCGCCCCACACCACAAGCCACAGCGACGTGTTGTCCGAGCCGGTGCCGCCTGCGTCGATGACGTTGGCAGAGGTGCCGACAGCGGTATTCAGCGTGTTGTAACGCGGGGTCAGGCCCATGAACCGCTCGGGGTTCACGTCGGTGTCGTTGTAGAACAGGGCTTCCAGGAAGTCCTGCGTCAGCGCCTCGACGTGCGAGTCAGCCTCGGACATGCGGAACGCGGCAGTGTTGCCGTTCAGCTCAGCGACGTCGCGATCGATCTCCGAGCGCTGCTCGAGGATGCCGCAGGTGTCGGTGATCTGCGAGCGGGTCGACTTCGAGGGCTGGGTACCCTTGTACATCTTGCGCCAGGTCGAGGTCGGCAGGCCGGTCAGGACGGTGGTCTGGTGGCCGGTCGGCAAGTTGCCTTCCTTCCACAGCACGTCATTCAGCGCGCCATTCTCCTGCGACAGCAGGTTAATGACGGTGGCGACGGTGCCATCCGGATCGATGGATTTGGCGAAGTCGGTCAGGGTGACCGCGCCGGCTTTAGACGGGAGAGTTGCCATTTAGTTCAGCTCCATGAAGATTGGGCGCGGTTCGTGACACCACAGGTATCAGTGCTCGCAATGTAATGGTTTCTCCACGTTGTGACAATGCAACGGCATCCACCGAGAAAACCCAGCCGGAGGTGGTTTATTCGGCGCACAAAGCGAAACGGCCCACCTGGTTAGGGCGGGCCGTGAGCGCGGGGCGTCGTCGGGTTACTTCATCGTCCCGCCGTACAGCACGGCGGCCGGATCTTTCGTCGGCGCGCTGCCGTTCGCAGAGCCAAGGCCGGCAGCGTCGTGCTCAGCCAGGCCGCGCCCAATCGAGTTCATCAGCTTGATCGTTTCGGCGTAACCGATCTTCGACTCGATGGCGGCCACGATGTCGCCGGCCTTCTCTTTCGGCAGGAACTGCGTGACGGCGCGACGGGCGAACTCCATCTGCTCGGTGTGGCGCGCGCCCCACTCCTGCTGCAGCCTGGCGGCCTGTGCCTCGTTCTCGGCAGTGGCCTGCGCTGCCTGGGCGGACTCCATCTCTGCAAGCTTGGCGGTCGCCTCGGCGTGCATCTGGTTCCAGCCCTCGTTCATCACCTTTGCCTGGGCCGGCGTGAGGCCAGCCTTGTGCAGCAGCGGCGCCACGGCCTTGACGAACGAATCGTCAGCGCCTTCGGGCGGCGTGAGCTGGTACGCGTCCGGCGTCTCGGGGCGGCCGAGCTTGTTGTAGAACGCTTCCCATGCCTCGGGCGGCGCGTCCTTCGCGGGCATCGCCAGGGTTTCAGCCTGCGGGGCAGCAGGCGCAGGGGCGGCGGCGGGGTCGGTCTGTGCGGCAGCGGGCGCGGCAGGAGCAGCGGTCTCGGTCGTCAGCAGTGCGGCAGCGGTGCCGCCGGGTGCAGCGGGCGCAGCCGGGGCGGGTGCGGAAACGGCGTCAGTCATCCTCGTGTTCCTTCATCTTGTTGAGCACTTCATCGCTCAGGTTGAGTTGTTGCATTATACGCAAGTACACCTCGCGGCGCCCTTCAGCAACTGCGGTCGCATGTGTGTCGATTCGCCCGTCCTTCGCCACGACAACGCAGGACACATCAGCCCGGCAGAACTCGCGCAGATCCTCAAGCACCGTTTTCACGTCCTCGGGTTTACGCGAGTGCCGCCAGAACACGTCGCGGAACCGCTCTCGCAGGTTCCAGAATTTGAGGAAGAGGCTCACTGCTTACGCTCACAGACGAACACACGGTCGACCACATAGAACCCGCCGAGTCGATCGCATTCGACGGACACCGTGTGATGCGCGTACGTCCAGCCGCACAGGTAGCCCCACAGGGCCCCGCACACGAAAACCAGCAGGCCGGCGATGAACTTCATGAATCCTCCCACATCATCACACCAACAATCGCCGACAGCTGGCCGATGACCAGCCCGGCAATCGCAGCCAATGCGGCGCCGGCATTGAAGTACCCGAGGATGCCGCCGACTAGGCCGCCGGCCAGGATGGCAAGCGCCATGACTTTCAGGATCATCAACAGGGTGCGGTGGGTGTCTTTAGTCATGCTGGGCTCCAATCCTGGGTGTCGCGTAAACCACATGGACCAATGCCGTCGCCCAGGCCCTGTATGCACTGCCCGGGCTTTCGCCGAAACGCTGAATGCGAGGCCAGCCGTTGCCGTTACGGCACATCCATACGCCAATGTCGTTGGCTGTGCGAACGAAAGAGATGCGCGGCTTGGGCCCGCCCCACTGCCGGCTGATCTGCAGTTGCCGGATAAGCCATTCGGCATTTTCAGTCATGGCCGCCCCACAGCGTATGCCTCAAGATGTGAGCGGAGGTCAGCATAAGCGGCGCGCCCGTCTTCCTTCGTGAACGTGCTGGCGTACACATCAGCCAAAGCCAGCGCAGTCTCTACGAATTCATCGCCGTCAACGCGCATAGCATCGACGATGCGGCGCGCGACCCACCCTTCCCAATGCTGATCGGCCGGGGGCGCCTCGGCGCTGCACAAGATGCGATAGACGGCGCGCACCCGCGGGTCGTCGAACTGCGCCTTTGGCCGACCATTGGCAGCAAGCGCGGCTTTTGCCGCCTCGAGTGTCTGAACTTGATCGCTCCAGACGCGCTCGATCTGCGCTTGCGCGTCCTGCCAGCCTGCAACCTCCAGTGGATCACGGAAACTGGCGAGCGGAGCGCCGGAACAGAAACCCTTGCGACCTCGCCGGTACGCCGCGCTGTATTTGTCCTCGGTGTGCATCGCGCTTCCCTTCGTTAATGATGCGATAACCACATCATGCGCGAACGGCGCGCGGAATGCAACAGGCCGCGGCTGCAGGAGCAGCGAAAAACTGCAGGAGCACCGCCGAACTGCAGGCGGTGCAGGCGAGGCGTTACAGCCGCTCGTACCGGCAGACCCAGAACACCAGGCCCCAGAACGCGGATATCAGCCGGCTTTCGCCGTTGGCGCGACCAAGCCCGTATGCCTCGCGCAGCCTGATCCGCGCCATGTCACCCGCCCGTAGCGAAGATGTCAGGCGCCACGCCCCCAGGTGCAGCGCCTGCCAGGGCCTGCGCCTGCGCCATGTCCTTCGCGGCACTGGCCGCAATCGGCGCCGCCTGCAGCATCTGGCTCATCTGGTTCGACTGCGCTTCCTGCTCGTCGAGCTCTTCCATCTCCTCGTCGGTGTAGAGCACCTTAGACGGCATGCCGTTCAGGCGGGCGAGTTCCTTCGCGACCTTGTCCATGTTGAACCGCTTGAACACACCCGGGCCGGACACCTGGGCGACAGGCGCCAACTGCTCGAACGTGCGCAGGATCGCGACGCCGCCCTCGGCCTCACGGGCACGGGACAGCGGACTGTCGTACTCGATCTCGGTGATGCCGCCCCGCTCGCGCAGAACCTCGGGCATGTCGGGGAACTGGCCTGCCGCCGACATGATGTCGAGCTCACGTTCCTGCATCTTCGTCAGGAACTCGGACTCGATGCGCGAGCCGGTCGGGCCGATGAGCTGGCCCTTCTCCTGCGCGCGAAGCATCGCCTCGGTCGCCGTGATGTTCGGCTTGTCGACCAGGATCTGGAACAGGGTCTGCAGCAACGCGTCGTTGATGATCGCCCGCTTCTGATCCATCATCTCGAGCCCGATGCGCACGTCGCCGCCAACGTTCAGCGGCTGCACCAACTGCCGGCCCTGGTCATCGACGCCACCGTAGTTGATCGCCCCGGGCGTGAGCCGCAGCGCGTCGAGGATGCCGTCACGATGAGCCAGCAGCGGCGGCAGCAGGGTGAGCTGAGCGGCCTGGATCGTCGTCCGGTTCATCTCGTTCAGCATCTTGACGTCCGGGAGGATCGTCATGCACGGCGAGCGCCCGTACACCTCGCCCGGGTTCAGGTCGTACCGGCCAACGGCGTACGGGAATACCCGGAATCCGCCCTCGTCGATGATCTCGTTCGTGTCGATGCACACGTAGTACGAGACGAACGCCATGCCGCGATAGTCACGGCGCGACTCGTCCGCATCGCTGCGCGGCTTCACGCAGTGCAGGAACTTGAACTCTTGATCGGGCCGGCGCGTGGACGCGTCGCGCACTACCTCAGGCAGCTTGTCGCCCCACTTCTGCGCCGCCTGGCGCGCGGTCCAGCTGAACTCGCGGTGAACCAGGTCGATCTCGCCGTACTCGTTCTCAGCGAAGAAAAGTTGCTTCATGGGCACGGCGCGGTAGAACAGCGCCCGACCTGGGCGCTCGCCGACGAACATGCCATATGAGCCGAACTTGCCGCCCGCATGGTAGCAGCCCTGCACCTCGCTGTCGAAGTTCGCCGCATAGCGGGCCGCGAACAGCCGGCGGTTCACTTCCTCGAGGTACGTGTTCACCTCGGGATCTTCGGCCAGGTCGTTGTCGACAGCCTTGAGCTTCGACCACATCTGATTGCGCGGCGTGACCAGCGAGTGAATCGCGGCCTTGAACCGATCGAGCGCGAGCCCAGGCGTCGCATCGAACACCTTCTCGGTGCGCTGCCGGCCTTTCTGCAACTGCTCGCGGTCGTTGTTGAACTGGACATCGGTCGGGTTGATCCGGTCCTCGATGTCCTGCCAGACGCGCTCGAAATGCTGCCGCTGGGTTTTCATGCGAGCGTGCAGCTCGAGGAGTTCGGTTGCTTTGCGGCTAGCCATGTTTTTCCACCCTGGGCCTGCGGTTGTTTGCCTGCTGCGCGGCGGTGGCCCACCGGCAGTTACTGGGCGTGTAGCCCTTGTCGGTGTCTATGCGGTCGATAGATAGGGTGTCTGTATACCCGCTATCCATCGCCCAATCGTGGAACACCGGGTACGCCTGCCAAGCCAAACAGACGTCGATGCCTCGGCCGCCGTAGTATTTAAACGAGATATGGTTCTGGTTTGAGCAGCGTTTGCGCATCCCTTTCCAGATCTTGTACAAACGCGATTGGCCGCCAGCGCACAACCCATGGGTCCGCAGCGACGAAGTCGCGCTCTTGCGCTCAGCCTCGCAGGATTTGCATCCAGCGATGGCAGACCCACCTCGACGGAGTTCCGTTGTCAGCTTGATGACAGACCCTCCGCAGTCGCAATTGCAACGCCAGCGCGCGCCGCTTCTGGTCATCTCGACCTTATCAACGACCGTCAAGCGTCCTACTCGCGTCCCGATGAGGTCGAGCGCCATTTCATTGGCCCAGCAGCTTCTTCACAGCGACGCTGCCCGACAGGCCGCCGCCACCGGTGACGCCACCGGTCAGGATGTTCGCAGCCGAGCCAGCGCGGCGGCGCATCGCATCGGCCGACGAGCGGTCGAGGATTTCCTGGTTGATCTTCGGGGCCTCGGGCAAAGGTGCCGGTGCCTTCGGTTTGCTGAACAGTGCGCCCATGTGGGTTCCCCTAGAAAATCTGGTAGTCGGTGACAGCCTGGTGCGCGTCAACCGGACGCGAGCGGACCGGCATGGCGAACGTGAGCGCAAGCCCATCCCCGAGGTCAGGAGACGGAAGCCCGCGCTTCTTGATGTCATCCTTCGACTCGAGGATCAGCTTGTTGGCGGCATTGTAGCTGTACGTGGGTGCCGCGAGGTCTTGCTTCAGCGCCAGGTCATTCCACAGGCATCCGCCCGCCCGAACCCAATCGCGCAGCTTGAACCACATCTCGGCCCGCTTGTTCGCATAGTGCTGGTTGCCGGACTGCCCGCCAAAGTTGATCTCACTCACCCGGTGCCCGAGCTGCCGCAGCCGATCGATCACGCCCGAGCCGTTGCCGGCGTCGATGAACACGCCAGCCGGGCTCATCTCGTCCATGGCCTCGGCTACACGCGCGGCGAGCTCCATGTTGTCGATGCCACGGTAGATGCGCGGCTTGAGCATCTTGAGCCCCTGGCGGGGGACGATCGTGCTGCGGTCGCTGCCGAAGCGGGCCGGGTCGACGCCCAGCACCAGCGGCGCATGGCGCACATCACCGTCCTCGATCGTGCGCCGGCACGCATCCTCAATCTCGGCCAGGCTCAGGAGCTGGTCATCGCCCGATGCGCTGAAGTCGCACAGCATCTCGCGTGCGAACGACTGCTCAGACGAGTCAGCGCGGATGCGCGCCACTTCACCAGCATCCAGCGCGTTCGTGTCGTACACCGTGAACCGTGCCGCGTGCCAGTCGGCCCGCCCGTCGAGCGCCCTGAAGAACAGGTCCGAGAACAGGTTCAGGCCGTTCGGTGTGCCGATGAACAGCGCCCAGCCCTTGCGGTCAGACAGGGCCGGCTGCAGGATGTCTTCCCAGGTTTCGGGGCGGATTTGTGCAACCTCGTCGACGACCACGCCATCAAGGCGCACGCCCCGCATAGCCTGGGGGTTATCTGCGCCATAGATCCTGATCATCGAGCCGTTGTGCTTGAAGCGCAGGTACAGCTCGGACTCGTTCACCTCGACGAGATTAGCCGCCATCAGCGGATCGCAGCGCTGCTTCAGGCGCTGCCACGCGATCACCTTAGCCTGTTTCAGCAGCGGTGCAACGTAGAAAAACAGGCCCAAGTCCTGTTTGAAGTTGAGCGCCGCGTTGATCAGCTCCATGATCGCGACTTCGGACTTGCCGCCGCGCCGGTGCACAGCGACTACCGTGAACCGCTCGCGCTTTGCGTGGACTTGTCGTTGCCAGGCGCGCGGCTTATAGCCGAGGTCAATCTGCCTGGTCGCCATCGGGGTCGGTATCCGTGCTGATGCCGGTCACGATCACGATAGGCCCGCCGCCGTCACCGGAGTGCTGCACGGTCATGGGGAGGACTTTACCGATGAGGGACATGAACGTGGCCGGGTTCTCGTTCGCCTGGCGACGCAGATAGGTCACGCCGCCCTCTTCGTGCAGGGCCTGAAGGATCGTCTCCTTCAACTGCGTCGAGAGTTTGTTCGGCGTGCCTTTCTGCCGCCCACCCGTGCGGGGTTGGCCTGGCGGGCGCCCCCTTTTGCGGGGTGGTGTTGCGTTTTCCATCTGTCCCTATTTTCGATTTTCAGAGGTCAAGCCACTCTGCGGCAAGTCCAGCCAGATACCCGATGACGATGCACAGGATATCCACAGCGTACTCCCATCAGCGGCGGCGCGGGGTGCGATCCTGCCACAGGAAGTACGCAGCCGGGGCAACGATCGTCAGCAGGAAGCCGAGCGAGTCGACGAGGAGGAAGTAGGCGTGGGTGGACATGGTTGTGGTTCCGTGTTGCGATGATAGCAGGGGTGCGGGTGGTGTGCGCGTGATTCGGGCGGTCGGATCGCTCAGAAACTCCGCTCAATCGCGATGTGCTGAAACACCCCTCCCTTCGCCGGCCCGATGAAGTACCGCAGCGAGACGCCTGCGGGGCCTTCCAGGCGCACGGACGGCAGCAACATGGGGCGGAGTACCCCGACGCCATGAACGCGCCTGTATCCGGTCGCCAGCACGGTCGTGACTGCGGGCTGCAGCGGGCCGAAGGTGGGGCCTTGCCAGGTCCAGCCTGCGTATGCCGTGTTGAACCCGTAGCTGTTGCGGTACGCGCCCAGGGTCAGGCCTGAGTCGGCGATGAAGTACGCGCCGAAGTTCCGGTTGTTGTAGTTCTCGCGATAGGTCGTGCCGTCAGGGCGGGTGAGTTCGTGCGTTGCGGATTCGTGCCGCGAGAACAGGTGGACGCCGAAGGTGTCGGCCTGGGCGATTTCCGGCAGCGCGGTGACTGCGAGGATGGCGGCGGCGATGAGGTGAGCGCGCATGGTGGTTGTCCGGTTGTGCGGGGTTAGCCGCGTGTTGCGATGATGGAGTCGAGTTCGGCGACTGCCTGGTCCCACATGAACCATCCGAAGGCATGGTCGAGGTAGGTGACTTCGGGTTGGGGGAGGTGGTAGCGCATGGTGTCTGGCTCCGTGTTGCGATGATTGAATCATAGCCCATCGCTGCGAGGATTGCAACACTGGTGTTTACCCTCGGAATCAGACTGGCACTGGCTCGGTTTTAGCCTGGCACAGGCTTGGCACCGGCATGATTCAACGCAACTACATGATTTCAATCATCTTTTTCTCTGGCACAACCTGGTGCAGGCAAATTTGTGACCGGCCAATAGCTTTATGTGTGTGTGTGTGTGTGTGTGTAGCTCTACCTATTTATCTTGCACCAGGTTGTGCCAATAGAAAATGATAATAAAATCAACAGCTTACGCAAGAATTTTCTGTTACATAAGTTGTGCCAATCCTGCACCAGCACAGGCAATAGCCTGTGCCATCAATCGAACTGCTCCGTCACACGCTGAAGCCTCACACCGGAGTACAGGTTCAACCTTGTGCCACCGTCGCGCGGCTGGCTGCGCCCGATGCCCGGGAACGCGGCCGAAAGGCGACGCCCGAACGTGATCATCGTTCCCGGATGCTCCATCCCCTGAGCCTGGCACCACGTCTTCCAGACCGCGAACAGGTCGTTTCGGTCGACCGCCGCATCGGGATGGACGACGCACTTCTCGGCCACGAAGGCCGCAATCGGGCTCGCCTGCTCGCGCATCTCGTCGGCCAGCTCGCGCCCTGATTCGGGGGTCGCAAGGTATCCGCGCGCCTGCAAGCGCTGCAGGCCGTCCAGTGCCCACAGCACGATGCCGGGGAGCTCTTTGAGGAGGCGCACGGTCAGGCCGTGATCCTCGTGGCCCAGGAACGAGTGCGAGAACTTGAACATCACGAATCGGTTTGCGAGCGCGCCGGACGCGTCGCTGAACGCTGGCGTCTCGTTCGATGCCATGATGAACCGGGTGGAAAGCTTGCCGGACCACGAGCCCAGGAACTTGCGGTCGACCGTCAGGCTGTCCTCGCCGGTGATGCGCAGGATGTTCTCGACGATCGGTTGCTGGTCCGTCTTGCCCGACAGTCGCGCGTCGGAGATCATCGCGACGCGCTTGCCCACGAGCGGCTGCAATCCGAACTGCGTGCCCAGGCTGGCGAGCGAGGGGCTAACCCGGTTGTGCTGGCCGACCATGTTCTCGAGCACGCGCAGGATAGTGCCTTTGCCGCAGCGGGGCGGCCCGATCATCATGAACGCTTTCTGCTGGCTGGTGTCGTCCGTCAGCATGTAGCCGAACACGCTGCCCAGCGTCTCGATGCTCTCCGGGTCTGCCGGCCAGAGCCCGGACAGGAAGCGCAGCCACTCGGTCGGCGCGGGCGCCGTGGCGTCGTAATCGAAGTCGAGCGCCGAGATGACGAACAGGCGCGGGTCGGATGGCATCATGCGGCGCGTCGGCGCGTGCAGGAACCCGTTACGGAACGCGATGATCTCGCCGGCAGGCACGTCGCCGGGCTCAGCGGTGATCCAGCTCGGAGGCTCAGGCAGATCGATGAAGCACACGGCGCGCAGCGCGTGCATGACGTTCTCGATGTGAGCTTTGTTCGGGCTGAACGCGACGACTTCCTTATCGCCGGTTTTCGGGTCCGTCTTGTGCGTCAGGCACGACGACATGAACGAGTAAAGCTGCTGGTGCAGGTACACCTGGTCCCGAACCACGTAGCGGTGGCCGTTCCAGGTGTAGAACTCGCCGCGCCAGAACAGCACCTTGCCATCATCAGGCAGGTTCGCCTGGAACAGTGCAGCGGTCTCGAGTGGGGTTGACGAGAAGATGAAGACGTCATCGGCGGGCGCTGGGCGCCTGCGCTTGGCCGGCAGCGCGATCACCTCGCCCCCCGAGGCGCCAGGCCCCGGGGTTTGATCGGCGCCGGCCTCCCGTGGAAAGGAGTGCACAGGGCCGGCGCTTGCGGAGTTGTTCGGCGAGGCAGTGGCCGACTGCGGCGCCACATCACTACCCGCATTGACGTGTGATTGAAGTGTAGGCGATTTCTGACGAGCGGCGGCCGGAATCGGTGCGAGGACCGCAGCACGCGGCTTCGCCCAGGCGCGGAACTCCGGCCAGGTCATCGTGCAGTCTGCGGCGTCCCAGCCGTCCGCCTGGTCGGCCACGTCCAGGATTTTCACCTCGGGACAGTGCTCGAGCAGATGCGCGCCGAGCGCAGCGGAGCACTTCGCGCCGGTCGCGTCAGCGTCAGGCCAGATCAGCACCTTGCGGCCATAGATCGGGCTGAAGTCGGTTTTCTGCCAGGCCATCTCGCCGCCCGGCCAGGTCATGGCGACGTACACCTTGCCGGCCAGTGCGTGCGCAGCGTCGGCGGCTTTCTCGCCGGCCACGAGCAGCACCGGCGCGTCGGGTTTTTCGGCAAGCCGCTGCAGGCCGTACATCGGGCGCGGCTCCGGCCACTGGCCCATGCCCCAGCGCTCGCCGTCGTACGTCCAAGGGACGATCTGCTTGCGCTCGCCTGCCGGCTCATACCGGGCGACGTAGCCCAGCAGCTCGCCGTGCTCGTTCATGTACTGCCACACACGCACGGGGCGGCCGAACTTCGGGTGCGCGCAGTCGTGCAGGGCTACAGACTCAGGGACCGGCGACACGACGCGGCGGGTTGGCTCGGGGGCCGGCGCCGGTGTGCGCGGCTTCATCGGGCGCGGCGCGCGCGGGTTCACCTCGCCGCCGAGTTCCTTGTATGCGTCGATCATCGAGATCCCGTGGATTGCGGCGTACAGGTCGATCAGATCGCCACCGGTTTCCCCGGATGCGAAGTCGGCCCAGCGTCCGTTATTCAGGTTGATCGAGAGCGAGGTGCCGGGCTCGTTCGACAGACTGCCGACGACCCATTCCTTGCCCTGTCGCTTGCCGGCCGACAGCCAGCTCGAGACATGGCGCTCCGACGATTGCAGCAGCTCGGCTGCAAGCCCCTTGAAGTCGGCGCTCATGATGCGACGACAGGCGCGTTGTGCCGCACGCTGTGCTCGCCGCACTCCGTCCAGGCAGCGGTGAACGCGAGCTTGCCGGCGTCGGTCGGCTCGTCGAGCCAGTAGACCGTGAGTTCGCCCTTGTGGTCATGCACGCGCATGACGAGTCGATCGAGTTGCTTGGGGGAGAGCCCGAGGATTGCGGATGCAATGCGGGCGGCTTTGCGCAGGCGGTCGTCCCGGTAGGACACGCCCTCGTAGTTCGTGATTTCCATGTGTTTCTCCTGCCGCGCTGCGAAGTGGGGGCGCGGCGGCCCCGGGTAACGAGATGGCTAGAACGGCATCGGATGCAGCAGGACCGTGCGCTTCACGGAGACGCACTCGAATGCCTCGGTCGCCTCAAGCACGTAAAAAACGTGCCCCTGATTGCCCTTGGCGAGACGTTGCGCCTCGGCTACAGCGCTTTCGTAGCTGCTGTGCGGCTGCGTTGGCGCGTGCCCGCGCGGGTTCCAGATGATCCAGAATTTTTCGTCGTTCATGGTTCAGCCTCAGAACGGGATGTCGTCGTCCATGTCGGGGAACCCGGTCGGCGCCGGCTTAGCCGCAGGCTTCGGAGCCGCAGCGGGCGCTGCTGCCGGCTGGTCGTCCTTCTTGGTCAGCTTCACGCTGAAATACTTCTGACCTTCGAGCTTGCTGCCCGGGCGTCCTTCGTTGATCCAGGCGGCCACCCAGTATTCGACGCCCTCCACGTCGATGGAGCCGTTGTAGTCCGGGTCTTTCTTGCCCTCGCGCTTCTTGTCGTTGCGCTTGATGATCCCGCTGTTCGTGTTGTCGTACGCCATCACTGTCCTTTCGTTGCGCGCCCGAGATAGGCGCGTCGGATCAGTATAGCGCGGTGATGCGATGAGCGCACCACCGGTGACAGAAAATTCCTACGAGCGCAGGAATTGCGCCATGTCCTCGACGGAGCGGACCTCGGTTGCCGCGCCGCCGGCAGAGTTCACGGCATCCCGCCAGCGAACTTGTGTCGGCGACGAGCGGCCCTTAGCCGTCTTGACTTCGGCGCTGGCGAACTGAGCGATCGTCGTCCCGACGTCGGCTTGTGTGATGACGCGAGGACGCCACCCGATGCAGTCCCCGCTGCCCTCGACGAGCCCGAAGTTGATCCGGGCCGCCGACCCGCCCAGGCGCTCCGCTGTGGCCTGGCAGGCTTTCAGGATCGCCTCCCGGTGCTGCGGGCTTGAGCCCCGGACGACGAGACCGGTGCCGACGTTGTTGCGGAACAGTCGGGCGCCCAGCTTGGACGCCTCGACCATCAAGAGGCGCATCAGGTCGGCTTCTTTCATATCAGCGCCCCGCGATCCGAGCCTCGGCGAACAACGCCCCGTAAGCCACCAGATCCTCGAGCGAATCCCGGTGCGGCTCGTCTCGCTGCTGGCTGCGCACCATCTTCAGGAGCGCCATCATCAGCCAGCCTTCAGACTCGGTGAGCGCGCGGCCGGTGATCGCGTTGAACGCGGTGACGGTATCGCCCATGCTGCGCTCGCCGTCCTGGCTGTCGTACGTGGCAGCGCGCGCCTGCATGTGGCCGCCAGCAGCGGTGAGGATGTCCTGGGCGCGCGTGACGGTGGGCGGCTCGCCGTTCAGCCACTGCTCGACGGTGTCCGCGACGATGGCGGCCGGGCCCACTGCCGGATCCTCAATCTTCGGCCAGTCATCCGCCCGCCGCATGTGATTCGCCGATCGCTCGACGTTGCACGCGCCGCAGTCGGTTTCGCATGAGCCGCAGGCGCCGGCCAGCGAGTCGACGAAGCGCGGCCCACCAGGATATGCACGACCATTCACGAACATAAACTTCCCCTATTCCCCGCGCGCCGCCCACAGCGAACGCACGACAGTTTCTAAACGGCGCTGGGCTTCAGGCCCGAACTGCGCCCCGTAGTCGTCGATCCAGGCGCGTCGCCTGGCTACCGACCCGATACCGAGCACCACGCGCGCCGACTGGTCACGCTTCAGGCACTCGGCCCTCCACTGAGGGCAGTACGTGCACACCGATTCGCCCGTCAGCAATGTGACCGATCGACCCCGCCTGCATTCGCACTGGCTCATGATGCGATTATCGCAGCAAAGCTTCGATGCGCAACGCCTCGCGACGTTCTTTTTCGACGCGCCCGCGCAGTACGTGCCGCGCCCACAGCTCGGGCCGCCGGATGCCTCGACCTCGAGCGATCGTGATCAGATCCTCCTCGGTCTGCGCGCGCCCCTGCTCCTGCCGCTTCGCCTTCGCTACGGCCTTCATGTCGACTTCTGCCAGGTCGCCGTCGACCTCCTCGATCACGCGCGCCTGTACCTGGAACTCGTGCCCGCAGGAGCAGTGTGTCGCCGCCGAGAACACGGTTGCGAAACACGCCGGGCACTGCTTCACAGGCACCTCGGATTTCTGCGCCGATTTCTTCTTCGCCGTGGCGTCAAGCGACCACTCGCGCTCGATCGCGGGAGGCCCGAACTGCGCCAGATTTCCGGCGTGATCCAGCACCACGCAGCAATCCTTGCCTGGATGCGTGCGCAACCCGCGCCCGATGGACTGCAGGTATTTGACAATCGACTTTGTCGGCGCGAGCATGATGATGCAGGCAACCGCAGGCGCATCCACGCCAGCAACCCACAGCGCGCAGTTGCAGACGACGTCAAGCTGCCCGTTCTGCAGGCCCTGCAGCGCAGCGTCCCGCTCGACCGGGTCCGACTCGCCGGAGATCGCAACCGCTCGATACCCCGCAGCGCGGAACTGCTCGGCTACGTGCTGGGCGTGGACGATGGACACGCAGAACGCGACTGCGGGCCGGCCGTGGGCGACCTTGCGGTATTCGTTCACGGCACTGCCGGTGATCTTCGGCTTGTCCATCAGCGCCGCGAGCTCGTCTTGCGCGTACTCGCCGCCGCGTGTGCTGACGGACGACAGATCCACGCCGGTCGGGGCGTAGTAGCGGATCGGCGCCAGCAAGCCCTCATCTATCAGATCCTGAGTGGAGCACGTCGGAATCAGCGTGTCCGCGATCTCGCCCAGGCCGCGCCCGTCGAGCCGCTGCGGGCTGGCCGTCAGGTGCAGCAGCTTGCAGCCCCCTGGCTCGTAGTATTTCGGACCAGCCTTCGCCCACTTGAAAATCTCCTGATACGTGTTCGCGACCGCCAGGTGCGCCTCATCCACGATCATCAGGTCGGGCGGCTGGAACCGTTCGAGCCGGCGCACTAGGGTTTGCACCATCGCGACCTGTACCGCCTGCCGGCGATCGCCAAGCTGGCCTGCAGCGATCCACCCGTGCGGGATGCGCTCACGCAGCAGCGCGCGCGACGTGGCCTGGAGGATTTCTTTCAGGTGGGCGATGAACCAGACGCGTTTGCCTTTGGCTAGAGCGCGGCGGATGATGTGCGTAGACGTGAATGTCTTGCCGCTGCCGGTTGGGCTGACCAGCACTGGTGCAGTGAAACCAGATTGATACGCGGATGCAATGTCCGCGATGGCTTTAACTTGCCTGGGTCGCAGCTGCACGTTCGGCCTTCTTCTCATGACACGCCCGGCACCGCCAGCGCACCCCAATTCCTTTGCCGCCCAGCGTCAGCCGTGGCGTTTGGCACCCGAAGCACAGGCGCGTAACCAGCGACCCGGCGCCGACATGGCGCCAACCAGGTTCGGCTGGGTTGTTTCGTTCGTCGTTCATTTCATGAAGTACCAGATGACGCCGAGCCAGAAGCCGAGTGAGATCGGCACCAAATATACGAGCGCTCGGCCAAGTCCCAGGCCGTCGCCTTCTTCGTCTCGAATGTCCATGATGTTCCCCGGGGCCGTGAGGCCGCTAGTCGGTTGATGTACGAACGATCAGATCCTCGGCCGTCAGGTCGATCCCGCGCTTGCGGGCCTCGAGCAGCAGAGTTTCCTGCACCGAGCTGGGCACGCGCCCGCCGGTGCCGCCTTCTTCGATCGGCTTGCGCCAGCGCGAGACGCTGGAGCCGTTGCGCTTCGCAGCGCGCGCCGTTGCGCGAACGCCACCGAAGGCGGCAATCGCTTTGTCTGCCGGCGTACTGCCGGGCGGGGTCTTCGGGTTTTCCATGCCTATGGCCGGTAGTTGAGTCGGCCCGATTGTACGGTTCTTCGCAACACGTTGCAAACAGCGCAGACGAAAAATAGGTGTTGCGTTCGGCGGCTGAATGCTCCACAATTGCAATCATCGCAACACGAACACGGAAGGAAAGCAGCATGGAAACCGTTGGCTATGTATACAACTTCACCAGGTCGAATCGGCTCGAGGTGCTGGCGAATCGCATCGAGCTGCAGACCGCAGAGCGCTGCGAACTCGTCACGCTGTCGCAGCACAGCGGCTCGCTGTCGCTCTCGTTCTCGATGACGCCGGCAGAGGCTGGTGTCCTGGTCGAGTCGCTGAAGGCCGCGATCAAGGTGGCGCAGTGCATTCCGGTGGCAACCGTATAACGGAGAACCCCATGTCTAACCCCGACTTCCTCACCCGCCCCAACACCCGCACCCCGCGCTGGTATCAGACGTCGGCCGAATACGGCGCCGCTGTCCAGCGCTTCGAGCGCCAGCACCGGCATGCGCCGCGCTGGCTGGACATTGCCCTCGCTGTCGCCATCGGCGCGACGCTGGGCGTCCTGTTCGCCTGGAGGGGCTGACCATGCGCGAGCCACGTAACGAACGCGAAGCCGCGTTCACGCTGAGTGACCAGCAGTTTTGCGCATGCGACCAGGGCCGCAAGCCGTGCCACTGTCACAGCATGCCGTCGCGGTCGGATCTGTGGGCTGTCGCAGCAATCGTCATGGTTGCATTCCTGGCGACGCTGTGTATTCCGCTGCTGGGAGCCGCACGATGATCCCCGACGAGTGGCGCCTGACAGGGCCGTCAGGGGTTCGCGTGTTCGGCCAGGATCTCGAGGATCTGGATCACGACGAGCTGCTGGCGGTCACCGTGTGGCTGGCCGGCGAAATCACCCGCCTGCGCGATACCGCGCTTAACGCAAACCTCGCCGCCGGCCTGTACGACGTCGCCTGCAAACCGAGATATCCACAATGACCACCGAAGTTATCCACACCGAGAATCAGGAGCAGTGGCTGTCGCTGCGCCAGCGCGACGTGACCAGCACGGAATCGGCGGCGCTGTTCGGCGAGTCGCCGTACGTCACGCAGTTCGAGCTGTACCACCGCAAGCGCTCGGGCGAGGCGGCGGCATTCCAGTCGAACGACCGCATGAAGTGGGGGAACCGGCTCGAGGCCGCGATCGCCGCCGGCATCGCCGAGGAACGCGGCTGGCAGATCCGCCCGATGAAAGAATACATGCGCCTGCCGGACGAGCGCATCGGGTCGTCGTTTGACTTCATGATCCTGAACCACCCGGACGGGCCGGCGCACCTGGAAATCAAGAACGTCGATTACCTGGCGTACCGCGATGGCTGGCTGGTCGAGGACGACGATGTCCAGGCGCCGACGCACATCGAGGTGCAGGTGCAGCATCAGATGCTCGTCTCAGGCTTCGGCCGGTCGTTCATCGGCGCGCTGATCGGTGGCAATCGCGAGGTCGTGATCGAGCGCCCGCGCGACGAGGCAGTGATCGCCGCCCTGCGCGCACGCATCCGCCAGTTCTGGCGCGACGTCGACCAAGGCAACGAGCCGGCGCCCGTGATGCCGGCAGACGCCGAAGCCGTGATTCGCATGAACCAGTACGCGAAGCCGGGGAAGATCCTCGACGCGTCGAGCGACGCCGATATCGCTGCGCTGGTGGCCGAGTACAAGCAAGCGAAGTTCGCCGCCGACGAGGCCGATGAAACCGCGAAGGTCTGCAAAGCACGCCTGTTCGAGAAGATCGGTGACGCCGAGGCGGTGCTGGGTCAAGGCTGGAAGATCTCGGCGTCGATGGTCGCTGAGAGCCCCGGGACCACCATCACCCCGGAAATGGTTGGTCAGCTTGTCGGAAAGAGGGCCGGCTTCAGAAGCATGCGCATCACAGCGGTGAAGGGGAAGAGATGAAGAGCAGACCACTGATCGAGCGATTCAATGAGAAGGTTTCGCCGGAAGCCCTTACGGGCTGTTGGCTATGGACCGGCTGCGTCAATCAAGACGGCTACGGGAAAATTCGGCTCACAAGGCAACGGGGAATCGCGCGAGCGACGCATGTCTCGTGGGATCTGTTTCGGCGAGAGGAAAGGGCGGGGCGTCACGTGCTTCACTCATGCGACACCCCGGCATGTGTGGCTCCGCACCATCTGTTCCTTGGCACGCAACAAGAAAACATGGACGACATGCACAAGAAGCGGCGCGGCCCATTCGCTGGCAGAACGCATTGCAAGAGTGGTCACGAGCTGAACGAGGAAAACACGTACCTCGGAACAGGGTATCGGCGATGCCGGACATGCTCGAAGCAGCAGGCGCAAGACGCCAGAAGCAAAAAAGCGCCAGCCGGGCGCGCGTGAGCCCCGGCAACACGAAAGCAAACATGACCACCCCTCAATCCATCGTTCTCAGCGCCATGTGGCTCGCATCGACTGCGCTGCTCGTCGCGCCGAACACGTCCGTGTTCGCCACCTACGTGATCACCACCCTCGCGATCGCTTGCACGATCAGCAAACTCTGAAAGAACCCACATGTCCCAAATCGCAGTAATTGACGAAGTCCGAGGCGCCCTCACCAAGATGACGCCGGAGTTCAAGAAAGCCCTTCCGCCGCATGTCAGCGTGGAGAAGTTCCAGCGGGTCGTGATGACGAGCCTGCAATCGAACCCGGACCTGCTCAAGTCTGATCGGCGCACGCTGTTCATGGCCTGCACTCGGGCCGCACAGGTCGGGCTGCTGCCGGACGGGCGCGAGGGGGCGATCGTGTCGTTTGGCAACCAGGCGCAGTTCATGCCGATGGTGGCCGGGATTATGAAACTCGTTCGCAACTCGGGCGAGATCAGCACCTGGTCCGTTCAAGCCGTGTTCGAGAACGACTCGTTCGATTACGAACTGGGCGACAGCGAGCGCATCGTGCACAAACCGGCGATGCGTGATCGCGGCGCGCTGGTCGGCGCGTACTCGATCGTCACGCTGAAGGATGGCGAGAAGTCGCGCGAGTTCATGAACGTCGACGAGATCGAGGCGATCCGCAAGCGCAGCCGCTCCGGCAATGGCGGCCCGTGGAAAACGGACTACTCCGAAATGGCGAAGAAGACTGTCGTCCGCCGGCACGCGAAGCGCCTCCCAATGAGCACGGACCTCGACGGCGCGCTCCACGAGGACGACGAGCTGTTCATGCCGCCCACCGAGCAGCCCGCGGCGCCCGCCCAGGAGGCGCCCACAGCCCCTGCCGGCAGCAAGCGACCGAGCCGCCTGTCGAAGATCGCCGAGGCAGCGCCTGCGCCTGACGAGGACGGCGTAATCGACATGCCGGCATCTGATGCCGAGCCCGAGCAAGAGGACGAAAGCCCGATCTGACGCCGGGCCGTGAAGTAATTCCCGATCTTTCGTATCGGGTATGTGTTGCGGTGATTGAATCGTTGTATGATGCAGTCATCGCAACACACCAAGGAACGGACATGGCCTACATCCCCCAACATTACGAGCGCGCAGAGGAAGCGGCGCTGTCCCGTGACGAGATCGTCGCGGACAAGCGCGCCAAGCTGCACTCCGGTCTGCAAGAGCTGTTCAAGCTGGGCCTGTCGGGCGATGCGGTGAAGCTGCCCTGCGCCACGATGAGCAGCAAGGGCAAGTTCGTCGAGACGTTCGAGGACTTCCGCACCGTCATGGAATGGTGCCTGACTGACGAAAACGTGATGCGCGAACTGATTCTGTCATGCCAGTGCGAGTTCCCCGAGAACCGCCTGCGCTACCTGGCGAAGTTCGAGCAGGCTGCAGCGAAGTGCTACGCCGACACGTACGCCGACGATCTGGCCGAGATTGCGGCCGACGAAGCGATCGAGCAGATGAAGCTCGACGCACAGGAGTTCTGACATGGCCTGCGCACACATCCCCGGAAAGGCGCTGGAGTGCCGGCGCCTCAAGAGCGGCATCGTGTACCGCCGCCATCTGTGTACCGAGTGCGGCGCGGCAGTCGGAACGCGCGACGGCCTGATGCGCGATGCAGCGCCAGGCACGGAGCCGTGGACCCCGGCGAATGCTGGGCTTACGACCGCCATGCGCCAGGCACGCGCCGCACGCCTCGCTCGCGTCGAAACCCCGACCGAAATGATGGACGACGTTGCTGCGTACGCCGAGCGGCAGATTGCGCCGGTGTATCGGAGCGGCCCGGCTCGCACCGCCACCACTACGGAGAGAACCTGATGAGCAACGAGAAGCGGGAACGATACGACTTCTCCCGGTTGACGCCACGACAGGAAGAACTGTTGACGTTCGGCGGCTGGATCCTCGATGACGCCAAGGCAGGCCGAGTGCAGCCCAGCAAGCGAACGGTTGCGAAGCTCATCGAACGGGGCTTGGTCGAGACCAGCGTAGTGAAGGAGCGCATGTGGGATGTCACTCAATACCACGTCCCGGTTGACGTGCATATCGCATGGTGCGACCACTGTTCCCGGCAACTCTTCCCGGAGGTCGCATGAGCAAGTTCGTTGACAAGGCGATGGATCTGGTGGTTGCCACCACCGAAACAGCAACAGCAGAGCAATTCTTGTCGGGTGCTTATGGACGTGCTTTGCAGTCCCTCCGCGCCCACCTCGAATCCCGAGAGGCCCTGGTGAAGCAGTTGGCCGCCCTGTTGGAACGATACGTTGCTTGCGACGTGAGCATGGATGACATGAACAGCAACGTCGCACCGAGCGACCTCAAGAGCAGCAACTTGCACCGTGAATCTGTCGCCGCCCTGGCGGCTTATCAGGAGAAGACATGAGCAACGAAGCGAGCGAATACAACGAACTTCTGGACATCGTTTCCGACATCGTGAATGCCGGCCATATGGATCAGGAGGGCCTTGCGCGCCTGCGGGCACACCTTGGGTACAAGCCGACCGCCCTCGCCACGCAACGGCAAGCCGAGCCGGTGGCGTACCAGTATCAGGATCGGGAAGGGAAGTGGTATCCGTTCATGGATGAGCGGCACTACGAAAACACGGTAGCCGAAGGCTCTTGGCCCATCCGTGCGCTCTACACCGAGCCGGTGGCCTCTGCCGCCGACGAGCTGACGGATGCGCAGCGGTATCGCTGGCTGCGAGCGCGACTGGTCGGCATCGACTTCGACTGGAACGAGAACGGATTCACCGCGCTTTGCTTTCGCATGCCCAATGGCATTGCGGGCAGTGCCGACTGTGACGAAACCATCGACGCAGCCATGCAAAAGGACACCCAATGAACACACCGAAAGAACTGGCGGACAAGGCGAAGCAGCAGGCCCGCGAGTACGCCCACGGCTTTGGATACCAATCGAAGCTAGAGCTGCTCGACACCACCATCGACCAACTGCAAGCGATGGCCGAGGCGCGGCAGGGCAGCGGGGAGCATGGGCTGAAGGTAGATGACATGGCGCGCGTGCTGCAAGCCGCCTGGGCCAAGGCCGAGCCAGACCACGGCGTGACGCTAAACCCGGCGAGCTACTGGTCGACGTTCGCCGACATGGCCCGCGCCGCCCTCAACGCAGCCCCACCCTCTGCGCAACAGGCGACGGGCTCCGGTCTGGTGCTGACGGATGAGCAACGACGAGCCTGCGTAGAGGCGTACCACCAACACGGACTCAACCCTGACGAACTCATGGGTGCCATGCTCACAGCGGCCACCCAGGCGCAGACCTTCGCAGGGTTCAAGGTGGTTGTGGACCCGAGCTTGCCCGCCGACGCTATGAAGCTGGTTGCCGCCCCCACTACGGGCAATCGTGAGCCGCTGCCTTCGGCCGAGACGCTGCTGACGTGGGCAGTGGAAGACGGGGTTATCCGCCTGTCTCAGATGATGAATGCGGACCTTCAAGACGCGCTGGTGAACTTTGCCGCCCGCATCACCGGGGAGCAGCGATGACCCCCGCCTTCGAGCAGTTCGCCCGCAGCAAGGGCTGGTCCCTTCTGCACAAGGGAGAGACGGGCGAGTACCGGGCGCTGAACACGCAGGCCGGCTGGCTGGCTTGGCAGGCGCGTGAGGTGCCGGCCGGGGTCGTGGTCGTGCCGTTGGAGCCGGCCGATGACATGCTCATTCGCGGCGGGGAAGCCTTCTTCGATGCCGCCAGAGTGGCCTGCAACGGCGACACGCTCGCAGATCAGGACAACGCAGGATCGATCTACCGCGCCATGCTCGTCGCAGCCCCACAACCCGCCAGCAAGCCCGAGCCGGAATGGCCGCTGCTGGACGCTGACGCGAAGGTCGGCAACGGCACGTTCCGCAAGGGAGTGTCCTCCCGTTTCGTTGTCCTCGCTGCGCAACGGCAGGCAGCTTATGCGGCCGAGGACGCCAGCGAGCGCGAGCCTGAGTGCGGCAACGGCTGCGCGTGCCTGACGCAGTGCGGCGACAGCTACGACCATGCCGGCATTTCAGCACCCGACGCGCGGCATGTGGTTCGGCAGGCAGTGGCCGCGCCTGGATGGATCACTGGCCGCTCGCCTGACTGGACCGACAACAACTCAATTCGAGTGATCGCCTGCACGGAAGGGCATGACTTCGGAGGCGTGCAAGTGCATGACATCCCGGCATCTGACTTTCACTATTTCGACCCGGAAGGTGATGGCGAAGTCGGGACCGAAGTTGCGCGAGTTGTCACGCGGTGGATGTACCGCGACAACTTCATGGAGCGCGCCGCCCGCCTTGCGCCGAACGAGGACGCCGAGCGGTGGCAGTACATCGAAGAACAAGGTTCGCAGGCCCTCGCGGAGTTCCTTGGCTCCAAGTACGACACGCTAAAAGAGTTTGTCGACGCGGCCCGCAAGCAGGAGGGCAAGTGATGCGCGAACGCTTCGAGCAGTGGGCCGAATCCAAGGGCTATAGCACCATGCGCAAGACGAACCCGGACGGCATCACGCGCGGCCGGTACATCAGTCCTGTGGTCGAATTCGCGTGGCAAGCGTTGGAGGCCCTGGCATGACCTACGGATGCCACAACCGCAAGCCGTTGCGCAAGTGGCGCAACGTTCAAGAAGGCTGGAACCCCCTGGGTACGCAGCGGCTAGTCCTGACCGTCGACCCGATGACCAAGGACTGCCAGTACACCCACACCAAGCTCGGGCAGGCCGACCCGAAGTGCGAGGGGTGCAAGTGGCGCGCAGAGAAACCATAACGGAGAACCATCATGGCAATCGGAAGCATCAAGCACATCATGAAGACGATCGCCGCGCTGCACCAGCGGCCAATGACGAACGTCGACATTTACAAGTCGGTCGGCTGCGCGAAGGAAACTGCGCGGGTTTATACGCAGTACCTGCACGAGGCCGGCCTGATCTACATCGCCGAATGGCGGTTCAGCGACTGCAAAGAAACCGGCGCACGAGGCCCGAGGATGCCTGTCTGGACGTGGCAACCGGGCGAGCTGTTCGGCATCCCTGATGTTCCTCGCCCGCTCAAGGTCGCGCGGTTCATCACGAAGCCGGTCAAGCCGAAGCCGCGCAAGGAACCTCGCCCGCCGCGTCCGCCTCGCGTCGCCAAGCCGAAACCAGATCCGAAGCCGCGCATCGCTCGAGGCGAGGAGCGGCGCGTGATCATCACGAAAGCCAGCGGGTTTACCCCGCCGGCCGGTGTCGCCCGGTCAATCTTCGACCTGGGCGGCCTGTGATTCAGATCGGGCGGTTCGGATCTTCTGGCTGTCCGGGCTGGGTCGGGTCGGTCGGCGTGGTGCCGTCGCCGGCTCCCGGCTGATCCGGGGTTTCGCCTTCGGCCGGCGTGTTCGCCGCCACGGCTTGCGCGAGTTCCTGCTGGCGTGCGTCGAGCTCATCGGCCAGAGCCTGCAGGGATTCTTCGGCATTGCCGCCGGCCAGGGCTTCGTCGATCTTGCGCTTGAGCAGGGCGATCAGGGACATAGCCGAAGCGATGACGGTGCCCTGTTCTTGAACTTCGCGTTTCAGGTTGTCGAGTGCTGCCATGATTTGCGTCCAAAAGTAGTACATCACTACGATCGTCGCCGCAGCAGTGATGAAGGTGAAGAACGCGGCCATGCCGAAATTTTCCACCTTGGACGCATGATTCCGTGTAGGAATTCACGCTAACGTGCAGTACGTTATCCGCCGCACGCTTTCCTGTCTGCCTGGATCTGCTCGAGCAGCCGCGTCACTTCGGCGTCTCGTCGGAGAATAACCGCTCGACTTTCTGCCTCCAGCTCGACGCCTTCTGCAAGTAAGCCTCCGACGACCGGGAGTCGATCTCGCGCACGCTCGCAGGCAGTGGCGTCAGTTTCACCGGCTCGACTACGACCGGAGGTGTAGGCTGCGAGTTTGTCGCGCAGGCGGCCAGCAGCAGCGGCATCAGCCCGGCGAGCGCCATCGAGCGCAGCGATACGTTTCGCATAGTCCTCGTCCTTCTGTTGTTGCGCAGCGGCGTGCTCGGCCTGTAGTGCGGCCCGGCTGTCAGCGGCTTCGCGTGCGACGCGCTGGTGTTCTGCAATCGCGCGGGCGTGAACCGCCACTGTCTCAGCCAGCGTCGCCCGGGCATTGCCGAGCCTGACGGTCTGCACGCCAGCCACGATGCCGGACAGCACGACACCAGCGACGAGCGCCGGCATGGCATAGCGGCTCAGGGCTGCGAGGATCATCCCGTCACCTCCTCGAGCGCCCGCGCATAGAACTCGTTCCACGTCTTGCGGTGCGGCTTGCCTGGGCGCCAGGTGCGGAGCGCGTAGCACTTCCAGGCGCCTTCGACGTCACCCAGTGCGGGCAGCGGATGTGGGTCAGTCAGCAGCAGCAGCCGGGCAACGCCAGCCGCAAGCACATCGTCCTGCGAGAGCTGCGACCAGACCACGGCCGGGTCGAACTGGCAGTCGCGCGCGCGACACAGCAGCCGCAGTGGCTCGGACGATGCGCGATGTAGGTACACCCCCCACACGCCGCCGCGCGTCAGCTTGGAACCGCGCTCGAACTGCCAGTAACCACGGGCCGGCCCGAAGCCGCCGCCGTCGATGATCTGGAACCGATGCTTGAACCGGGATTCCTGCAGGCCTATTGCCAGCAGCATGACGCGGGCCTCGGGCTTGTCGAGCACGCCGGGGAGCAGGCGAAGCGCCTGGGTGATTACGTCATTCGCTTCGCTGAGTTCCATTCAGTCCCCCAATTGGCCGTGTCCTGTCGTGATGTCCGGCGGGCCGTGCTGCCAAGCTTTGGCGCTCATGAACAGGCCGAACACCAGTGAGCCAGCCATCGCGATCGAGCCCCACCTGGGCCACTCGCCATACAACGGCTGAAGCGCGCTGACGAGCGCGCATGCAAGGTATACCGTGTATTCGCTCCGAACGCGGTAGATCACCCGTCCGTCCATCGAGTTCAGGCGACAGAGGCACATGAATATCGCAAGCATGCACAGAACAAAGTTCGCGAGTGCGAACAACAGGTACGCGTTAATCATTGCTTCCACCGCCTCTGATCTTGATGAACAGATCGACAGCCGCGTTGATCTTGGAACCGATCCAGCGGAAGACGCTGGGCCATTCGTCGCCGACGATGCCGACAGCAAATGCAATGGGGGCGAGTGTCGATTTCACCGTCAGGCTTGCGTGATAGTCCGCAAGCATCGCTGACAGTGCAACCGTAAGTAGAACAGCAAGTCCGTTCACGCGGAGGAAGAAGAACACCCCCCCGAAGCGGGATGCTTTCTTACGCCGCGCGAGGGCAAATGATGCTCCTATCGTGCTCGCGAGGAGGATGACGATGTAAGGCCCGATCAGCGCAGCGGCTGTCGGCCCGAACATATGGGACGACAGCGCAACGGCTAGCGCTACGATGCCGATGTCGGCGTACTGCTGGGGGTTCATTGCGTCGACTTGGCGAGGTGTTCGGGGTCGAAGTCCATCAAAGCTCTCGCCAGCCGTCGTTAAACTTCATGTAACGGCGCGACCAGTTCGCCCCGGTCACTGTGTCGTTGACGCCCGACTTGTTGATGAGGCGCTCCAGCGTCGGGACGCCCGCGAATACATGCTGGAAGGTGCAGTTCGATCCACCACCATCTGCGCGAAATACCATCTCGTCACCAATCTGGCCGCCTTGGAATCGGCCAACCGTTTCCGTCGTGCTGTTCGCGTAGTGGTTGCCGCGCTCGAAGGTCAGCGCACCGCCCACCAGCCCGCTCAGGTCGCGTGTCATTGAGCGGTTCTCGCCGACGATCCCGTATGTGGTCAGCGTGTTCGCCGTCAGCAGGCCGTTTGAGTCGTTGGGCACGCCCGCATACATGGGGAGGTCGGACGTGATCGCGTAGTGGGCGATCGAGGCGAGCGTGAATCGGTTGCCACTGAACATCGGGCGCGCGCAGCCGACCAGTTCAACGTGGTACTGCGGCGCCCCGGTGGCCTTCCCTGTGAACTGGCAAAAGTTGAATACTGGGCGGTTCGAGTTCTGCAGACGAACCGGGACCAGCGTGGATGCGGTGTTCTGATCCTCGAACCGGGTGTTGTTGAACACGACCCCCTCACAAGTCAGTGAGTGAACGTGCTGGTAGTTGTTCACGAACAGGCAGTCGCGGAACGTCAGCGCGTCCGAGGACGTGTAGTCTGGATTCGCTGACGGCTCAGCTCTCAGGCCGAAGTACGAGTCACGGAAGATGCACTGATCGAATACCACCTTCCCCTTGTTTCCGAAGAACCGGACAGAGGCGCTGTCCAGGCCGGTGCCGGACTGGAATTCGCAGTTCACGAACCGGAACATGTGCCGGTAGTTCGTCCAAGCCGGCAGCGGCACGCCAGTGCTGCCGTCCTCGTTGACGGAAATGATTTGCACGTCGTAGTTGCTGGCGGCGAGAAACGCGGCGCTCTCGCCCTTCGTCTTGCAGTTCTCGATGATGACGTTCTGAGAGAACCTGCTGATGTTGCGGTCGCCGACGTAGCCATAGAAGAAGTTGCGGACGTTTGACCCCTGGCAGTTCTCGAATTTCACCGAGTAGCACGACGCGGTACGTAGGAAGCCAAGGCAATCAATCAGATCGAAGCCGCGCAAGTTCCGAACGACACAGTTGTACGGGTGCTGGCCGTTCGTGATCGTGTTGTTCGTGGCCGGGTCCACCGGCACGTCGCCATACTCGAAATTCGTACCGTAGCTCCACCGGCCGGTTAGCTCGATGTTCTCGATCTCAACCCCAGCAGCCTCCCCCAGCACCGACGCGAACATCATCCCGACGATTGGCGTGGTCGCCACGACGTTGCGCACACGAGCCCAGCGCGTCAGATCGCCACCCTCGTTTTGCCCGCCGATCCAGAACGCAATGCTGGGGATGTCGAGCGCCGCGACCACGCGCGTGGCAGCAGCCTGATAGTTCAGGTTGCAGACCTCAACTCCGCTGTTTCCGTACAACAGAAAAGCATGATCACCTCGGCCCGACATATCAGGGCGAGTTACGCGCACGTCGTCGATCAGCGTCGCCCCTCGGAAGTCGATGGTCAGATTGCGCGCGGTGGTCAGGTCGACCTTCGACTGAATCCGGTACGACTTACCCGGCGTGCCGTAGATGCCAACGGCCCCAACTTCGACAGCGGCCGCGACTGCGTTGTTGATGCCTGCTGCCACGTCTGAGACGCCAGTGGTATCGCTGACAAAATGGTCGAGGGTCAGCCACCGACGCAGCTCTCGGCCGGCGGTGTTGACGGCATACGACAGGTCCGCCCGATAGCCCACGAGCCCGGAGTTTTTCGTTCCCAGCGTGGTGTCCGCAAGTTGGATTAGGACGTCTGCGGCAGTGCCGGTCACGGGGACGGACACCGTGGGGTCGCCGTTGCTGTCGAACCCCAGCAGCGTGTTCGCCCGATCAGCCGCAGCCGGCAGCGACGGCACGCCAGATTCACCAGTCGGCACAGTGATAGCCCGACTCAGAATCTCGCCCTGCTGCTGGGCGATCATCGTCAGCTTGTCCAGCGCCCGCTCGTGTGACTCAGCCGGGAACGCATCGTTCTGGACGTAGTCGGTTTCTTGCGTGGCGGGCACGTTGCGCAGCACGGCCAGCGTTTCGCCGGCAGCGAGCGCCGCAACCAGGGTTACCTCGCCTGACGTGCCGCCCGCCCCGGTAACCGTGTAGTCGGTCGTCAGCGTGAGCGTCGTTGCGACGCCAGCCGCACTGGTGCGAATCACCTGAAGGTGCGAATCCTCCAGGAACCGGAAGTCAACAGCGAATGGGCCAGTCGTCCCAGCGCCGGCATAGGGGCCGGCTTTCGAGTTCGTGGATGCGACAGTCATTGTTTCCCCCGGCTGGTGTTGCCGGATTCTATCAATGATGTCGTATCAGCACCACGATCCTATCACTGACCGAACATACGTCCGACGTCAGGCGCGCGGATATCACCCGTTTTGGGGTCCCAATAGTACGACGACCCGAATTCCTTCTCCATGCGGCGCTTCATCTTCGACAGGTAGCCGGGCGAGACGTACTCTTGGAGATCGTTGAAGATCATCTGGTCAAGCGCCGTCTTTGCATACCACAGATTCGCCATCGGGATATTTTGCTTCCCGAAGCGGATCAACTCGGCGCCGAACTTCGTGTCTTTGCCCTGGGCCGCCTGAACGATGTTGCCTTGAGTCAGGTTGAACATCTGCTCGACGAGCGACGCCACCGGCCCGAGCGCGGCACCAAGCGGGCTGGACTCGTGGCGCGTGGTGCCCGAGAACAGGAAGTCACCATAGATGCCGAACGAGCCGCCGTTCAGGAACGCCTGAACCCAATTCTTCACGCCGCCTTCCTCGAACGGGTTCAGGTTCTTCGGGTCGCGGCCGGCGATCAGTTCCTTGAGCTGCAGCGTGAACGCGCCGACGACGGTGGTCGTAGCGATCAGGCTCGCGATGTACGCCGCTTTGCCTGCCCGGGTCGGCTGGGCCAGGCCGCGCTTCCAATGCCGCAGAACGACAGCGAGCGGGGTTGTCTTGAACAGGAACACGGAGCGCATGAGTTCGCCCTTCCACGTCCCACGCTGCAGGCCGCCACCGAACATCTCGCGTTCGATGTTCTTCGGCGTCACAACGGCCATGTCGATTTCCTCCGACACAGCACCGATCAGTCGCAGTGCAGCATTGCGGCGCAGGGCGGCAGCGGCTTGCGGGGACGGCGTCAGTCCAACGCTACGCAGGATCGGCGCCAGGTCGGCGTCCGACACCGCATAGATCGCATCAGGCGTCAGGACAGTGTCGTTCCCGCCCCACTTCTCCGGCTGCGCGGCGCGCCACACCAGCCAGTCCTCATCGGTCACACCCTTCGACAGCAGGATGCGGTTGTCGTGCTCGTCCAGCTTCGCCAGCGAATCGACGTTCCGGGTCAGGTGCCCGATCGAATCCATCATCGTGACGCCGAACGCACGGCGGCGGACATCCGTGATGGCGTTCATGCCGGACGCGCGCATCGTGGCGTGCGCGAGCTTCGATGTGACCGTGCTGCCCAGGTTGTCCTGGCCCCAGCGGTTCAGGTCGCCGATCATCGTGTCCATCGCGAGGCCGGCCCGGCGCGCCTGGCGCAGTTCCTCGCCGTTCGTCAGGTTCATCGCGCGCAGCTCGTTCGCGAACACCTTCATGTAACTCATGTCGTTCACCTTCGCGGTGATCGCGATCGTTCCCTCGTCAGCGATGGACGAAATAACGGCGCCACCCAGGCGCGTCGATACCAGGAAGTTCCGCAGCGCGTCCCCCGTGCGCGCGAGCCATTCACGCGCCACCGGCTGACTGTGCCCGGCCGAGAACTTCCACAGGTTCGTCAGCTTGACGGCCTGCTCTTGGTGATAACCCGAACGAAGCGGCTCGGCGATCGCGGCTTCCTTCAGCGACTGATCGCGCAGGTACTCGAACATTCGGTCAGGGTTCGGGCCGAACTCCTCGACCATCGCGATATCGCGCGCCATGCCGCCGATGTGGTCGACCATCGTTTTTAGCAGCGGCTGATCGCCGTACTCCTGCCCATACTTCACGAACGCGTCCGGGCCGGCGAGGTGGATCTGGCGGTGCTGCGAATGCGAGTTCGCTTTCATGCCCGAGCCCATGACGCCGCCGGGCTGGATCTTGTTCATCCCGTTCGTGGCGATCGTTTCCCAGGCCGCGCGCAAGAACTGCTCCATCTGCGGGTCAGTGAAAAACGAACCATCCTCGTTCACGTACTTCGATCGGTCGAGCAGCGGCATGATGTCCTGCGCCCACTTGTCGGCGCCGGCCTTCGCCACCTTGATCTGCGAGTGATGTTGCGGCATCACCCAATCCTCGAGCTTGCCGATCTTGCCGCCGACGTTGTTGAACTGCTCGCGCATGCTGTCGGCCACTTCCAGCCAGCCTTCAGCCGCTTTCACGATCTTCGGGTCGATGCCATTCCGCTGGCCGTACAGCGCCCGGGTGAACGCGATGACGCCGTCATTGTTCTCGAACAGGCCGAACATGCGCGGGTCGAGCTGGTCAAACACGTCCTGGATACGGCGCAGTGCGTCGGCGCGGATCGCGGTCGCCAGTGTTTCGATGGATCGAAACGAGCCCTTGCCGTCAGTGACGGATGCGACCTTGCGCTTGATCGCATCCATGCGCCCGCCGGCCCATCCGCTCGTCTCGCGGTCGAGCCGGTCCTTCGTCAGAATTGTGCGCTCGAGACGGAACTTCTGCTGCTGCGCCTCGAACGTCAGCTCGGTGACGGCTTCCTTCGCCGCCGCGTCCATCTGCTGGGCCTGAGACATCTGCGACCATGCAGCCGGGTCTTTGCGCGCAAGCTGGCGCATGTGGCGCGAGATACGGTCCTCAATGCCTTTGATCTCGGCCTGAGTCATGGTTCGGCCGGCGGCCTGCTGTACCGCTTGGATGCAACGTGCGCGCATTACTTACCCTCGGAGGAAGCAGGAGACAGCGGCAGGGAATGCCGCAGCGTCGGACTCTGCCTGTTTGATTGTCGCATCAGCTTCGGCCAGCGCAACGGCGGCGACGCGCATCTGTCCGTCGTCGTCCATGACGTGTGCATTCGGGGTGGACTCCATGACCTGGGCGACGGCTGCGGTGTCGGCCTCGCTGATCGGATCGGCGGGCTTCTCGATCGGCACCAGTTCCAACTCGGCCCCGGAGTCGCGTTCAGCGACAGCCTTCGCCTCACGATCCACCTTCACCGGCTTCTCATCAATCGCCGCTGCCAGCAGCGCGGCCCGGCTGGGCGACGGAGCATCGAACGTATCGGCGAGCTGCGGGTTTCCCTGCTTGCGAACGTTGTCCGTGTACCGCGCCATCACATCGCCGAGATCCTTCCCCGACTCGACTGCGCGCAGCAGCGCCAGCGACTCAGGGCCGGCAGGCTGCGAGAACAGGTCCGTACCATCCACGATCGAATCCACCGAGCGGCCATCGCGCACCAGCGGTACGAGTTCCAGAGCGGCGTCCAGGTGCGGCGTGATGTCGCGCTCAGGCAACGTGCCACGCTCCATCTCGGCGCGCGCGCCGTCGACTTCCTTCGCCACCAGGGCCAGCGATTCGATATGGTCGTCAACCAGCGCCAGCGCCTTTTCGCCGAACACTTCGCTGACGACTGCCTTCGCCTCTGCCGGCTTCGGCGCAGCCGTGCTTTCGCGGACTGGCACCTTCCCGTACGACACCGCCAACTGCGCGCCCCTGTTGTCCTTGAACAACACGGCGTCATAGCCCTGCGCGACCAGTGCTTCGGACGCGCCGTCTCGGTCTCCCTTCAGCTTCGTCAGTGCGTCGAACACCGTGCTGCCGCCGACCTTCGGTTTCGCGCCAAGCAACTCGCGGATCTGCGCCACAGTCGCGCCGGCATCCGTCAGCACGCGCTCGGCATCTGCGCGCGGCATCACTGCGTCGGCGTTGAACGGCTTCACGGGAGCGAACGTCGCTTCGTACGTCGCGCCGCCCTGCCCGCGCGCGCCGGTCGAATCCAACTGGCCGCGCGAGTACGTCTCGGTGAACCCGGCATCAGTGCCCAGGTATACGCCACGCCCGTAGCGATTGCCGGCGCGGGCCAGCGCGGGGTCGAGTTCGGTCAGGCCAACGGGCGCCCCGCTGTACCAGACCGTCGCCGGCTGCGGTGTGGCCGGCATCTCAGCCGCGCGAACAGGCGCGCCAGTGAACATCGGCTCGTCCGGGGCCTCGAGCCCCAGCGCGCGGACCTGCGCCCGCAGCGTTTCCACCTCGTCTAGCACGCGGCCGAGCGGGGCCAGATCCTCGACGACTGTACGGACGGCGGCCTGCACCTCGGTGCGCGTGCCCAGGAACTCCGCCTCGGCGACACCAGTGCGCGACACGTCAACCGGCCTGTCGTTAGCGATGTCCTCGATTGCCTTCGTGATCGCCTTCGAGTGAGCCGAGCGCGATGCCGGGTCGACCGGAACGCCTGGCGCCGTCTCGATCTCGAGGTGCTGCTTCGCCTTCGCAGCCAGCGCCGCGTCAGTCACTGGCACCCCTGCCGGCGTACGGGCGCCCGCGTTCGTGGATGCGCCGAGCACGCCGAACGCGCCGCCCAGGACAGCGTCTACAGCGATCGACTCCAGGTCGAACGCCTGGTACTGCTTCGCCATCTCCGGGTAACCGTTGGCCTCGAGCAACGACCCGACAGCGCCGCGCTGCACGACGCCTAGGCCGACGTTGCCGCCGACGCCAACGCCAATGCTTTTCAGAATGCTCGTGCCCACAGACCCAGGCAGCAGCACGCCGGCCGCCATCGCGGCGCCTTCAATCGTGCCCTGGCCGAACGCAGTAGCCGTGTCGACGCCCTTTTCCTGAGCCACACGGAACGACGAATACCCGGTCAGCGAGCCGGCAACAGCAGCGCCGCCGCCCGGGCCCGCCGCGATCGTGCCGGCAATCGCCCCGGGGAGCGTGCTCGTTAGCCCGTAGCCAAGCTGCCCGGCCAGGCCGACGTCGTCACCCGGCATCAAGTCGCGCACGGCTGTAACCGTCTTGCGCTGCTCGCCAGTCAGCCAGTCATTCGCGGTCGTGCCGCCGAACAGGTTGTCGATTGCGCTCGCCACCGGGCGCAGCGTAGGCGTCACCGCATCCCCCAGCAGCAGCGCCGGCTGAGCGATCACGCCTTGCAGCAGACCCTTGTACGTGGCAGTGCCGGCGCCCTCGAACACGCCTGCGCCAGGCATCAGCACCGGGCTCTGCCGAGCGCGCTCCAGCAGGTCGGCCTGAGCGCGCGGGTCGGTGTCGAAATAGCTCATTGGGCGCCCTTCTTCTTGCGGTACTCGGCCCATTCTGCGGCGGATGCGTACACGCTCGGCGCGTCATCGCTCGGCTGGAACTTGTTCTCAGGCCCGAACGCCAGCGGGTTATCCCCCTGCGTCATCGACTGCTGGCGTTGTGCCGGCGCGACAACGGGCGGCGGAGCAATCGACGTGTCGATCACCACCGGCTGGCCGTCCTTGCCCAGCAGGTACGCCCCGCCACTGGTCACCAGGTACTGGTTATCCCGCAGCGCCTGCAGGCCGTACGAATCGAAATCGTCCATGCGCGTACCCTTGAGCCCGTTCGCGGTCATCGCCTGGTCGAACTGGAACCGAGCGCG
>JAQSWD010000091.1 GCA_029266835.1 Steroidobacteraceae bacterium
GGTAGCGCTGCGTTTCGCGCGCCGCCGTTCCGGCGAATCCTGACCCGCGTCGTCTGACGCCCGGCCGCGGCCTTCTCCCGGTCCAGTCCGCCACGAACTCCTCTACGCTCCGGGGCCCAGAAGAGGACCTATTCGAGAAAAGGAGTGCCCATGGAACGCGTGGAAAAAGTAATCGAAGTCGATCGCCCCCTCAGCACGGTCTACAACCAGTGGACGCAGTTCGAGGAATTCCCCTTCTTCATGGAAGGCGTGAAGGAGGTCCGCCAGCTCGACGACACCCACCTGCACTGGCGCGCCGAGATCTGGGGCAAGGAAAAGGAATGGGAGGCCGAGATCACCGAGCAGGAACCCGACAAGCGCATCTCCTGGAAGAGCGTGGGCGGCGCCGAGAACGCGGGCACCGTTCGCTTCGAACCGCTCGATGCCGAACGCACGCGCGTGCGACTGGTGATGGCATATAACCCGGAAGGCCTGGTGGAGAACGTGGGCGACGCCCTGGGCATCTTCACGTCACGAGTCGAGAACACGGTGAAGGACTTCAAGCAGTTCATCGAGGCCCGCGGCGTCGAGACCGGCGCGTGGCGCGGTGAAGTGGGCGACAGCGAACGCGTGCGCTAACAACCCCCTCCACGCCGCAGCAGCAACCAGGCCGCCCCGATCAGCAATCCGCTGACGGCAGCGGCCCTGCTGCAGTGGTCGAAGAAAACCCCCGGCAATTCTGCGCTGGTTTCCGGCATCGGAGCCAGAGGATGCGCTCAACGGGCCGGCGGTTGCATCCGAAGTCAGCGCACCCTTACCGGGGTTTCAATCCCGGTCTTACCGCCTTCCGGACCGGCTTCGCGACAATGGCGCAACCATCGCTATAACCCTCGCAAAGGAGCGACGCATGGCCCCATCGCGCGAAACACTCATCGAGCTGGAGATGAAATTCTGGCAGTCGATCGTGGACGGTGATTCGGATGCCGCCGCCGAGTTGCTCAGCGAACCCGCGCTCATGGTCAGTTCGCATGGCGCCATCCAGTTCGATCGCGAGGAATATCGCAGGATGGCGGAACAGGGGCCCCTGGTGCTCAGCGACTTCGAACTCAGTGACATGAAGGTGGTGTTCCCCAATGAGATCACCGCCATCCTGAGCTACCACGTCAAGCAGACGGTTTCACCGCGCGACATGGGCAATGGCAAGAACAAGGGCACCACGCAGGAAGTGAACGACACCTCCACCTGGGTCAAGAACGGCGATCGCTGGCAATGCGTCGCGCATACCGAGACGCCGGCAGCCATCGGCAGATCCAGGCACTGACGCGGGGCAGAGTCTCAGCGCGCATCCATCCACGCGATGATGTCGGCGAGGACTTGCTCCTTGCCGATGTCGTTGAGCAGATCGTGGAAATGCCCTTCGTATAGTTTGAGTGTCTTGTCCGAAGACCCTGCCGCGGCGTGGAACTCCTCGCTGCCCGCGGGCACGGTGGCCTTGTCGAGCGTGCCATGCATTATGAGCAGCGGAAGCTTGAGCGTGCCGAAATCGGCCTTCATGCGGTCGGTGGCCTTGAGCAGAGCCGCCACGGTACGGGCGGGCTGAATCTCACCCTTGCACAGGGGGTCCGCTTCCAGCGCCGCGAGCGCGGCCGGGTCACGCGTAAAATCCTTCATCTGTAGTTTGAGCACCGGCAGCTTCGGCGCGAGCCTGCCCAGCAGCCTGACCAGCGCCAGCACGGGCGCCGGCGCCGGCACCTGGTAGGCAAAGCTCTCGCAGATGAACCCCGCGATTTCCGCCTGGTGATCCAGCGCCCAGGTGCAGCCGATCACGCCCCCAGCGCTGTGGCCTAACAAGAAGACCTTGAGTCCGGGTTCGCGCGACTTCGCCAGGTTGATCAGCGTGCCCAGGTCTTCGGTGTAGTCGGACACATCGTCCACGTAGAACCTCGCGCCTTCGGACTTCCCGCGCCCGCGGTGATCGATGGCGTACACGGCGAAGCCCGCGGCTTCGAGTTGCCCGCCGGTCCAGAGGTATTGCCCGCCGTGCGAGTTCACGCCGTGGGCGATGACCACCACCGCCTTGGGCGCCGCCGGGCGCCAGCTTCGAAAGTGGATGCGAGTGCCGGACTTTCCGCTGAAGTCTTCTTCTTTCATGTTAGTTCCCCGTGGTGGTCCCGGTGAAACTAGTCAGGCAACTTGCCTGCGTCAACAAGCCATTGGGCACGCACCACCCTGAAGCGATGCGATCAGCGCCTCACCACTTTGGAGCGACACGCTCGCCCGGCAACAGCTCGTAGGGCGGTTTCCAGCCCGGCAGCCCCTTCAGGCGCTCGAGCCAGGCCGCCATCGCCGGATATTGGCGAGCGATGTCGTAACCGCTCTCGTCCGCGGGGTAATACAGGTATCCGCACATGGACATGTCGGCGATGGTGGGCTGCGATCCCACCACGTATTCGCGCGTCGACAGATGTTTCTCGGCGATGCCGAAGGCATTGTCGACGCGCCCGCGCAGGAACTTCATGACCTCCGGATGCGGCTCCGTGGGCAAGAAGGACTTCATGAACCGCAGCGTGGCGAGATAACTCGTGAACTTGTGGTTGTCGAAGAACAGCCAGCGCATCACTTCCTGACGTTCGTCGGCGTTGGCGCCGCCGTAGGCGCCATGTTTGTCCGCGAGGAACAGCATGATGGCGGCGGATTGGGTGAGCCTGCGGCCATCCACTTCCAGCACGGGCAACTCGCCCATGACGTTCACATCCTGGCGCCAGGATTCGGAACGCTGGATGCCGCCGGCGAATTCCGAGAACGGCAGATGGACGGGGGACCAGCTCAGCTTCAATGCCTGCAGCAGCAGCGCGACCTTGTATGCGTTGCCCGACTGCGCGAATGCGTGGAGTTTGTACATGGTGGCCGTGAGTGTACACGGCCACCATGCACCTTCACGCCGATCAGCGCCCCTCGGTTTGCCTGATCGCGCGCGAAACGAAGAAGCCGGCCGCGAGGCCCACCAGCACGATGTGCCAGAAGGCATGGACGTGCAGCGATTCCAGCGGATAAATGCCGCGCCCTATCTTCGACAGCGGCAGGATGACGTAATTCATGGTGAGCAGCACGCCGACGCCATGGATCACGGCGAGCAGCAACCAGTTGCGCGGCAGCCATTTCAGCTGGCGCACCACCAGGTACAGGATGGCGGCCGCCGCGATGCAGATGAAGAAATGCAGGAAGACACCCAGCAGCACCACCTCCATGCCACCGTCACGCGCCGCCTGGCCGATCAGTCCGCCGGCCACGCCTTTCCATGGCTGCGTCCACGGACCGCCGCCCATCACCGTCTTGACGGTGGGGTAGATGAAGTCCGCGAGTCCGCCCAGGAAGCCGCCGAGCAGCACCAGCCGCCAGGGTGAGTGGTTAGACGCGGAAATCGTTTCTGTGGTGGTGTTCATCGTTCGCCCCTTCTCGTGTCAGTGAACGGTATACGCGAATCGCGCGAAATAAAATGGCGCTGAAGAGGTATGTCCCGAACGTGGCGTCGCGTCCCGAAGCAGGGAAATTTCAGCGCGCGCATGGCACAATCCGCGCGCCATCATGCGCAAGCTCCTCGTGTTTCAGCATTCAGCCCGCGAACCTCTGGGCGTGCTGGACCCCATGCTGCGCAAGGCGGGCTTCCGCATCCGCTACGTCAATTTCTCCCGCCAACCCGAGCTGAAGCCGGATGTCAGCCGTTACAACGGGCTCATCGTCCTCGGCGGGCCGATGAACGTGGACCAGCAGGATCGCTACCCGCATCTCGCCGCGGAAATCGCCGCCATCCGCGACGCCCTGGCGCGCGACATCCCCATCCTCGGCATCTGCCTCGGCGCCCAACTACTGGCCGCCGCGCTGGGCGCGAACGTGCAACCCAACAACGTGCGCGAGATCGGCTGGTATCGCCTCCATGCCACGGGGGCGGCCGGCGGTGACCCGCTCTGCCGGCACATCGCCGATCATCATGTGTTCCAGTGGCATGCCTACACCTTCGACCTGCCACCGGGCGCGGTGCACCTGGCCAGCACTCCCACCTGCCCCAACCAGGCCTTTCGCTACGGCGATCGCGCCTACGGCCTGCAGTTCCACCTCGAGGCGGACCTGCAGCTCATCCAGCGGTGGCTGCACGTGCCGGAGTATCGCGCCGAGGCGGAAGCCGCCGGGCCGGAACACCACCTCGAGCACATCCTGCGTGACACGCACCAGCATTCCCCACAGGCCTTGACGCTGAGCGAACGTGTGTTCGGCGAGTTCATCGGATTGACGGGCTGGCGCCGGCGCGTCCGGCTTGGCAGTCTCTGACCTTCATGACCGACACGGCATTCCAGGTTCCGCTTTTCTTGGACTACGGCGCCACGTTCACCTGGGCGGTGAGCGGCGCGATAGTGGCCATCCGCAAACGGCTGGACATCACCGGCGTGTTCATCGTGGCGCTGCTGGCGGCGCTGGGTGGCGGCTTGCTGCGCGACGCGGCCTTCCTGAATCGCACGCCGATCGCGCTGGTCAACCCGATGTATCTCACCATGGTGTTCTGCGCCAGCGTGGTCACGTCGGTGTTCGCGCGTTACCTCCGGAAGCTGATCGGCCCGGTGACGGTGGGCAAGATCGTCGACTACATCGACGCGCTGGGCACCCCGGTATTTGCCGTGTTCGGCATGCAGCTGGCCAGCAACGCCGGCCTGCCCCCGGTGGCCGTGCTGTTCGTGGGCGTGGCCAATGGAGTGGCCGGCGGCGTATTGCGCGACGTGGTGGTGCGCGACATCCCCACGCTGATGAGGCCGGGACAATACCAGTCCATCACGCTGTTCATCGCCTGCGGGCTCTATCTACTCATTACCCTGCAGTTCGAGCTGTCGACGGCGCTGGCCGCCTGGATCACGGTCGGCGCCTTCTTCGTGGCCCGCGTGCTCACCATCCACTTCAACTGGCAGACGCGCGCCGTCTGGGAAGACGAGTCGAGTTCCGGCTCGTTGTAGCGCCGCGATCAGGTCACTCCGCGACCCAGACCACGGTTTCGCCACGCTTCTCCATCTTGCCGAGTCCGGGATACGGGAAATGCACGGCGTAGACACGCTGGCCGCTGGCAGCGAGCTCGTTCAACAGCGCGATGCGGCTGGCCGTCGCGGTGGCATTGTCCCCGTCGAACGCGATGGTCCACTCCGGCTTCTGCACCGACACCACGTAGTGATGCATCGAGTCACCAACGTAAAGCAGCGAATCGGCGCCCGAAGTGATCCGGTACCCCGAGTGACCCGGCGTGTGGCCCTTGATCTCCACGGCCGTCACCACGCCCGGGATCAACTCCGCGCCCGGCGCGAATGCCTGCACCCTGGGTTTCATCGCCGAAGCCAGCGCAGCCATGTTCTGCTGCCCTGACAGGTGATCCCATTCCGGCTTGCTCAGGTGGATGGCCGCGTTCGGAAACGCCAGCGCGCCTTCGGCGTTCACCAGCCCGCCGATGTGATCGCCATGCGAATGCGAGATGAAGATGTCGGTGATGCTGCCGGCGTCGACACCCGCCTCGGCCAGCGACGCGCCGATTTTTCCGGTGCCAGGGCCGAACAGGCTTCCCGCGCCGGTATCGAACAACAGAACGCGATCCGCCGTCTTGACCAGCAGCGGCTGGACGCTGAGCGATAGTTTGTCCGTGGGCAGGTTGTTCGCGCTGAGTACGGCGGCGACGTCCTCGGGCTTCAGTCCCACGCCAAACACCTGGTTGTCGTTCGGCGGCTCGAGGCCGCCATCGCGCAGCGCGACGGCTGTCAACTCGCCGATCTTGAACGACTGGCTGTTGGACGGCGCCGCATCGGCGACCGGCGCCGCGGCCGCAGCGGGCGCGGGTGCGGGCAATGGCTCTTCCGCGGTTTTCGAGCACGCGGCCAGGGACACCCCGGCGATGAGGGCGAGGATGCAAGACGCGGCGGATCGATCCATGGAGCTGCTCCCGATTTGAGAAGAGCCGGATATTGGATCGACGCCGGGTCGGATTCAATAAAAGGGAAGGCCGCGCCCGACGTGGAGGAGCGTCGGACGCGGCCCGGCGGGAACGCTCAGAACCTCACGCTTACACCCAGGTTGAACGACCGGCCATAGCGGTAGTAGCCCTGCGACAGCAACGGATTGCCGTTGATGCTGTAGGTCTGCGCTTCGTCGAGCAGGTTCTGCCCTTCGAGCGACACGCTGATCGAGTCGTTGATCTTGTACGACGCATGCGCCGTGACCCAGGTGATGTCGTCCGCCTGCTCGTTGAAGCCGGCGCCCAGCACGTTGATGGCGGTGACGAAGCCATCCGTGTGGTCGGCCGTGGCGCCCAGCGACCAGGGGCCACGCTCGTACATGGCCGAGATCGAATACACCGACGGTGCGATGCCTTCCAGAGGCCGCTCCTCACCCGCCACGAAACTCTTGGACGAGTTGCGTGTGTATTGCGCGCGCAGGCCCAGGCCGTTGTCCCAGAAATGCTGCGCGCCGACTTCGACGCCCCGCACCTTGGCATGGTCGCCATTGATGGGCCGGCTGATGTTGAACAGGTAGCCCGGCACGCCGATGTCCTGGCCCGGCTCCCAGCTGCTGGTGATCTGGTTTTCGATGCGCTTCTGGAAAACGGCCACGTTGAAGATCGAGTTCTCGGCGAAGTACCACTCCGCGGAGACATCGATCTGCTTGGCCGAGTACGGCTTCAGGTCGACGTTGCCGCCGTAGATCTGCGTGAATTCACCCCAGGACACGCTGGCCGTGGTGTTGGTGGGCGCGAGTTTGTCCACGGGCGGACGCGCCATTGTCTTGGCCGCGCCCAGGCGAACCTGCAGGTCGTCGGTGAAGCGCCAGGTGAAATTCGCCGAGGGCAGCACGAAGTTGTAGTCGCCATTCTGCGAAATCGGCGTCGGGTCGGCGTAGTTGGCCGTGTAGTTGAACGGCCCGTTCTCCGTGATGCTGAGAATCGGTGCGTCCCAGGCCTGCGCCGTGGTCTTGGTCTTCACGAAACGCACGCCGGCATCCGCGCTCCAGCGCTCGCCGCCGAAGTCCGCCTGCAGGTAGAAGCCCGTGGTCTTCTCCGTGACGCGATAACTCTCGAGCGGGTTCCACTGCGGCGCCGCGTTCGAGAAATCGTAGGTGCCGCCCGTGGGCCGCGCATTGCCGTCGTACTCCGCCAGCGCGGCCAGGTAGTTGGGGACGTCGAAGGCCAGGAAGGTACGCGGGAAGCTCGCGCCCACTTCGTTCATGAAGTGCGGCAGGTTGAACGAGTGCGAAAGCACGTTCCCGCCGAGGTCACCCACGACGATGGCGTTTTCACCCGAGTAGTAGTCGGCGCCGCCGTTCAGCGTGTTATTGACGAGGTCGCGCGACTTCTTGCGGTCGGTGATCGACACGCCGAAGTGCAGCGCCTTGATGGCGCTTTCGAAGGTGAGTTTGCCGCCCACGGTGCCACCGGTGATCTTGTCTTCGATGTCGTCGCCGCGCAGCTCCATGTAGTGCGTGTTGAAGTCGGACCCGTCGAAGTCGCCATTGGCGAGTCCGCCGGCCAGATCGCGGCCGTCGTCGAAGTCCACCGAGACATTCGGCACTTCCGCGCCGCCCAGGTTGATCTGCGCAACATTGGGCTGGTTCATGCGCAACACCACGTAGGTGTCCTGGCCGCCGGAATAACGCTTGGAGGTGGAGCGGTAGACATCGGCGTTGAATGACAGCGAATCGTTCACGTCCCACTGTCCGTTCAGGCCGAACAGATCGGTGTCGACGACGCGGTGCTCGGTCACGTTGAGCAGCTCGGGGTTGAGAGCCAGCTCCGGATCCGGGTTGTTCATGGTGAAGCCCGTGACGATGCCGTCTTCGATGGTCATGTCCGACCAGCGATCCGGCGCGAACAGCGGGTAGTAAGACTGCTGGAAGCCTACCTGCGGCGAATCGAGGCGCGTCTTCAGTCCATCAGCCACGATGCGCACGTTGTCGCTGGGGCGCCATTCGAGCTTGGCGGTGACGGCGCGGCGCTTCTTTTCCTCGAGCACCGAGCCCACGCGGAATTGCCCGGGCCCGATGAGGCCGTACTCGTCTTCGTCCAGCTCGCCATTGCCGTTGGGATCGATGTTGCCGCCCCAGGCATTGCCCCAGAGCCAGCTCTCGTCGTTCGGATCCGGATTGCGCGTCCAGCCACCGTCGTTGCCGGCGATGTCGGTGCGATCTTCGCGCTCGGCGTACACCACGCCCACCAGGAAGCCGAAGGTGTCGTCCGCGAAAGTGTTGCTGTAGACGCCCGAGAACTTGTACCCGTTGAGCTCCGACATCAGGTTGCGGTCGCCTTCCAGGCGCGCAATGGCCTGTTGGCCCGTCTGGTCGAAGGGGCTGCCCGAGCGCAGGTTGACCAGGCCGCCGATGGCGCCCTCCGACAACGAAGCCTGCGCGCCCTTGATGACGTCCGCGCCGCTGATCACGTCGGCGGGCAGCACGTCGAAGGCGAAATCACGGCCAGCGCCGTCGGTGGCCAGGATGCGGCCGTTGAAGGTAGTTAGCGTGTACTCGGGGCCGAGGCCGCGGACGCTGACCTTCTGGCCCTCGCCGCCCGCGGTGCGCGAAATCGCCACGCCGGTGATGTGGCCGAGTGAATCGGCGACGTTGTCATCGGGAAATTTGCCGAGTTCCACGGCACTGATCGAATCCTGCACCGTGCCGGCACTGCGCTTGAGGTCGACGGATTTGCCCAGGCTGGCGCGCACGCCGGAGACGACCACGGTCTCCATGCTCTCGGGCGTCTCACTACCCGCCGGCGCGTTCTGCGCCAGTGCCGCGCCGGAAGGTACGCACAACGCGAGCGCGATGCTCCGGGACAGCAGTGTTTTGGTCAGGTGCGCGGTAATCATTGTTATCTCCGAAATTTGGCCCGAAGAGCCAAGAGAAAGGTTACGCAACTAAACGAAACCTAGCCTAGTACAGGTTTCCTTTCGCATCAATAGCGAAATTAAACGAAATTCGGCATGCTTGTTCTACAAGGAGTTCCGATGACCGCCACCCGCGATACAAGCCAGCGCCGCCTCCAGATCAGCGAACTCGTCCGCCAGCACGGCAGCGTGCAGGTGACTTCGCTCGCGAAACGCTTCGGCGTCAGCATGCAGACCGTCCGCAAGGATCTGCGTTTCCTGTCCGAGCGTGGCGTCATGGCGCGGGCCTATGGCGGTGGCATCGACAGCAAGGTGGTCGGCGGCCCGGTGGCCGAGGCGCCTTACGAAGCCAAGCGGACCTCGCACTTGGACGAGAAACGCCGTATCGGCCAGCTCGCCGCCGCGCTGGTGAAGCCCGGCGACACCATCGTCATCGATTCCGGCACCACCGGCATCCAGCTGGCCGAAGCCCTGCCCAATACCGAGGTGACCGTGGTCACCAATGATTTCGGAGTGCTGTCCTCGCTGGCGCCAAAGAGCAACATCAACCTGGTGATGCTGGGCGGGGAGCTGCGCCGCAAGAGCATGTCCTTCTATGGCGGGCTCACCGTCGAAGCCTTGAACGCGCTGCACGTGGACCGGCTGTTCCTGGGCGTGGATGGCTTCGACCTCGAGCGCGGCATCACCACGCACTTCGAGCCGGAAGCTCTGCTCAACCGCAAGATGGTGGAGAACGCGGGCTCGGTGGTCGCCATCACCGACAGCTCGAAGTTCGGCAAGGTCTGCCTTCACCGCATCATCGCGGTGGCGGAACTCGACCTGCTGATCACGGATAAAGACGCCCCGGCGGAGATCGTCTCGGCCATGCAGCAGTTAGGCGTGGAAGTGCAGACCGCCTGAGCGCGCCGCGCTACAGCGCGAAGGCGCGCCGTGCGTTCTGGTAGTAGATCTTGTCGATCACCGAGCGCGGCAGGGCCAGCCCGCGCACATCCGCGTCGATGATCTCCACCCGCTGGCTTTCGCCGGTGGCCAGGTAGCGCCAGTCCCGTGTCCACACGTCGTGCGCGGAACGCTTGAATTCCTGCGCATCGTCGCCGGGGTTCATCGTGAGATCCGTCCCGTAGAGAAGCCGATCCTGGTACTTGATGAAGAAGTTGCGCACCTTCGCGAGGTCGCGCACCGACTGGTACTGCACCTGGCTCATGCGCGCGGCCATGTCCACCGAGGCGTTGGGATACCGGTCGAGGAAGGCGGCGATGCGAGCCACGTCGTACTCCAGACTACCCAGGTGCGCGCCCACGAATCGCAACTGCGGATGCGCCGCGACGAAATTGTCGCGCGCCCGGATCTGGTCTTCGTAGCCCGGCATCTCGGGATGCAGGTACATGTGGTACTGCGGGTGGTTCCGGAAATATTCGCGGTCGTTGTCGGTGGTCATCTGGTCCAGCGGCAGCCAGCAATTGTGCGGCTCGCCCTGGTGGCCGATCAGCGTGATGCCCAGCTTCGCGATGTGCTCGGCGACGGGCGAAATCGCCGGGTCGTCGAGCATGATCAGCTTGCCCGCCGCGTCCTTCTCCGCCATGCCCACGTTCTTCCAGATCTTGACGGCCTTGGCGCCCTGCTTCGCATCCTGATCGAGTTGCGCGAGCACGCCTGAAGCCCATTCCGGTTTGCCGAAGTCGTGCATCGAAAACGTGGTGGCCCAGTGAACGCGTGGCGCGTCGGCCTTCACCTGCGCGAGAGCCGCCGCGCGCTGGTCGGCGAGTTGCGGAAAATCCGGGTAATCCACATTGATGGCCATGAGCTCGAACCCATCGGCGCGCGCCTGTTCGAGGAACTCGGGTGTGGTGACGTTCATGTGCACATGCGCATCCAGCTTGCGCACGTTCGCGAAGTCTTCCATCGAGTAAGGCTTCTCGGGCGGCGCTGATGACGCGCAGGCCGCAACAAGAAAAAGCGCTCCAGCCAGCAACAGTCGTGAAATCCAGGCCATGACGCCCTCGATATAAAACGAAACTTAACTGGAACATATCGCAACAAAACTATTGCATCAACCAGAACGCTGACTCAGAATGATCCCGAAATCCCTCGGAAGCCTCACCCATGCCCCATTCCGGCCGCCGAAACGCGCTCAAATTCCTCTCTGGAAGTTTCGCTTTGGCATCGTTTCCGTGGGCAAACGCAGCCATGGGGGCCGCGGCGGGCAATAGAACCGCCGCCGACGGCACACTGGCGCTGCTGTTCGATGGATCCCTGCGCACCCGCGTGATGTTCCGGGGAAAGCCGCTCACTCCTTATCAAGCCGGTGAGGCATTGCTGCTCAAAGACCGGGTGGTCGAGGACTTCCGGTTCGCATCGCACTCGCATGAGGACCTGCCGGGCACGGGCCCGCATGGCCCAGCCCGGCGCCATGTCATCACCGGCAACTCACCGGAGGGCATCGAAAAGCGCGTCGAAGTGACGTTCTTCGAGCAATTTCCCGGCCTGGCGGTGCTACAGGTTCACTATCGATACAAAGGCTCCAGCGGTAACACGCCGCTGGAAGTGATCGGCTGGCGCAACGCCGCCCATGAACTCGCAGACGCGCCCGGTGGCTTCTGGAGCTTTTCGGGCGCCACGCACGAAGACCGTCGCGACGCTGCCGCGCCTGCTGGACCTGCCGGTGCGCAAGACCGCGCGCGGCGCCAGCGTCGCCATCGAAAGCACGGCACCGGTCACTCTCGAGCCAGGACAGGTGCTGTCCACGGACCGCACCTTCCTGGTCGCGCACACCGGCGATCATTTCTCGCCGCTCACGCAATACCGCAGATTCCTCGAGCAGGAGGGCGTGGTCGCGCCGCGCGCGCCGGACTCCGCCTTCGAGCCCGTGTGGTGCGCCTGGGGCTATGAACGCGAGTTCACCGTGGAGCAGATCGTGAACACGCTGCCCAAGGCACGCGAACTCGGGTTCCAGTGGGCCGTACTCGATGACGGCTGGCAGAACAACGAGGGCGACTGGTACATCGACCGCAAGAAATTTCCGCGCGGCGACGAAGACATGCGCGCCTTCGTGAAGGCCATCCGCGCTCAGGGCCTGCGCCCTCGCCTGTGGATCGCGCCGCTGGCCGCCGACCCCGGCAGCGACGTGTTGCGCCATCACTCGGACATGTTGCT
>JAQSWD010000092.1 GCA_029266835.1 Steroidobacteraceae bacterium
GATCAAGCTCGAGCAGCATTCCGACGAGATCGTGGAGCGGTTCCGGCGCACGCTCATCGATCGCCCCGAGGTGCTGGCCTGCTACACCATGACGGGCGCGATGGACTTCCTGGTGCACGTGATCGTGCGCGACATCGACGCTCTCTCGGACTTCACCATGCGGCGACTGCTGCGCATACCGGGCGTGCGCGACGTGACCTCTTCCATCGTGCTGGAGACGGTCAAGCGCTCGCCGGTGATTCCCCTCGAAGAGCTTGCGCCAGAGTAGTTAGCTCGACCGGCTCAGGCCGAGAGCCGCGCGAACACGCCGGCGACCACGGCATCGCAACGCTCGGAGCCGAAGTCGAAGACCTCGGTGCTCTCGGTGTGCAGTCGTTTCGCCAGTTCACCACGCAACAGACGGTTGGCCCGGAACAGCCGCGTACGCACCGTGTTCAGATTGACGCCCAGCGACTCGGCGGTCTCGCGCACGTCCAGGCCCTCCACCGCGCGCAGGATGAACACCATGCGGAAATTGTCGGGCAGCGCATCGATGGCGTGTTCGAGCAGCGCGCGCGCATGCGCGGCTTCCACGAATTGATCCGCCGAAGGCGCGTCGGAAGCCGCGGCCTCCTCGGCCACCAGTGCGTCGTCGCCCACCTCGTCGAGCGAGACGGCATCCGCGGGTGCACGCCGGCGCATCATCAGCTCGCGCAATACGCCGCGCGTCACACGGAAAAGGCGCCGATTGTGTCGCCGCATCAGGGCTTCGAAAGCCGCCAGGTCGTGCTGGCGCGCCCGCTCGACCAGGCTGTCGTCGGACAGGTCGCCAAGTTCGCGCCAGGCATTGGGTCGCGGGCCGGAACTGGTTGCTACTGTGGTTTCCATGACTGACATACCCCCTCAATGCTGGTGAGTGTCGTCACGTTCCCGGGAGGTTCCCCGGGGGCCGGATCAACTTGGCGCTGGGAATGAGGGCATTGGCCGGCTCCGGGCCAAACGCGCTACGCGCGTTTGTTCAACTCGGGCTCGTCCGGCGGCGATTGGATCTATTGTGGTGCCCGAGTTGTCGAACTGCCCGACCACACCGTGTGCTGCTCCAGCACTCGAACACCGGCACCGGCACATCCCAAATTGAAATGGCGCGCCCGGAAGGATTCGAACCTCCGACCACCTGGTTCGAAGCCAGGTGCTCTATCCAACTGAGCTACGGGCGCGCGGGGCTGGCATTCTATCCCCAATCCGGAACCTCACGCCCATCGCATGGTCCAGACCTTTCATCGGGAGGGATGAATGACCCATTCAACAGAAGCCAAGTCCAGGGCGAATCGATTCTGGCGCGAATACCGCGGCACCTTCGCCTTCCTGCTGCTCATGCTCATGTTCCGCTCGGCCTGGGCGGACTGGATGACGGTGCCCACGGGCTCCATGAACCCCACCATCATCGAAGGCGACCGCATCCTGGTCGACAAACATGTCTTCGGACTGCGCCTGCCCTGGACGCTGACTCGAATAACCGAAGGCCGCGACCCGCAACGTGGCGAGATCGTCGTGTTCGACTCGCCGGTGGATGGCATCTCGCTGGTGAACGCTGGTGAAACGCGTCGTCGGGGTGCCGGGTGACATCATCGAATCCGACGAGCGCGGACTCATCATCAACGGCGTGCGTGCCGAATACCACGAGGGTGACGCCACGCTGATCGACGACCTTCTGGAAGTCACCCAGGGACGCGAGCCGGTGGTGCTGCGCGAGTCCGGCGCCCTGCCCGATCACGACATCCTGCGCATGCCCTTCCCGTCGCCGCGCGAGTATTTCGGGCCGCTGCGCGTGCCCGAAGACACTTACTTCATGCTGGGCGACAACCGCGACAACAGCGCGGACTCGCGCTACATCGGTTTCGTGCCGCGGCGGAACATCGTGGGGCTCACGAATCGCGTGGCGGAGCAGGCGTTTCTTCCCCGCGCTGTCTCACCGTGCCTGGAAGGGGCACACTATAATGCAGCGCTTTTTGGTTATTCCGGGGGATTGAATGCCCGTCGATCGTCGCGATTCCACCGCCGCCCTCATGGGCTCGGCCACCTATCCCTCCCTGCGCGGAAAAAGCGTTTTCATCACCGGCGGTGGCTCGGGCATCGGCGCATGCCTTACCGAAGCATTCGCGAGACAAGGGTCATTGGTGGCTTTCGTCGACATCGCTGAAGCGCCGTCGCGTGCGCTGGTGGATAGATTGGAGAAAGAAGCCCTGCCGCGCCCCTGGTATGCCAGGGTCGACGTCACCGACATCGCCGCCCTGCAAGGCGCCATTCGTGATGCCGCGAAGGCGGTGGGAGATTTCCACGTGCTCATCAACAACGTGGCCAGCGACGATCGCCACAACCTGATGGACGTGACACCGGAGTACTACGACGCGCGCATCGCCGTGAACCAGCGCCCGGCCTACTTCGCCATCCAGGCGGTGGTGCCGGCGATGAAGAAGATGGGCGGTGGCTCCATCATCAACTTCGGCAGCAATTCTTACGGCGCGAAGGGGCGCAACATGTCCGTGTACACCACGGCCAAGTCGTCGGTGATCGGGCTCACGCGCGGCCTGGCAGCCGAGCTCGGCGAACACCGCATCCGCATCAACGTGATCACGCCGGGCTGGATCATGACCCAGCGCCAGATCGACAAGTGGCTCACGCCCGAGGGCGAGGAAGAAATCAAACGCAACCAGGTGCTGCCCGACAAGGTTCGCCCCGAGGACGTGGCGCCCATGGCGCTGTTCCTCGCGTCCGATGACGCGCGCGCCTGCTCGGCGCAGGAATACATCGTGGACGCCGGCTGGTTATGAGGCTGCTGCAGTTCCTCGACGCCGGTCACGAGCGCGTCGCGCGCGTGGAAGCCAATGGCGCGGTGTATCCGCTGTCCCGGTATCAAACTACCTGGCAGCTCGCGCGCCAGGCCATCAGCGAACGCAAGACGCTCGAACAATACGTGGGCGCGGAACCCGTGGACGCACCCATCGCCTATCTCGACCTGCTGCGCGACGAACGCCTGCTGCCGCCGCTCTCACACGCGGACCCGGCTCATTGCCTGGTCTCGGGCACCGGCCTCACGCACCTGGGCAGCGCCGCCGCGCGCGATGCCATGCACGCCAAGTTGACGAGTACCGCCGAACTCACCGACTCCATGAAGATGTTCAAGTGGGGCGTGGAAGGTGGCAAGCCCAATGGCAGCGCGCCCGGCATGCAGCCCGAATGGTTCTACAAGGGCAATGGCCGCAATGTCGTGGCCACGGGCCGCGCGCTGCTGTCGCCGGACTTCGCGGAAGACCACGGCGAGGAACCCGAACTCGTCGGCCTCTATCTCATCGATGACCACGGCCGGCCCGTGCGGCTGGGCTTCGCCATCGGCAACGAGTTCAGCGACCATGTCACCGAGCGCCGCAACTATTTACTGCTGGCCCATTCCAAGCTCCGCCAGTGCGGCGTGGGTCCCATGCTCAACACGGGCGTCCTGCCCGCGCACCTCGCGGGGCACAGCCGCATCCGCCGTGACGGCGCGGTGATCTGGCAGAAGCCTTTTCTCACGGGTGAGGCCAACATGTGCCACACCTTCGCGAACCTCGAATACCACCACTTCAAGTACAAGCAGCACCGTGTACCGGGCGACGTGCACCTGCACTTCTTCGGCACGGCCACGGTGAGTTTCGTCGACAATATCCAGGCGCAGGCCGGCGACGAATTCGAAGTCGACCTGCCGGCTCTGGGAGCGCCGCTGGTCAACCGCCTGGTGATCGAGCCGGGCGGCCTGGGACTGCACGACACACGCGCGTTATGAACGCGGGCCACGGAGGGATACAGGATGGCGTCATCGCGGCTTTCCATCACCATCATCATCGCCACGTTGGCGGCCATCGCAATGGCGGGTTGCGCACGCAAACAGGATGACGACCAACGCATCGTGCTGGGTTTCAGTCAGATAGGGTCGGAAAGCGCGTGGCGTCTCGCGAATACCGAGTCCATCAAGTCCGCCGCGGCCACCAGCAACATCGACCTGCGATTTTCCGACGCGCAGCAGAAGCAGGAGAACCAGATCGCCGCCATCCGCGGCTTCATCGCCGACAAGGTGGACGTGATCGCTTTCGCGCCCGTGGTGACCACGGGCTGGGATGCGGTACTCCTCGAAGCCAAGGCAGCCGGCATTCCGGTCATCCTCACGGATCGCGCGGTCAGCGCCGATGCGTCGTTGTACGCGGGCTTCCTGGGGTCGGATTTCGTGGAAGAAGGCCGCAAGGCGGCGCGCTGGGTGGTGGACCAGTTTCCCGACCCGAAATCGACCGTGAACATCGTGCAGCTGCAAGGCACGGCGGGCGCCGCGCCCGCCCAGGACCGGCAGAAAGGTTTCGAGGAAATCATCGGGCAACACGCGCAATTCAGGATCATCCGCTCGGAGACGGCGGACTTCGAACGCGCGCAGGGTGAGGCCGTGATGGCCCGGGTGCTGGCCGATACGAAGACCCCGGCCGGCTCGAAAGCACAGATACACGTGCTGTTCGCGCACAATGACGACATGGCGCTCGGCGCCATCAAGGCCATCGAAGCCGCAGGACTGCGCCCGGGCAAGGACATCCGCATCGTGTCCATCGACGCGGTGCGCGCGGCCTTCGAAGCCATGATCGCCGGCAAGCTCAATGCCACCGTGGAATGCAACCCGCTCATGGGGCCACAGCTCATGACGTCCGTGACCGAAGTGGTGTCCGGCCGTCCCATCGCCAGGCGCCATTTCGTCGACGAAGCCGTCTTCACCCAGGACACGGCCCGCCAGGCCATCCAGACCCGCAAGTACTGACAACCTTCAGGCATGATCGATCCATGGACCAGAACCGACGCAATACTTTCGCACTCGCCCTGCTGCCATTCGCGGCGGCGCTGCCTGCACGTGCCGCCAGCAACCTGGTGCTGCGCCCCTTCGGCCAGCTCTCCGATGGCAGCGCGGTCGAGACCATCACCCTGGGTTCCGAGGACGGGCTGCAGGCGGAAATACTGACGCTGGGTGGCACGCTGCGCAGCCTCACCCTGCCGGTAAAGGGCAGACGCATACCGCTGGTGTTGTCATTGCCCGACCTCGCGGCCTATCTGAAGGACACTTCCTACCTGGGCCAGCTGGTGGGACGTTTCGGCAACCGCATCGCCGGCGCCGCGTTCACGCTCGATGGCCAGGATTACAAGCTCACCGCGAACAACGGCCCTAACACCCTGCACGGCGGTGCCGTCGGCTTCGGCAAGTACTTGTGGAAAGTCCTGGGCATCGGCGGCGGCAAGAACACCTACATCAAGCTGGGGCATCGCTCCCCTGCCGGGGTGAACGGCTTCCCGGGCAATCTCGACGTGACCGCGTTGATCAGCGTCTACGAGAACACGCTCACGCTGCAATTCGAGGCCGTCACGGATGCGTCCACGCCCATCAGCTTCACCTGGCACCCCTACTTCACGCTGGCCGGCGACCCGGGCGTGCCCATCGACGACTGGAAGATGACACTGGCCGCAAGCCACTATCTACCCATCAACGAGGCGCGGGTGCCCACCGGCGAGATCGCGCGCGTGGCGGGCACACCTTTCGACTTCCGCAGGCCGAAGGCGCTGCGCGTGCCGCCGCCGTCCTCGCATCCGCAGATCGCGCTGACGCGGGGCTTCGACCACTGCTGGGTGCTGGACGATGTCACGCGCGTCGCGGCCGAGGTGTACTCACCGCAGAGTGGCGTGCGCATGCGCGTGAAGACCAACCTGCCGGGCGTGCAGGTGTACGGCGCGTATCACCTGCGCACCGCGTACCCGGGTTGGCATGGCGTCTGTCTCGAGCCAGAAAATTTCCCGGACGCGCCCAACCATGCGAACTTCCCGAACAGCATCCTGCGTCCGGGCGAAAAGCACCAATCGTTCATGAGCTTCGCCTTCTCGGCGTGAAGACCGGTATGAACATGCGACGGCGAAAAGTTCTCCTGGTCGGTGTGCTGATGTCGGTGTGCGCGGCCGGCGCCCAGGCCGCCTGCAAGGAAAAACGCAGTCGCGATCCTTCCTTCATCGAGCTGGCCGTGGCCGATGACTCGATACGCCCGAGCGGCGTGGAAGATTTCGCGTTCGTCACGGACGACGTCACCTACGACCAGCTCGTCGCCAGAGTCGGCCCACCCGATGCGTCGCAGGGCAATGCGCGCCTGAGCCAGTACATCTGGTGTTTTGCCGACGGCACCGAGCTGAACGTCTACACACGCGACCGCGTGGTCATCGAGCAGATCCGACACGCGGGCAAGCCGATCTACAAACGCAAGAAGAAATGACGCGTTGAAGGCGGCGTATCTCCATCCCAAGTACTGGCCTACCTGGTTGGGCCTGGGCGTGCTGCGCATCTTCGAGCCGCTGCCGCAGGGCTTTCTGTATTTGCTGGGCCGCGGCGTAGGGTTCTTCTTCTATCTATTCCCGACGCCGTTCAAACGCATCGCCCGCCGCAACATCGAGTTGTGCCTGCCGGAACTCGACGCGGCGGCGCGCAGGCAGATCCTGCGCGAACATTTCGCCGGCCTGGGCAACGCGCTGTTCGAGACCGCGATCAGCTGGTGGTCGTCGGACAAGCGCATCCGCCGCATCACCTACCTGGACGGCATGCAACACGTGCGCGCGGCCCAGGAAACCGGCCGCGGCGTCCTGCTGTTGTCGGCGCACTTCAATTCCATCGAGATCGGTTGCCGCGCGCTGGCCGCGCGCATGCCGCTGAACATCATGTACCGGCCCACCAAGAACCTGCTGATCGGCGAGTTCGTGCATTCGCGCCGCGCCGTGCAGACCCGCCGGGCGATTCCGCGCGACGATGCGCGCACGCTGATCCGCGCACTCAAGGATGGCGAGGTGGTCTGGTACGCGCCCGACCAGAGCTTTCGCAAGAAAGGCGCCGAGATGGTGCGACTGTTCGGCATCCCGGCCGCCACCAATACGGCTACCTCCCGCATCGTCGGCATGACCAACGCGCTGGTTCTGCCCTACTTCTTCGAACGGCTGCCCGGCGGCGGTTACAAGGGTGTGATCCACCCGCCCCTCGAGAACTTCCCCACCGGCGACGCGGTGGCCGACGCCGAGCGGTTCAATCACGTGGTTGAAGCCGAGGTACGCCGCATTCCGGCGCAATACCTGTGGATTCACCGGCGTTTCAAGGGTTTATCCCCCGACTACCCCAAGTATTATCAATAGCCGAAGATAGCGGCAATCCAGTTCGACGGACACGGCGATATCCATGAAGAAACTCTTTACCGCGGCCCTGGCCGTCGGCGGCATATTCGCCGTCCTCCAGGCGCAAGCGGCCTGCATCTACCCCCTCGCTCCGGGAAAATTTCCCGACGGTTCCGTGGCCACGCGCGACGAGATCGAGAGCGCGAAAGGCATGGTCGTGAAATACGATGCGGACATGAACGCCTACCTGGTGTGCATCCGGACCGAGTACGACCGGAAACTCGCGACGCAGTCGGATGCCACCGCGGAGCAGAAGGCCGAGATGGAGCGCATGCACACCCAGAAGGAAAACGCGGCGCTGGCCGAAGTGCAGGACGTCGTCGCGCGCTTCAACGAACAGCTCAAGGTGTGGAACGGCCGGAACCCCGCGGAGAAAAAGTCGTCCTGAACGGCATGCTGACGCCAGCCCAGGCAGAAACCCTGATCGAGCAGCACCTCGCGTGCCTGCCGATCGAGTCCTTGCCGCTCACGCAGGCGGCGGGCGCCATCCTGCGCGAGAACATCTACGCCGAACGAGACCAGCCCCCTTTCGACCGCGTCGCGATGGATGGCATCGCACTGACTACCGCCGGCGCCAGCGGCAACGCCGGGCGGCTGCGCGTCACCGGCACGCAGAATGCCGGCGACCCGCCGCGCACACTCGCCGACCCCTCCGAGTGCATCGAGATCATGACCGGCGCGATGCTGCCGCAGGGCTGCGACGCCGTGGTGCCCGTGGAACTGATCACGCGCAACGGCGAGTTCGCCGAGATCGGCAAGAAGGCCGTGACACCGTGGCAGAACATCCATCGCCGCGGTTCGGACTGCCGCCAGGGTGCATTGCTGTTGAGCGCGGGTACGCGGCTGTCGCCGCCGGAAGTCGCCATCGCGGCCGGCGCCGGCATGGCGCGCGTACGAGTCAGTGCGCAACCGATGATCGTGGTCATTTCCACGGGCAACGAACTCGTCGAGCCCGGCGAACAGATCGCGCCTCACCAGGTGCGCCGTTCCAATGCCTATGGCATCACCGCCGCGCTGCGCCAGCATGGCTACACGCGCGTGGCCGACGATCACGTGCGCGACGACGAGGCCCAGCTCACCGACCGCCTGGCCTTTCACCTGCGCACGCACGACGTGTTGATCCTTTCCGGCGGCGTGTCGATGGGCCAACTCGATCTCGTGCCCAAGGTGCTCGAGAAGCTGGGTGTCAGCCTGGTGTTCCACCACGTGGCACAGCGGCCCGGCAAACCCATGTGGTTTGGCGTATCGCAGTCGGGCCCTGCGGTGTTCGCGCTGCCCGGCAATCCGGTGTCCACGCTGGTATGCCTGTCACGCTATGTATTGCCCGCAATGCGCGCCGCCATGGGCCAGGCGCCGGGTGGCCCACCGCGTATCGCCCTAACCGCGCCGGTGGAAGTAAAGGCGCCGCTGGCCTTCTACATGCCGGTGAAACTCAAGTCGGATGACTGGGGGCGCACGTCCGCCGAGCCCTGTCCCACGAATGGCTCCGGTGACTTCACGGCGCTGGCGGGCACGGATGGTTTCGTCGAGCTGCCGCCGGGGCCGGGCACTTTCCCGAAGGGCTTCGTGGCGCGGTTCTTCCCGTGGTGAGCACATGAGGAGACCCGACGAAAAAATCATTCCGCTCGCCTCGCTGACACAAGGGCGCGCGCCGCTCGACACGCTGCAACGGCCCATCCACGACCTGCGCATCTCGGTCATGGACCGCTGCAATTTCCGTTGCCCGTATTGCATGCCGCGGGAGACCTTCCACGACTCCTATCGCTTCCTGAAGTCCAGCGAGCGCCTCGATTTCGCCGAACTGCTGCGCCTGACGCGCCTGTTCGTGCGCGCCGGCGTGAAAAAGGTGCGCATCACCGGCGGCGAGCCGCTGCTGCGGCCCAACCTCGCGGATTTCATCGGCGACCTCACTTCGATCTCGGGCATCGAGGACATCGCCCTCACCACCAACGGCGTGCTGCTGGCGAAGTACGCCAGCGAGCTCAAGGCCGCCGGCCTGGGCCGCATCACCGTGAGCCTCGATACGCTCGACCCGCAGGTGTTCGAGAAGCTGAGCGGTGGATTCGCCGGTGTCGCCGACGTGCTGGACGGCATCGAGCACGCGCGCCGCGCCGGCCTGTCACCCATCAAGCTGAATACCGTCATCCAGCGCGGCGTGAACGATCACACGGCCATGGACCTGCTGGCGCATTTCCGCGGCACCGGCGTCATCGTACGGTTCATCGAATACATGGACGTGGGCACGCGCAACCACTGGAAGCCCGAAATGGTGATGCCGTCGCGCGAGCTGGCCGCCAGTATCCATGCCCGCTGGCCCATCTCTGCGCGCGGGCGCAACTACCCGGGCGAAGTCGCCGAGCGCTACACGTACGATGATGGCGCCGGCGAGATCGGCTTCATCTCGTCCGTCTCGCAGCCGTTCTGCGGCGACTGCTCGCGAGCGCGGCTTTCGTCCGATGGCTCGCTGTACACCTGCCTGTTCGCCACCGTGGGCACGGATCTGCGCGCGCCGCTGCGCGGCGGCGCCAGCGATGACGATCTGTTCGAGATCCTGCGCAGCGCGTGGAGCCAGCGTCGCGACCGGTACAGCGAGATGCGCGCTTCGCTGCGCGACGCCGCCGGCCTCCACAAGGTCGAAATGAACTACATCGGCGGTTGAATGGCCAGGCGCGTCTCCAGACTCACTCACCTCGACCCGGCCAATCGCCCCACCATGGTGGATGTGGGCGGCAAACAGGCCAGCCTGCGCGAAGCCAGCGCCGAGGCCTGGGTCAAACTACCACCGGCGGTGGCGCGCGAACTCAAGCGCACCGGGCATCGCACGAAGAAGGGCCCGGTGTTCGACACGGCCATCGTCGCGGGCGTCATGGCCGCGAAGAAGACGCACGAGATCATCCCCTTCTGCCACCCGCTGCCGCTGGAAAAATGCTCCATCGACATCAGCGACAAGCCGGGCGGACGCATCCACATCATCTGCACGGTGGCGGTCCACCACAGGACCGGCGTCGAGATGGAGGCGCTCATGGGCGCCAGCGCCGCGGCGCTCACGCTGTACGACATGTGCAAGGCCATGTCGCATGACATCGAGATCAGCGGGCTGCGGTTGTTGAGCAAGTCCGGCGGCAAACGCGATTTCTCCCGGCGCGCATCGGCGGGCGCGAAGCGCGGCTCGCGATGATGATTTCCGCGCCCCCGCTGTATGGATTGGTGCTCGCGGGCGGACGCAGCACTCGCATGCGCCGCGACAAGGCGGCGCTTTCGTACCGGCCCGGCGAAACGCAGATCGACGTGGCGGTGAAATTGCTCGAACGCCGCGTGGCGCGCGTGTTTGTTTCGGTGCGGGCGGAGCAGTCCCAGGACCACGCACGCTCGAAATATCCGCAGATAGTCGACCGCGGCGGAGTCGAAGGCCCCATCGCCGGCATCCTGTCGGCCTTCGCGGAATATCCCGGGACGGCATGGCTGGTGCTGGCCTGCGACCTGCCCTTTCTCGATGCGCGCACGCTCGAGTTCCTGATCGGCTCGCGTTCGCCGGATGCGGACGCCACGGCGTTCCGTTCAAGTCACGATGGCCTGCCGGAACCGCTGTGTGCCATCTACGAGCCGCGCTCGGCGCCCAAGATTTCCGCCCAGGTCGGCGCGGGCAAGAATTGCCCGCGGAAATTCCTGATCAACGCGGAAACCCGGCTTCTGGATCAGCCGGATCCGCGCGCCCTCGACAACGTGAACACGCTGGACGAGTATGCAAGCGCCATGTCCGCCATGAATTCACCGGTGCGCGAAATCAGGGTGCAGTATTACGCGCTGCTGCGCGAGCAGGCCGGGCGCAGTGACGAAGTGCTGTCCACGAGCGCACGCACTCCCCGGGATCTGTACGTGGAACTGGCCGCGCGATATCCCTTCACCTTGCCCGCCGACATGCTGCGCGTGGCCGTGAACGCGGAATTCGGCGAGTGGTCGCAGCCGCTGTCCGCGGGCGATGCGGTGGTGTTCATCCCTCCGGTGGCCGGCGGATGAAGCCCTTCCGCTTCAGCACGGCGCCGCTGGATACGGCGTCCCTGCAGGATGAGGTGCGGGACCTGTCCTGCGGCGGTTTCGCCGCGTTCGAGGGCTGGGTTCGCAATCACAACGAAGGCCATGCAGTCACGCGCCTGGAGTACGAGGCTTTCGCGGAGCTCGCCGAGAAGGAAGGCGCGCGCATCGTTCTGGCCGCCATCGAGAAGTTTGGCGTCACCCGCGCCGTCTGCGTGCATCGTGTCGGGTCGCTGGCATTGGGCGACGTGGCCGTGTGGGTGGGCGTGAGCGCGGCGCATCGCGATGAGGCCTTCCGCGCCTGTCGGTTCATCATCGACGAAGTGAAGCATCGCGTGCCCATCTGGAAGAAGGAGCACTACGTCAACGGCGACTCCGGCTGGGTGAATTGCGAACGTTGCGCGACGCATGGGCTCGAGCACGCGCAAGCGCACGACCAGCACGAGCACGAACATCCCCACGACGCATCCCCGCTTTCCCCGCTTTCCCCACCCGGCACCACCATCGGCACCACCATGATGGAGCCGGACTACTCGCGGCAGATTGCGCTGCGCGAAGTCGGGGGTGCGGGGCAGGAAAGGCTTCGGCGTGCGTCGGTGCTGGTGGTAGGTGCCGGCGGGCTGGGCGTGCCGGTATTGCAGTATCTCGCGGGCGCGGGCGTGGGACGCATTGGCATCGTGGACGCGGACAAACTCGAGCCTTCCAATCTCCATCGTCAGACCTGGTATGCGCTGGCGGATTGCGGCCAGCCCAAGGCGGAACTCGCCGCGCGGCGCGTGCGCGCCCTGAACCCGGAGGTGGTGGTCGACACTCACGCGGTGCGCCTCGATGCCGGCAATGCCGAGCGTCTCGCCGGGGGAGCCGACCTCATCCTCGATTGCAGCGACAACTTCAGCACCAAGTTCCTGCTGAACGACATCGCGCTTCGGCTGCGCAAGCCGGTGCTGTTCGCCAGCGTCTACCAGTACGAAGGCCAGCTGCAGCTCGTGCGCGGCGATGACTCGTCGCCCTGCCTGCGGTGCGTGTGGCCGCAGGCCACGCGTGATGGGCTGGTGGGCAACTGTGCCGAAGCCGGTGTGCTCGGACCGGTGCCCGGCGTGTTCGGCAGCCTGCAGGCGCTCGAGGCGCTCAAACTACTGCTGGGCCTCGACGGCCTGGCGGCGAACGAAATGCTGATCTTCGACCTGGTCACGCTGAACACCCAGCGCCTGCGTGCGCGCCGCGCCGAAACCTGTGAGGCGCATGGCCGCGCCGGCCAGCCAGTGGAGCCGCCACCGCCTCCAGATGACCTGGTGCTGGAATTCTCAACGCTCGCTGCGGCGGCCGATCGCGGCTTCACGCTCATCGACGTGCGTGACGCCCGGGAGCGGGATGCCGAACCCGTGCCGGCCACATCACTGCATATGCCCATGGCGCGGCTGCTTGCGGATGCCGGCGGGCTGGCGCTCGACCGTCCCTATCTACTCATCTGCGCCACCGGCATGCGCAGCACCGCCGCGGCGGACCTGCTGCGGTCGCAGGGCTTCCGGCATTGTCGCTCGCTGCGCGGCGGCCTCAAGGCGCTGAAAGTCTCCGCTTGACACTGGCGCGCGCGTTGCTGTGCTGCTGCCTGATCTGGCCCGCGGCCCATGCGGCCGAATCCGAACCCGGCGAACACCCCCTGCTCGACCTGGCGCGCGAGCTGGAGCCGACCCGCAAGGCGGCGCAGCGCTTCGACTACACCGCTCCCGAGCTTCGTTCGGCCGAACACGCGTTGGAACAGGCGCATCCACCCGCCGATGCCCAGTGCGCGGGCAGCCTCGGGGCCTCGGTATTCGCCGACCTGCACTCCGAAGTCGCGCAGGCACGCGATGCCCGCGGCGATTTCGCCGGCGCGGC
>JAQSWD010000093.1 GCA_029266835.1 Steroidobacteraceae bacterium
GACGAGAACATCATGCGCGGCCTGGCGCGCGAGCTCACGCGCGGCGGCAAGTTCGTGGTGGCGAGCATCGACTATCGCTGGGCGGGCAAGGCCGATGGCGATGCCACCAGCACCACCATGGCCAACATCATCGAAGACATGTACGGCGCCATCGCGCACATCGCGGAACATGCGCGCTCGTATGGCGGCGATGCCACGCGCATCCTGCTGACCGGCGACAGCGCGGGCGGCCATCTGTCGGCTGCGGGCTCACTGATGGTGAACATGATCGGCGATGGCGGCTTCGGCAGGACGGCCGGCGTGTTCGAGTTCAAGCCTAGCTACCTGCCGAAGGGCAGGACCTCGGCCGACGTGAAGAAGGATCTGCTCGTGGCCATCAAGGGCGCGGCGCCCACCTATGGCGTGTTCGGCGGGCCGTTCCTCAATCACTACTCCGAAGATCCGAAGGCGGATGACAGCTGGAAGGCCGCCCTCGCGCCCATCCTGCACATCCCGAAAGCCTCGGAGCGCGCGGTGCCGCAGTACCTGGTGCGCGGCACGAACGACCCGCTGATCCCCGACGAGATGTGCAAGACCTTCATGGATGCGCTGGTCAAAGCGGGCCAACGCGTGCAGTACGTGCAGGTGGGTGGCGCGGGCCACGCGTTCTTCGACTGGAAGCCGGACGCGACCACGAAGGCGACCTTCAAGCAGTACGGCGTGTATTACGCGGCGGAGATGAAGGCGTTCTTCGAGTCCGTGGTGAAGTGCCTCGCCCGCATTGGGCGAGGCGATGCGATCCGCGACGGCGTCGGGCGCTTGCGTTCGCTGGTTGGTGCCGAGCCGATCGTCAAGGCTCAGCATTTCCTTGCCGCGTTCGTCGGTGCCGACGTCCTCGTCGATGTCGTGGTCGAGGTCCCGGTCGGCGTCGTCATCACCGTCCGCGGTCTGGTCCGGCGGAATCTTCGGATCCAGCGGCTGGCCCGGAATGGTCGCGGGCGCGATGGGCTCGTTCGGGCGCTTGTGTGGCATACGACGCTCCTTCTGTATGCACACAAGATAGGAGCCGGCCGCGGCGGTGGGCGTCAGCGCGTACCGCGGATCAGCGTAGGCGCGGGGTCGAGCCAAGCAGTGGCCTCACGTTGAGGTTCTCACCTCACTCGCGACAACCTCTGCACCATGCGTGTCTGCCACCCCGGGCCGGTGGCTTTCCATCTCGCCAGAACGTCGGGTGGCAGCCGCAAGGAAATCGAAGTTCTGGGTGCCTCGCTTTTTGGCCGTCCACGCGGGCGCAGCAGCCGCTTTGCCATGGCTTCGCCGTAGATTTCAGCCAAGACTTCTCGGGCAGGACGTGCGCGTCGAAATTCCTCAGCCGTCCATTCGGAAGTATCAGGATCTGCCAGGAAAATGTTCTTTCGCTTGGCCGGGCGTTTTTTCGCTTTCATAAGCTCGCACCTCTCGCTTGTTCGCCTTGCGAAGACTGATGACGTGTAGTCGACCCTCTCTCGGCGTATGGATCAAGACATACAGGCGCGATCCGATCAGCCCGTACAGTTTGAATCGCCGCTCGCCGTAGTCACGCCGCGTGTCCTCGACACTCACGGAATCTCCCATTGGAATTCGAGCGCGAGCGCCAAAGAGACACCGTGCGTCTCGATATTCCGCTCATTCTTCGCCGGGTCGAAGGAAATGTCCACGCATTTAACGTATATGCATTAAATGCGCTCCGGTAGTCACGAATCTGGTGCGTCCGAGCCAAAAGAAAAGGCCCCGCCGACTTCCGCCGGCGGGGCCTTTGATTCAACCGCTATCCGAAGATCAGGTCTTCGACGCGTCGTAGATGCTCTGGATGGCGCCATCCAGGCTCTTGTTGAACTGATCATCGCTCTGCTGCGCGCTCAGTCCTTCGCTCAACGCGCGCGAGAAGCTCGCGATCATGCCGTTCTGGCGGGCCAGGCGCTTGTTGGCCTCGTCACGCGAGTAACCGCCCGACAGCGCGACGACCTTCAGCACGCGCGGGTGCTTCACGAGATCGGCGTACAGGTTGTCCACATCGGGAATCGTGAGCTTGAGCATCACCTGCTGGTTGGCGGGTAGTTTGTCGAGCTCGGCGAGGATTTCCTTCTTGAGCACTTCTTCCGAACCCTTCTTGTCCGGGTTCTTGATGTCCACTTCCGGCTCGACGATGGGCACGAGGCCCTTGGCCAGCACCTGGCGCGCGATCTCGAACTGCTGCTTCACCACGGCCTTGATGCCTTCGGCGTTGTTCTGCTTGATGACCGAACGCTCCTTGGTGCCGAAGATGCCCTTCGACTTCGCCTTGTCGAGCAGCTTGTCGAGATCGGGCATGGGCTTCATGAGCTGCACGCCGTTGGCTTCGTCCGCGAGACCCTTGTCGATCTTGAGGAAGGGCACGACCTTCTTGTCGTTCCACAGGTAGTCAGCCGCCGGCTTGCCGCCGAACTCGCGATCCATGGTGGCTTCGAACAGGATGGCGCCCGCGATGCGCTCGCCGGTGAACACGGGGCTGGTGACGATGCGGCTGCGCATCTGGTGCACCAGGTCCATCATCTGCTGCTCGCCCGAGTAGGTGTTCTCTTCGATGCCGTAGAGCTTGAGGGCTTTCGGCGTGCTGCCGCCGCTCTGGTCCAGCGCTGCGATGAATCCCGGCTGGTTGCGGATCTTGGCTGCCTGCGTCTCGAAATTGCTCATTGCTCTGCGTCCTTCGTGGGGTGTGGCTATATATAAGAGGCGGGCATGGTAAGGGCGGCCCCGGGTCCTCGCAACAGTGCCGCTGGGTGTCAGGGATGTCCTGCCGGGACAATGACTTATGATGCTCTCACCGCCCCTTCGGAGCCCCTCGATGCCCCTCTTTCGTAACCAGTCCTACGCCGCCTTCCTGTTCGACATGGATGGGACGCTGCTGGATTCGTCGGCCGTGGTGAACCGGGTCTGGCGTAGTTGGGCCGAACGGCATGGCATCGACCCGCCCGTGCTGCTGGCGGCGATGCATGGCGTGCGGGCGGAGGACACGGTGCGGCGGTTCGCGGGCCCCACGCTCGATGTCGCCGCGGAGACCGAGTGGATCCACCAGGCGGAACTTCACGATGTGGATGGCGTGATCGGGCTCGAAGGGATCAGCGCCTTCATCGAGCGGCTGCGGGCGGATGAATGGGCGGTGGTCACGTCCGCGACGCTGGCGTTGGCGACCGTGCGCATGCGCGCGGCGAAGCTGCCCATCCCGAGAGTGTTCATCACGGCCGAGGATGTGAGCCGCGGCAAGCCGGATCCGGAAGGATTTCTGCTGGCGGCGCAGCAGTTAGGTGTGCGGATCGAGCATTGCCTGGTGTTCGAAGACTCCCCCGCGGGCGTGAAGGCGGCCAAGGCGGCCGGCGCGAACGTGGCCATCGTTGGCGGGCACGTGCCGGACAACGAAGGCAACTTCTCGCTGATGCACTACCTGTGAGGCGTTAGCTGGCTACCTTCGGGTCCGGCGCGCGGTCGCGCTTCCACGGCTCATTCCGGTCGGGCTTCTCGGCCTTGTGCAGCCTTATGGCATCGCGCGCGTCCTTGATGAAAATGCGCGCGTCGTAGCTGTTGTCGATGCGCAGGAACCGTTCGAGGATTTCGTCGCGCTTCTCGATGGGCGCCACGCTCAGATACCGCCGCAGCGCGATGCGCGCGAAGCCGCGGATGCCGGGCTCGGGCTCGCGGGCCTTCAGCTCCTTCTTCATGGCCTCGCTGATGCGCATCTCGTAGTCGTAGCGCTCGCGGCCGATGAGTCCGCCGGTGTTGTTGCCGAGGTCGGAATCCGGCGCGTCACTCGTGCATCGCCAGCCGGACTCGGCCACGGGCGGCAGCGTGGTGGGGCAATCGGTGCGTGGCGCGGTGAGCGTCAGCAGCGGCGCCAGGCTGTTGGCCTGGCGGTCGCGCTCGGTGAGCGAGCCCAGCGAGAACAGGTCGCGCAGCGTCTTGATGACGGTGGGATGCTCGTGTTTCCGGTGGTCGATGGTGCCGCGCGCGATCCACGGCGAGATGACGACGGCCGGCACGCGCGGGCCCAACTGCTTGAAGTCGAACTTCACGTGCACGTTCTCGTTGTCGGTGACGCTGTCGCCCGGGTGCACGGCGGCGGGCGGCACGGTGTGGTCGAAGAACCCGCCGTTCTCGTCGTGCGTGATGACGATCATGCTGGATTCCCAGTGCGGCGAATTGCGCACGGCCTCGTACACCTCCTTGATGAGGCGCTCGCCACGCGTGACGTCGTCGAGCGGATGCTGCGAGGTGCCGCAGGTGAAGTCCTCGGGCGTCCACGGCATGATGTTTCCGTAGTCGGGCTCGATGAACGAATAGCTGGCGGGGAACAGCTTGTCGTTCACGGAAGAACGGAAATCCTCCATGTTGCGGAACCTGCCCTGCAGCGCATTGAAGTTCATGCCCGAGAGCGAGAACACCTGCGGTGTCTCGTCGCCTTCGAACACCAGCCAGTCGAGGCATTTGTCCTCGAGCCGGTCGTAGATGTTGCCGTTGTCGAACCGGTAACCGTCGATGAGCGTGGTGGTGACGGTGTCCCAGGTGCCGGGGCTGTTGTCGAGCCCGGCGGACGACGCGGCATGCACGAACAGGCGGTTCGGCCAGGTGGGCCCGGGCATTGACGCGAACCACTGGTCGCAAATGGCGAACTCGCGCGCCAGCGTGGTGATGATGGGCAACTGCTGCTCGTCGTAGCAGGCCATGCACTTGGCGGGGTTGGCGCTGCCGCGGTTGCGGTAGTTGGCAACGTAGCCGGAGTTGTCGATCGGCGGATAGGGCTGGCTGGGGTCGTAGACAGCACCGGGCCCGACGAGATGCTCGAACACATGTTCGAACTCGTGGCCGGGGTCGCCGTCCTGCGCGCTCAGCGCGAAATCCGCGGGGTGGCTGGTGTGCACGGTGCTGTTGTCAGCGGGGTCGACGTTGGTCGGGTCCTTGCCCAGCAGGTTGTCGATGCTCGTGGGCGCGCCGGTTTCGAAATCCGTGCCGCGGATGTCGGTGAAGCCGAAGAAGTGGTCGAAGGACCGGTTTTCGAGCATGAGCACGAACACATGCTGGATGCGCCGGCGGCGGCGCGGCTTGCGGCCGAAGGCACTGAGCACCACTTCGCCGAGCGCGACCAGCGCGCAGCGCGTCTTGTCCCAGGCGATGCACACCCACTTGGCCACCCAGCTCCACACGGTGCACACCGCTTCGAGCACCCAGAAGAACGCGACGCAGGTCCACTCGATGATGTACGACCAGGCCTTGCAGACCCAGTGGGTGACCCACACGAACGCGACGCACACCCAGTGCGACACCCACACCCATCCCTTGCAAACCCATTCGAAGGCGTCGCAGATGTAATCGAGCGGCCAGGGCAGCCAGTCATCGCAGCTCTTGCTCCAGCCGGTGCAGGACTCGTAGCCCTGGTCTTCGTAGCGGTCGCAGGCCTGGTATCCCTCGTCCTTCCACTCGTCGCAGGCCCGGCGGACGTTGGACGCCCAGTCCTGGCAGCGGCGGGTCCAGCGGTCCGCCCACTGCTTGCACTCGATGACGCCTCTATCCACCCATTGCGTGCAGGTCGACATGTTTTCCTCGGAGGGTCAGTAGTTCGTCCACCAGCAGGCGATGCTGCCGGCGGCAGCGGCGCGCGAACTGCCAGCGGGTGATGGCGAGCGTGGCGAACTTGGCGATGAAACCTGCGATGAATGCGGAGGACACGAGCAGGGCGAGTGCGCGCACGGCGGCCCAGGAGGTCCAGTCGAGGTCACTGCGCCAGAGCCAGCGGACACCGACACCCAGGGTTGCAAGGGTTGCGAGCGCGCCCGCGAGGCACCCACACCGTGATTGCAGGCGGTTGAGCGTGCCCTGGGTGCGCAGCAGCGCGTGCCGCGTGAGTTCGGGGATCTCGAGCCGTAACGGCGCGCGCGCGCCGAAGCCATTCACGCGCGGATCGCGCGGCAGGCGAAGCAACTCGTCCAGTGAGTTGATGACACGCACTCGGCGAAGCTAACTCGCGGGCGTGATGGCGCGGCGCGCGTCGGGCGGACGAGTTGGCGGATGTGTGAGAAATTCCCGCCTTCGGGAGAACGCTGCCGCAATCACCAGGACGGTTGCGTCGGCGTCCGCGTTCGGTGACTAGCCGCGCGCCAGCCGACCGCCGTCGTTGAACCACAACTGCCCATCGGCGGATGAGAGCCGGACGCCGGCAGCCCAGTCATCGATCGGGTTCGCCGGGTAGTTTGATGCCGTGCCCTTCAGGACTTCCTCGCCGAAGGGCGTGATGACGGCCTCGGTGTTGCGGATGCTTTGCTGGTCGCCGCTCAGCGTGATCAACGGCTGCGGGTTCCTGGCGCTGCCCAGCTGCAGCAGGCGGCCGAACAGATACCAGTCGCCCACGAGGTCGCCCTGGTCGAAGGTCTCGGCCATGGTGAAGCCGATGATGTGCGACACCGCGGGCCCGCGCTTGGCCACGCGCGTCAGTAGTTCGTGATCCCAGTATGTGAGGCCGCTGCGCCGGTCGGGGAAGCGCCGCGACATCAGCGGCATTGCGAGCCGCAGCCAGCGGTTCGCTTCGGGATGCTCGCGCGCGAAGTTGGCAATCGCAGTGGGCTCGGGCGACGTGAGAGCCTGCCAGGCGTTGAGATATTGCTGAGCCGCGTCGGTGGACATGAGCGCGGGCTCGGCATGCGACCTCAGTTGCGATTCGTCCAGCTCGCCGAGGCCGATCACTCGCCGGCCGTCGATGGACTCGAACTGCAGCAGCGCGAGTTTGTCGAGATCGCCGCCGACCATGCGCATCAGGTTCACGACGAAGGCGACGAACAGTTGCTCGCTGACGCCGGTGGCCGCCCAGATGTGCACGCGCTCGGCCTCGGCGAGGCGCTTGGCGTTCTGCACGAGGTTGAATCGCGAGGGCAGGTTTTCGCCGGCGTTGCCGGGGACGATGTTGTTCCAGTACTCGTGCCGGAGCCGGGTCCACGCGGCGGTGTCGGTGAGCGGCGGGGTCGGGCCGCAGGACAGCACGTCCTGGTCGATCAGCAGCCGATCGCGCGCGAAGAACACGCGCGTGAAGATGCCGCCCGCGGCGTCACCCAGGATCACATGCAGGCCGGGCGGCAACAGCTTGATCATCCCGCATCCTAACGCGAGTTCCGCGCGGATTCCGGCCCTGCAGGGCCGTGGATGAGCAACTTTCCGGTTACAACCTGCCCAGGGAGGCGTTCAGCGCGGCGGCCATGGCGGCATCGCCGCTGGCCAGCGCGTCCCATTCGATCTCGATGCCCTTGCGCCGCCCCTTTTTGGTGAGCTTGAAACCGTTCGGGTCGAGGGTGAGCACATGCGGCTTTCCCTTGATGCGGATTTCGCGTCGCAGCGGCTTGTCGAGTCGGGTCATGGTTCAGCCGGCGCGGACGGGGACGTAGAGGCGGGCGCCGCCACGTTCCACCAGCAACGCGGCGGAGTCACCTTTGCCGAGTTTGTCGGCGGCGCGCCGCAGGTCCTGGATGGAATTCACTTCCTGGTCGTTCACGGCCAGGATGATGTCGCCGGGTTGCAGGCCCGCGCGCGCCGCGCCGCCCTGCACTTCTTCGACGACCACGCTGCCGTCGGTGTCCACGGCCTGCTTCTCCTCGGGCGTGATCTGCCGCACGGCGATGCCGAGGCGAGTGTCTTCTTCGGTGGACCTGCCGGGCTTGCCGCGCTCCCTGGTGGACGCGCTCTGCTCGGGCTCTTTCAATTCCGCGACCTTCACGTCGAGATCGCGCGCCTTGCCCGCTCGCCAGAGGCTGAGCTTCGCATCGCTGCCGGGCCTGATGCCGGCGATGGTGTTCGAGAGATCGGCGCTCTGCTCCACTTCCTTGCCGTTCACGCCCAGCACCACGTCGCCGGGTTTCACGCCGGCCTTTTGCGCGGGGCTTCCGGGCTCGACGAAACTCACCAGCGCGCCGCGCGGCTTGTCGAGCTGGAACGAACGCGCCAGTGCGGCGTCCACGTCCTGCACGCCCACGCCGATGCGACCCCTGACTACCTTGCCGGTCTTCACCAGCTGGTCGCGCACCTGCATGGCTTCGTCGATGGGCACGGCGAAGGAGATCCCCATGTATCCGCCGCTCTGGCTGAAGATCATGGAGTTGATGCCGACCACCTCGCCGTCGAGATTGAACAGTGGGCCGCCGGAGTTTCCGGGGTTCACGGCCACGTCGGTCTGGATGAACGGTACGGGGCTGCCACCTCCCACCGAACGTGAGGTGGCACTAACTATTCCCGCCGTCGCGGTGTTGTCCAGGCCGAAAGGCGAGCCGATCGCCAGAACCCATTCGCCCGTCTTGAGATTCGCGGGGTCGCCGATACTCACGACCGGCAGATCCGCGGCGTCGATCTTGATCACGGCCACGTCGGTACGCCTGTCGGCGCCGACCAGCTTGGCGGGGAATTCGCGGCGGTCGGTGAGGCGCACGGTGATCTCCTCGGCGTCGCCGACCACGTGCGCGTTGGTGAGGATGTACCCGTCATGGGTGACGATGAAGCCGGAGCCCATGCCGCGCGTAAGCGGCGCACCTCCCTGTGCGCCTCCTTCCGGCTCAGGAACTCCAAAGCGCCGGAAGAAATCGCGCAGGGCGTCGTCGCCGCGGGCGCCGGAAGACTCGGTGCGGCCGACCACGTCCACGTTCACCACGGCGTCGCCATATCGTTCGACGAGCTCGGTGAAGTCGGGCAGCTCGCGCAGCGCGCGGGGCCGGGCAGACTCGCGGGCGGCGGGGGCGGCGTCGGCATGGGCATCGGCACCGATGCGCATCAATGCCGTGTCTACCTCGCGGGCGGGAGAGGCTCCGTTTTCACCGGGTGCGCAACCCGAAGCAATGGCGACGAGGACGGCGAAGGCTGCGAGGAAGGTACGCATCCGTCGAGCATCGGCGTCGACCCTCTATATATGTAGCGGTAACGGCGGCACGCGCGGATAGGCATCGTCCGTAGTGGAGTGAGATTCTTCCGTCATTGCGGCGGGGCAGGTCACGCGCGCGTGGACCTCAGCGTTTCAACCATCGCCACAAACCTCCGGCGAGCACGGCGCCGAGCACGGGCGCCACCCAGAACAGCCACAGCTGCTGCAGGGCCCATCCGCCCACCATCAACGCGGGGCCGGTGCTGCGCGCCGGATTCACCGAGGTGTTGGTGACGGGGATGCTCACGAGATGGATCAGCGTCAACGCGAGACCGATGGCCAGCGGCGCGAAACCCGCGGGCGCGCGCTCGTCGGTCACGCCAAGGATCACGAGCAGGAAGAAGAACGTCATCAGCACTTCGGTGAGAAAGGCGGTGCCCTGCGCGTACTTGCCCGGTGAATGCTCGCCAAAGCCATTCGACGCGAGGCCGCCCGCGAGTGCGTCCGTGCCATTGCCGCTGGCGATGACGCTGAGCACGTACGCGGCCAGTACGGCGCCAATTACCTGCGCGACGATGTACGGCAGGACATCGCCCACCTTCGCTCGGCCACCGGCCACCAGCCCGAGGGTGACCGCCGGATTGAAATGCCCACCGGAGATGTGCCCCACGGCGTAAGCCATGGTGACCACGGTGAGGCCGAAGGCCAGCGAGACGCCAACCAGGCCGATGCCGACATCGGGAAAGGCAGCGGCGAGCACGGCGCTGCCGCAACCACCGAACACCAGCCAGAAAGTACCTAACAACTCCGCGACGGAGCGCTTGAGCAAGGGCATGAGACCTCCGGGTTCTTGTTTGTTATCGAAGGAACCCGCACCCTACTCCCGCCTCTTTCGGGAGTAAATCCTGCCTACTCGACCTTGCGGCAGGTGACCTCGCCCGTGAGCTTCACACCCCGGGTGGTCTCACCGTCGAAGCTGAGCAGGACATTGTTGCCCTGTGTCATGAGCGTGGTGGTGGCCTTGCCCGTCATGCCCTTGTTGGCGCGCTCGGCGCGCTTGAACGGCTCCAGCGAGGAGTCGGGGCGCGTGTCAATTTCATACGTGGTGCTGGCCGTGGCCTTGCCGCCCTGCGACACCTCGGCGACCACCAGCACCACCTGGATCTCGTTGGCGTGTTTCTGGTCGAGGTTGGGCACGTCAATGGACAACGAAGAATCTTTCGATGCCATGACCACGCTGAGACCCATCGGCTTGTCACTGAACGCGGCGAGCACGCAGGCTTCCTTGGGCGCAAAGGCGTACTTGCCCTTGTGCGGGCCCGAACCCAGCGTGACCGAGGCGCTGCTGCCAATGGAGTTCTGCGGAATCACCAGCGGTGAAGCCGCCAGCAGCACGCCGCCAACGGCGACTAACCACCGGCGTGCAGGCTGCGAGATTGCGAGTGTCATTTGATGTTGTAGACCAGGTTGATGGTGGTGAGCGTATCCGTGCTTTCCGAAAGCGGCGGCGGATCGCTGTTGTAGCGGATGCCGAATCCCACGGCCAAGGCCAGCGACTGCGTCATGCTCACCTGCAGCGCGAGATCGTTGGCCACCGCGGTGTTGTCGCCGCCGAACTCGGCCAGCAGCTTGTTGGTCACCTTCGTGGTTTCCGTGAAGCTGTGTTCGTAGTTGGAACCGAAGGTACCCACGGCATCGGTCTCGAGTTCGCCCTCGATGCGGTCCAGCACTTCGCCGGCTTCCGACTTCACCAGCGTCTCGAGCTTCGAGCGCTTGTAACCGGCGCCCAGCGAGAAATCGAGCTTGGTGTCGGCCGAGTCGATGAACAGGTAACTCGCGCCGGTGGATACCGTCGCCTGGTAGGCGAAGCCGCTGAAGCGATCCTGTTCTCCCCGCAGCGCGCCGAACCACGACAGCCGGTCGGTGATCTTGTAGTCCACCTGGTGGCGCGCCTCGTAGCGCTCGGCCGTGGAGAACTCGGCGTTCTCGCTGTACAGCGCCGCGATGGCGGAGTTGTTCTTCCAGCGACGAGTCTCGTGCGTGAGATCGAGTTTGGTGTTCGCCGAGGTGGCCTCGGTGTTGCCGGCGGATTGCAGGAAACCCAGCTCGGCCTTGCCGGTCCACTGCGCCTGCGCGGGCGCGGCCAGTGTGATGAGGGAAACGACGGCAAGCAATTTCAGGAAATGTGACAGCACGGTTCGTCCTTGGCGAAATTCTGGAAGAATTTTCGGGGGCGCGGATTCTACCCGCGAACGGGCCGCCTTTTTATTGACATGCGGGGGCCCGCGGGTTGGAGGCGGAAACTTCCGACAGAGTTCCGGACCCGCCGAAAAAACCGGGGTTTTCTGCGCTGCGATGCCCCGGCCGGCCGCGCGGGTCAGCTCAGGTGGTAGCTCACCTTGGTGCCGCTCTGGCTCACGTATTTGAGGCGGATCAGCTCGTCGATGAGCTGTTCGACTACCTTCTCGGCCAGCGCCCCACCGTGCTGCTTGAAATAGCTGCCGATGGTGGTGACCAGCGACTTGCGCGTGGCGGGTTTGCCGCGCAGCGAATGCAGGTGTTTGATGATGGGTGCGAGCCGGTCGGACTGCGCCTTCTTGGCGGCCGACGGCGGCGCGGCGCGCGACGCGCTCTTGGGCGCCGGTGCCGGCGTGCGCGGCGCCACCTTGTTGAGCTCGGCGATGGAACGCACGCGCCGGCAGTTGCCGCCATGCGCGTGCAGGTATTCCACCAGCGGGTCGAAGTCCGTGTCACGCGAGATGATGTACACCGACGCGTGCGGCTCCTTCTCGAGCAGCCGCCCCACGTAGTAGGCGATGTGCATGTCCACCGCGTTCGGGCCGCTGCGGGCGATACGCACGTATTCCGCATGCGAGCCGAGCTTCTGCATCGACTCGGAGAATTCGAAGCTCACGCGGCCCTTGGCCTGCTGCGCACCGACGAACACCTTCACGCGGAACGCGCCTGATGTCAGCGGCTCGAGGCTGTCCGGCTGCACGTTCTCGAAGTCGACCAGCACGTAGTTAGTTGCCATGGGCGCGGATTGTGCCCGAGAAAACGCTTTCACGGGCGCGAGTTTCGCTGTCCCCGACCCGCGACTGCCGACATCAGGACAG
>JAQSWD010000094.1 GCA_029266835.1 Steroidobacteraceae bacterium
CGCTCGAACGCCGCCTGCTGATCGTTGTTCAGGGCGTCGCCGGTGGTGCTCAGGAAAATCACCGCCTTGTATTTCTTGAGTTCGGTGTCGTTGAACACGCGCGAGGCGTCCTCGGTCCAGAACACCTTGAAATCGTGCAGCGCGCCCAGCTGGCGGATGGCCGTCACGCCTTCATGGATGGACTCGTGGTGCCAGCCGGCCGCCTTGGAGAACAATGCCACGCTGAACTGCTCGGCGCGCGCGGCGCCGGCGGCTAACAAACCGAAAACGGAAAGCAGAAGGACACGGTAGTTCCTGGTCACGAAAGGCCCCCTCGATGAATGGCGTACGATTCAGTATAGACGCGCGCCGCCGCGGTGTTCCGTCAACCTCGGCCGCGGCTCACTTGCCGGCGAGACTCTTCGGACGCAGTCGCGCCCAGCGCGGATCATCGCGCAGCGGCTTCAGGAATGGCGCCACTTGCACCAGGTCGTAAAGCCACCAGCGCGCCGTGAACCCCGGCTGGCTGACCGCGCGGCGATGCGCCGTGTCGAGCCAGGCGAATGCGCGTTCCCGGTCGTTCCGGGCCGCGTACACCTCGGCAATGGCCACGGCGATTTCCAGGTCCGTGCTCCGCTGTTCCGCCTCGGCAATCAGGCGCGCCAGAATCGCATCGCTTTCAGCGACGTCGCCGCGCGCGAAGTGAGCCAGCGCGAAACGCTGTTCGCGTGCATACCCCTCCCGCATCCGCGAGATGACGGGCATGGCTTCGTCCGCACGGCCTTGCAGGATCAGCACCTGCGCGATGTCGCCGAGCGTGTTCATCGCGGCCGGGCTGAGTTCGAGCGATCGCTCGAGTTCGGCCTGCGCCTCCTGCAACCGCCCGGCGGTCATCAGAAAGACACCGAGATTGCCACGATTGGTCGCCGACAACGGGTCGAGCGCCACCAGGTTCTTCTGCCGCTCGATGGCCTCATCGAAGCGCCCCTCGCTGATGAGGCGCGCCACCTCGGCGCTGACCACCAACGGCTCTTGCGGGTTCAGTGCCTTCGCGCGTGCGAGGTGGATGGCCGCCGTGGCGTCGTCGCCGGCATGCCAGAAATACTGCGCGGTCCTGAAATGCGCTTCCGCGAGTTCCGGCGACAACGCCACCGCGCGCTCCGTGGCCCTCCTCCACTTCGCCATTGCGTCCGGTAGCGTCAAATCTTCATATCGCGCCACCATGTAGACGCCGGCCAGCGCGGTCCACGCGCGCCCGTACTCCGGGTCGATTTCCAGGGCCTTTTCGAAATGCGACTTGGCCTGCGGAAGATCCCCGGTCGATCGGCGGTGGAAAAGATGCCGGCCCTGCAGGTAGTGCTCGTAGGCCTGCGTGCTGCTGGTTTCCGCGCGCGTCGGCGCCGCGCGATTGATCGTGACGTGCAAGGCGTCCGCGACGGCTGCCGCGATTTCGCTCTGCACGCCGAAGATGTCCTTCAGGTCGCGGTCATAAGTATCCGACCAAACGTGCGCACTGGTGGCGCCATCGATGAGCTGCGCCGTGATGCGCACTCGCTCGCCAGCCTTGCGCACGCTGCCTTCGAGCACATGCGTGACCGCCAGCCGCTGAGCGATGGTGTGGATGTCCGCGTTCTGATCCCTGAACGAGAACGACGAGGTGCGCGCGATCACGCGCAGCGCGTCCGCGCGCGCCAGCATGTTCAGGATTTCCTCGGACAGGCCTTCCGCGAAGTGTGCCTGGTCCTGCTCCGGGCTCATGTCCACGAATGCGAGCACCGCGACGGAGGGCGGATTGGCATCCAGCTTCACCGCGGCGGGGCCGCCACGACGCCAGGCGAACACACCGATGGCCACCAGCAACGCCGCGACAACCGCGCTCCATGCGATCACCCGGCCGCGCCGCGGTTGCGGCCGTGGCGGTGGCGGTGGCGCATCCACCGCAACCTGCGGAGCGCGCACCTTGACCGCGGCGACGAATCGGTAGCCTCGGCCAGGCACCGTGGCGATGAAGCGATCTTCCCCCGCCTTCTCGCCCAGCGCCCGGCGCAGGCTGTGGATGGTCTGGGTGAGATTCCCCTCTTCCACCACCACGTGCGGCCAGAGCGCATCCATCAGCGCTTTCTTTTCGACCAGCTGCCCGGGCCGTTCGACCAGGTAGACCAGCGCCTCGACCACGCGACCGGTGATGTCCACGGGCTGGCCCGTCGAGCGCGAAGTCAGCACACGCCTAAGCGTGTCGAGTTCGAACTCGCCGAATTCGTGGATCGGGGAGGCCTGCGGCGGCTGCATGCGAGTGGTTTGAGGAGTTTTGAGAACGATTGAGCAAGCCCGAAGGCTTATTGAGCCCCTGCCTGCGGATTCTAACCCCGCCTTTCAACTACCCGGGGAATCAACGTGAACAATGTATTACGACTCAAGACCCGCACCGTTCTGGCATCGGCGCTCATCGCCGCGCTCGCCACCGCCTCCCAGGCCACCGGGCATGGGGGCGGCTACGGCGGCGCGAACGTCGAGCCCGCACACTCGGCTTTCAGCACCGCCGTGAAGGTGGGCAACGGGGTCAGCTCCGATTTCGGCGACGGCTGCCCGATCGAGAGCGCCGATGGTCTCAGCCTTTTCATCGCGTCCAACCGCACCGGCACCGCCGGCGGCAACGACATCTGGGCGTCGGACCGCGACAGCCTCACCGCCCCTTGGGGCGAGCCGCGAAATCTCGGCGCGCCGATCAACACCTCGTCGGCCGACTTCTGTCCGACACCGGTGATGGGGCGGTCGCTGTTCTTCGTATCGGAGCGCCCCGGCGATGGCACCGGGCCGGCCCCCTGCGGCGGCGGCGACATCTATCTGTCCCGCCAGAGCCCCGCCGGCGGCTGGAGCACGCCGGTGATGCTCAACTGCGCGCCCAAGGGGCCCAACTTCCCGGGCGGCGAACGCAGTCCGTCACTGGTGGAGACCTGGTTCGGCACCTATCTCTTCTATTCGAGCAATGGCAATGGCGGTGACCAGGACATCTACGTCAGCCAGCTCGGCCGCGATGGCCAGTTCGGCCCGGGCAAGCTGGTCAAGGAGTTGAGCACGGAATACGAAGACATCATGCCCAACGTGCGCACGCGCGACGATGGCAGCTTCGAGATCGTCTACAGCTCGAATCGCCCGACGTGGGGACGCGGACATGCCGCGTTCGGCCAGCAGGATGTGTACATCTCGCGTTCGTGGTGGCCGACGGGTTCGTGGGCCGCGCCCAGGAACCTCGGCAGCGCCGTGAACACATCGGGAATCGAGCAGCGCTCGACACTGTCGAATGACGGTCAGCGGCTGTACTTCGGCCGGGATGGCGACATCTTCGTGAGCACGAGGAAGGGCCAGCACTGATAGTTAGCCGGCGAGAGTCGCCTGGTTGCGGTGAACCCCCCGTGGCCGGGTGACTCTCGCTGCGCGTCGCCAGCGCCGGTGTCGTTGCTAGCGGTGCACCTTGAAGCGCCCGCTCAGCTGCGCCCAGGTGCCTCGGCGCGCGCCCGTGACACTGTGCATCTGGTCACCCGCCGCGGCCACCACGCAATTACGGCCACGGCTCTTGGCGAGATACAACGCCTGGTCGGCCTGCTGGAACACCGCTTCGAATGCCTGGTCCCCGCTCGAGGTCGCTACCCCGAAACTCGCGGTGATGGACAGCGGGTCTTCCGGTATGAAATTCGTTTCCTTGATCCGGTGCCGCAGCTTCTCGGCCAGCTCCGCCGCGCTCGACAGGCTCGCGCCCGGGCAGACGAGCACGAACTCTTCGCCGCCCCAGCGGCCCAGGCCATCGGTGTTGCGTGTGTGCGCGGCCAGTATTTCGCCCATGGTGCGCAGCACGCGGTCGCCGCCGTAGTGGCCACGCAGATCGTTCACGCGCTTGAAGTGGTCGATGTCGATGACGATGACGCTCGCCGGCACCCGCGTGGCTGCCAGCGACTCCACGAATCTCTCGATGCCGTGGCGGTTCAGCACATTGGTCAACGCGTCCACCGTCGAGAGTTTGCGGTACTTTTCCTTCTCGCTCTCGAGGTGGTGGATCTTCTTGCGCTGCTCGCGATGCCGGCGGCGCAGCACCACCCACTGCGAGACTCCGTAGGTCGTCGCGAACAGCAGCAGCGCGCACAGGATGCCCAGGTACCAGGACTCCGCGCTGATCCAGTCGCCCACGAATTCGATCTTGTCGATGCGGATGTCGTGCCGTGTGCCGCCCAGCTTGCCGCGCAGATCGAGCGAGAAGATGGTCGCGTTGCTGATGTCGGGCTGCGAGAGATCCCGCGGCAGATCGTACTGGTCTATCCACCACTCCGGCACCCAGAACTCGCCGAGGTTGATCGCGACCGGCTTGGTGAGATCGCGAGAGGGGATGTTGACGAAGTTGTACTTGGGCGAATTCAGGTCTTCGAGCGTCGAGAAGTGCGGGTCGAAGTTGCGGATGGCGACACGCAGGTATCGCGCCTCGCCCGTGTAGCGGATCGCGAGGTTCAGGGTGCGATAACGCGAAAGATCCATCCCCTCATTCAGTTTTTGCCCATGAAGCTGGTAGCCGAAACTGCATCCCTGGTCGACGGTTGCTTCGGGGAACTGGCAGGCGAAGTGGAAGCGGCCCTGGTCCACCCACTGGATGTCCGCCGCAGCGCCATCGCCGGATTGCATGAGGAAGAAGTTCTCGCCCGTGGGCGAGCCCTCGAGCGTCAACCGGCGTTCCGGCAGGAAGCGGTGCCCCACCACGGCAAGGCAGGTCAGCAGGATGCCGAACAACAGCACCGCCGCATGCGAAGATTTCTGGGGGACTGGCGTTTCGGTATCGGGCATTCGTGCGCAATGGTGCCCGAAACGCGTGCGTCAAGCCGCGATCGACTTCCGCATTGTGAAGTTGCGACGCCCCTCGCGCGCGTACCCCGATCGAGGAACTGTGAAGCGCACACGCCTCGATCAGAGAATTTCCTAGGACTTGCGCGCTACTTGGCGGGCGCCCCGGTGTCGCGCTTCGCGGTCAATTGCTCGCTGCCGAAGTCCCCGACCACACGCGTGAGCTTGAGTTCGTCGCCCGACAGCGTGCCCGTGTAGCTGATGGTGATGTTGTTGCCCTCGATCGAGAGCGGCTCATCGAAGCTCACCTTGTCGCCGTCCACTTTCACGTTCTGCAGCGGCACCGCGCCGTTGCCGATGGAACGCTCGAAGGTGGCTTCACCCGTCAGCGCGTCGCCGGTCTTCTTGAATTCGTAGACGTATTTCTGCACACCGATGGGCGAGTCGAACTCCGCCGTCCATCGGCCGGGAAGTTCGGCGGCGGCGGCCGGAATGGCCACGGAAAGCAGCAGGGCGAGAATGCCGAAGTAGCGGGTTTTCATGAAGCCTCCCAGACAGATGCGGGCGAGTATAGCCAGCGCGCCTTCCCGGGGGATTGCCAACTCATGGATCGCAGCCGGTGCGTATTCGCATCGCGCTGGCGGCGATTAGTTCTCTTTCGTCCGGCCGACGTGGTGCACCTTGAAGCGGCCGCTGATCAGCGCCCAGGTGCCTTTGCGCGCCCCCGTGACCTTGTGCATCTGATCGTCGCTGGCCGCGACCACACAGTTGCGGCCGCGGTTCTTGGCCAGGTACAGCGCCTGGTCCGCCTGGCGGAAGACTTCATCGAAGCTGCCGTCGGCCCCCGTCGTGGCCACACCGAAGCTCGCGGTGACGGCAATCGGGTCGTCGGGAATGAAGTTGGTCTGCATGATGCGCTGGCGGAGCTTCTCGGCAAGGTCCGCGGCCTTCGACAGGCTGGCGCCGGGGCAAACGAGAACGAACTCTTCGCCGCCCCAACGGCCGAGGCCGTCGGTATTGCGCGTGTGCGCGCGCAGGATCTCGCCCACGGTCTGCAGCACGCGGTCACCGTCGTAGTGACCCCGATGGTCGTTGATGCGCTTGAAATGATCGAGGTCGATGACGATGACGCTGGTGGGCAGCCCGGCTGCCTGCAGTGATCCGACGAACTGCTCGATGCCGTGACGGTTGAGCACCTTCGTGAGGGCATCGATGGTCGACAGCTTCTGATACTTTTCCTTGTCGCTCTGCAGCTCGCCGAGCTTCTTGCGTTGCTCGGAATGCTTGCGACGCAAGGTGACGAACTGGGCGATGCCATAGCCTGCGCCTGACAACATCCACAGGCAGAGGATGCCCAGGTACCAGGATTCGGCGCTGATCCAGTCGCCCGTGAACTCGATCCCGTCGATCCGGATGTCGTGGTCGACATCCGCCGGTTCGCCCTGAAGATAGATGGTGAGCGCCGTGGCGTTGCGCATGTCCGGCTGCGCCAGCTCGCGCGGAAGATCGTATTGCGCGACCCACCATTCGGGCACCGAGAACTCGTGCAGGTCGATGGTTACCTGCTGCGCCAGATCCTTCGGCTGGACATTGACCGCGTTGAACTTCGAGGAGTTCGTGTCTTCGACCTTCGAATAACGCGGATCGAAGTTGCGGATGGCCACGCGCAGGTAGTGCGCGGGCCCGGTGTAGCGGACCTTCAGATTCAGTTTGCGGTAACGGGAAAGGTCGACCCCACGAGTCACGGCCTCGCCCTGGTACAGCAGATAGGTGTAGCTGCAGCTTCCCTCCGGCGCTTCCCTGGCGAACCGGCATCGGAAATGAAGGCGCGACTGATCGACCCAGTCCACCCAGGTCAATCCGTCCTGGGCGAAGTTCATCAGGAAGTAGACCGCCCCTTCTTTCGCCGGGTCGAGGCTCAGCCGACGCTCGGGGAGGATGCGATGGGTGGCGACGGCGGCGACAGTCAGCAGGATTCCGATCAGGATCGCGGCCGCCTGGCGGAGCTTCGGGGAGAGGTGGTCGCTCATTCTTCTTACAATGCTATGTGCTGGCGCCACGAAATTCTGAGAGCGCGGTCAGCCAATTGCGCGGAAAACTCTGCGCAGCACAATTATGTCGACAGGTGGCGTCTGACCGGGAGCCGCTTTGGCCTACTCCGTTCTCGCAGGCCGCCGGGTCCCGGACGCGCCCGCTACGACTTGCGATCCCTGGGGCCGAGAAAGAACCAGAGGATCAGGCCGAGCAACGGAAGCAGTACGACGATCACCGTCCAGACGAGCTTCTTCTGGTTGGAGGCCGGGGACTGGAGGATGTTGATGATGGCCCAGACATCGCCGATGAGGATGAGTAGGCCCAGGATGCCGTTGTAGCCCGTATTGAACATCGTGCTGCTCCTTTGCCCATTGGGGGCCCATTGGGGGCCCATTGGGGGCCGATTGGGGGCGGGACCGAGGCGGATTGTGCGCTCTCTTACTGGCCCAGTCAGCGCTTCGGGCGGCAGAAGAATTCCATCGCCGCGATCACGGCGCCGATGAGCATGCCGATGCCGGATACCGCCACCGCCAGCACCGCCAACAAACCCAGGCCGATCGGGTTGCCGTCCTTGGGGCCTAACAGCATGTAGACGAGCAATGGGGCGACGCCGAGCGCGCCAATCATGAGGCTTCTCAGCAGGATTCTCAGCCCCCGGCCGTTGCTGTCTGCGGGCGGCGGCACGCGGGTCAGTCTGACTTCCCGGCAGTGGCCAGTAATCTCATGGCGTTGCCGCTCTGGATGGCCGTCTTCTCCTCCGCGGTGAGGTCGAGTTTGTTCAGGGCTTCCACGGCGCTGGCGAGCGTCATCTGCGGATAGTCCGAGCCTAACAACAGTTGCTTGATACCCACGTTGCGCAGGGTCCAGACGAACTCCGCTTCGATGGGGGAATCCGCGGCGAGTTGCACGGCGCCGGAGATGTCGAACCAGACATTGCCCAGCGCGAAGCCGTCGGCCGTGCGGGCCAGCGCCAGCATGTTCCAGAAGCGGAAATCCATGCCGCCGATGTGGGCAAAGATGAAACGGGTGTTCTGCGCGGCCACGGCGAGGTTGAAGAGTTTCTGGTTGTCGCCGGGAAGGATGTTCGCGTTGTCCATGAGGACGGTGATGCCGAGCTCGCCTGCCTTGGTGACCAGCGTGAGCACGCGCGGGTCCGAGGCGTCGAAGCCCTGGGTGTGCGGGTGGATTTTCAGGATCCTCACGCCGCGCGCGGCGACGCGGGTGAGTTCGTCGAGCGCGGCCTGGCCGTCGTAGGGATGCACGGTCGCGACGGCGACGATGCCCTTGTGCCCGGCAGCGAGCGCGATCACCTGGTCATTGCCGGCGCGGATGTCGGCGGGCTTTCCGGCACGTGCCTGATGCGGGCCGCCGAACCACATGACCGCGGCGCCGGAGAGCTCGAGGCCGGCTTTCTGCTGCTCGGCCAGGAACTGGCGCAGCGAGGTTTCGCCATTGCGCAAGTGTACGTGGGAATCGAAAACGGGCCCCGCGGCGTGGGCCAGAGGCGCGAGCAGAAGCAGTGCCGTGATCGAGAGTCTTTGCATGAATTCGCGCTCCGTCGGTGGAGCGCGATTATCACTGGTCTTTGCGGTTTCGTCAGTCGACGTGCGTTGAGCACCGCGCGATGGCCGTCTCACTGCGGCGCAGATTGCGCTAATTGGTCTCTCGCTTCCGCTGCGACTACGTTGACAATCGTGTTCAAACCTCAACCTTGTACGCGAGACCGATCTCGTCCCCCGGCAGCCCGCGAAACCCCCAGTTGTGGCGCGGTGTTTCGGTGATCGTCACTTCGATCTCGTTGGGCTTGCGGTCGCAGAGCTCCCCTACCCGCGCAAAGAGCAGGCGGATCAGGTCCTTTCGCGTTTCCACCGCGCGCCCTTCGAACATGCTGATCTCGATGATGGTGTAACGCGGCGAGGCCGAGGCCGGGAAGTAGAAATCTTCCGCCGCCATCGGGAAGAAGCGATGGGCACGCTTGTCCTGCGGGAACTGCAGCGCTTCGACGACACAAGAATGAATCGCGTCAGAAAGCTTCTTCTTCACCGGGTCGAGATGTTCGCGGATGCCGTAGATCTTCACTTGCGACATAGGAGCCTCTGGAACCGGTGATCAGCGGCTCGCGCCGGCAGGCAGCGTCACCTTCGGCGCCGCCGTGAACGGCTCGATGCCAAATTTCGGGTACGCCTCGCTCGGGTAATAGAACACGCCGTCCTTGACCACCATCGCGATGGTCTTGATGGCCTTCAGATCCTTCGTGGGATCGCCCGGCACCAGGAAGAAATCCGCACGCTTGCCCTTCTCGATCGAGCCAGCGCTCTGCTCCTCGCCGACGTAGCGGGCGCTGTCCAATGTCGCGCGCTTGAGGATCTCGGCCGGCGTCATGCCGGCGGATTGATAGAGCTCGAGCTCGCGGTGATACGTGAACGCGCCGCCAGTGTCCGTGCCGAAGACGATGAAGACACCGCGTTCGTGCAGCATGCGAACCACGCTGACCAGCTTGTCGAAAGCTCCTTCGTAGGCTTGCGCATCGCCGGGTGCCGAAGTGTCGATCCAGGCCTTCTTCAGGTCACGCTGCGCGCCGATGGGCAAGTGAGCGAAGTAATCCTTCGCGCCGCGCGGCACCGTGCCATCGCGGTTGAACACCAGGTTCTCATGGATGCCAAGCGTCGGGTCGATGGCTTTGCGGCCCTTCGCCATCAAATCGATAGTGTGCTGCACCTTGGCGCTGTTCAGATCGAGTGCCGGCAGGCGCTTGAGCGCCGTGAGACGGAACAGCGTGCGCGTATCCTCTTCCGGCCCGATGACCCAGCCCAGGGCGAACTGGTTGATGTGCGTGATCTCGTCATATCCGGCTTCGATCATCTGGTCCGCCGAGGAGAACGCAGGGACGTGTCCCGCGACTCGCATGCCGAGCCGATGCGCCTCCTCGACCATGGCCGGCACCCACGCGGGGTTCATGCTGTTGTAGATCTTGATCTGCCAGTAGCCGCGCGCGCCATACCAGCGCACCGCGTCGATGGCCTTCTGCTGGCTGTCGACCAGCATGCCGTTGTTCGCGCTGAACGGGCTCTTGCCTTCGATGAAACCCGAGCGGATCACATGCGGGCCGCCAACTTCGCCAGAAGCGATCTTGCGGGTCAGTTCGTCCAGCACCGCATTGTCATTGCCCATGTCGCGCACGCTCGTGATGCCGGCGAGGACGTTCAACAACGCGTCGTCCTGTCCCAGGTGCCCGTGCATCTCGTACATGCCGGCGATGAGCGTACCGCCGGCGCCGTCGATGATGACCTCGCCGGGTGTGGCGGGACTATCTACCGCCTCGATCGCGGCGATACGCCCGCCGTTGACCAGCACGCTGAGCGGCGCCGTGATCTTGCTGGTACCGGGATCGAACACCCGCACGTTGCGGATGCGCACGGGCGCGCCATAGTCGTGCGCAACCTCCTTCTGAATGGTCGCGAAGCGTTCCGTGCTCCAGTCGGCCGCGAGCTGGCGCAGTCTTACTTCTTCGCCTTCGTACCCTTCGCGCACCACCACCCGACCAGGCGTGACGGAAGCAAAGAGATTTCCCTCGGCGTCCAGCAGCATCACGTCGGGGTCTGTCTGGATGCCCGAGAGCTCGTAGCGCGTGACACGCAGCGGGCCCGCCTTGCCTTGCACGTCGATGGCGTCGCGTTTTTGCAGCCTTAGCGTGCCGCCTGGCAGCGCGGGCATCGTCATGCCGGGTTGTTTGAGCAACGCACGCGCGTACACCTGCAGCGACCAGGGGCTGCCGCTCTGCGCGACGTACACCGAAGGCTGTTTGGGCGAGGCCTGGCCTTTGCCCGTCGAGTCGACCCAGGTGGCGCGCGTCTTGTCGCGCTTGAAGGTCTCGTTGACCTTGCTGCCGAAGGTGGTGGTGCCGGAAATGGTCCAGGCGGTCGGCAGGCCGTCGGGGCCGAAGGTGATGGTCTCGGCCATGGTCGGGCCGCGTCCGTTGTTCTTGACGTCGTAGTCGATGGTCGTGCGATTCGCGGTGGTGTCGGCGTGTACGTGGCCGACGTTCTGGCCGCCGAGGATGACGGAGTAGCGGGCGGAGTCGGCGGCGGAGGTGGCGGCGGAGAATGCCGTGAAGGCGAGGACGAGAGCGAGGAATCGGGACATGAACTTCTTCCGGGAGACTCGGGTGACCCCAGATCATAGGCGAATGGCGTGCATGCGCCTCGTCCGAATTGCAGCGATGATTGAGTCGCTACTCGTCTTCTTCCTTCTCCTTCTCCTTCTCCTTCGGCGGCAATCCCAGCTGTTCGAGCTTTGAAAGTGCTTCCGACATGTCTTCCGTCTTGCCGAGGTCATTGATGAGAGCCGCCACTTTCGCCGCGTACTCCAGGTCGTGTGGGTTGTTCGCGAATGGCTGCAGCACGCGGATGGCCGTGTTCTTGTCGCCCGCACGCAGATTCACCAGGGCCGCGTGCAACGCGTACTCCGGCACGCTCGGCGCCAGCGTCGCCGCGGCCGTGCCGGCGTTCACCACGGATTTCGACGGGGTGTCGTCCTCGTCCAGGCCCATGTCCATGCTGACCGACAGGTAGTAG
>JAQSWD010000095.1 GCA_029266835.1 Steroidobacteraceae bacterium
CTTCTTGATGCCGAAGCGCAGCAGGAACACGGGCAGCAGCAGCATGAATGCCACTTCCGACATCTGGCCGATCGACAGCTTGCCGGTGGAATTGGTGGTACCGATCTCGGTGAGGAAAGGGCTGGCGTTCTGGTAGTAGAACGCCAATGGGATGCAGATCAGCACCGACGAGACGAAGAACAGCCGGAAGTTGCGATCGCGCAGCAGCTTGAGTGCGTCGAGGCCCAGGGCCGCGCGCAGCGAGAAGCCTTTCGACCGATCGACAGTCGGTGGGGTGGCCGGCAGCGACAGGCTGAACAATCCCAGCAAGCCCGACATCACCGCACCCATCAGGAATGTGTTGCGCAAGGCGCCTTGTGCAGCCGCTTCCGCCGCATCCCACTTGAACACCAGGCTGATCAGCAGGCCGGCGACGATCCACCCGGCCGTGCCCCACACGCGCACGAATGAGAACTGCCGCGACGGATCCGTGAGCTGGCGGAACGAAATGGAGTTCACCAGCGCCAGTGTCGGCATGTACGCGATCATGTACGCCAGCACGTAAGGGTAGAACTGCGCGAAGTTCCCGGAGCGGAACATCAGGTACATCAACGCCGCGCCGATCAGATGCAGCACGGCGAGGATGCGCTCGGCGTTGAAGTACCGGTCGGCGATCAGCCCGATGATGAACGGCGCGATGATGGCGCCCCACGATTGCGTGGAGAACGCCAGCGCGGTCTGGGCGCCAGTCGCCTGGAAGTTGGCGCCGAGAAAGGTCCCGAGCGTGACGAACCAGCAGCCCCAGATGAAGAACTGCAGGAACATCATCACGCTCAGCCGCGCTGATATCGCGTACATCGGCGTCACCTCAGGAGCCGTTCTTTCAAGAACGATACGCCTCGCGGCCGATTCCCTGGATCGGGATGTTCTGCGCCTTCAGCACCTCGTGCTGCAGCGAGTACATCGCGGCCGCCGCTTCGTCGATGGCTTTCACGAACGCGAGTGAGCCCTTCAGCACCGGTGCCAGCCGCGCCTTGTCCTGGATGCGCGCCGGCGGGTACTCGTGCTCGACGACGAGGTATGTCTCCGCCGGATCGATCGACAGCAGCTCGCGCGCGGCCAGCTGGTGGTCCAGCCAGTCGACGGTGCGGTTCTGCAGGTAGGCGAGGGGATCGTGCCTGGCCGTGCCCGGAAGTTCATGCTCGGCGAGCGCCACCTGCTTTTTCCACGCGTTGACGTGGTCGGCCGCATTCGCAGAAGGCTTGCCGTTGACCCAGTCGCCGCGTTGCATGGTCTGGCCGCCGTAACCCCAGGCCGACACGCCCTTGGAGTCCACGACCTGGCCCTTCACATGGAAGCCGCCGATCAGGAAGCCGTAACCCTGGTCCTTGAGGTACTGGAAAAGCGAACGCGTGTCCTGGCCCATGAGGATGGCGTGAGAAGGGTCGTAATGGATGCGGAACTGGTCACCGACGCCATGCTTCTCGCAGATGCGGTGCAGGGCGATCCAGGGGCCCGGCGCATAGGCGATGTTGTTGTGCCAGCGGTCGAGCACGTTCCAGCCGGGCATGGGGCATTGCTCGACGCGATACGACAGGCCGCGCGCCTTGGCTTCCTTGAGCAGCGGGATGAACACCTCTTCGAACATGACGAGGTTCTCGTCCATCTCGAGCTTGATGTTGCGGCCCACGAAGCCGCACACGGCGCTCGCGCCCAGCAGCGCCGCGGCGTCGAACACGCGCAGCATGAAGTCGTGTTTGGCCTTTCGCGCCGTGGGGTCGTCCACCAGCATGTTGTCGAAATAGCCGAGGTCGGAGAGGCCGACGCCCGTGGCCTTCATGGCCTTGAGCACGCGCGCGGCGCGGTTCTTGTCGAAGGGCGCGCGCAGGTCGAGGGTGTTGGCCACCGGGTCGAGCATGGCTTCGGCCGGGATGTCGCTGAGCGTAGGGTGCAGGGCCGACGAGAGCTGGATATTCGGCGAGCCGATGTCCTTCGAGAATTGCAGCCATTCTTCGATGGCCAGATCCGGGTCCGGATCGCGCTTGTCGCGCGGCGTCAGTTCCTGGAAGGCGGCGGTCAGGATGCTGAGTTTCATCGGCCGCGGTGCGAAGTCTTTGGTGCTCATGATTCCCCACTGATCGACGTTTTTGACGATTCCGGGCATTGTACATGCGTGTTACGGAGGTGCTATGACCCGGCTTTCGACATTCCTCATGTTCGTCGGCGAGCGAAACGGCAAGGCCGAAGAGGCCATGAATTTTTACGTTTCGAAGTTCAAGAATTCACGTATCGAGGAGATCAAGCGCTGGGGCCCCGGCGCTCCCGGCGCCGAAGGCACCATCATGCATGCCACGTTCACATTGAACGGGCAGTCGTTCATGGCCTCGGACAATTCGGGTCCGCACAACTTCAACTTCACGCCGTCGATGTCGGTGTTCGTCCAGTGCGAAGACGAGGCGCAGATCGAAAATCTGTTTCTCGCGTTTCTCGAAGGCGGACATGCGTTGATGCCGCTCGGCAACTACGGTTTCAGCAAACAATTCGGCTGGGTGAACGACCGGTTCGGAGTTTCGTGGCAGTTCAATCTGCCATGAGCGCGCGCAGCGTTTTTCCGCGGAAATGATGACACCGGGGACATGAGACAGACATTCCGTGTCCGTGAGACAAGTCATGAAACCGCTTTCACTAGCTAGGGGGCGCCCCGCCGGCTGACACGCGGTGTGTGACGCGTTCGGCAGTTCATCGAACTATTGATGGGACCAGTGTGGGCGGGGCGTTCCCGGCCCGGAATCCTGTGCAAGACTGTTCCGCAGAGGCGAGGCCCAGGTCGGTCACCCCAGGTCAGCTCAACAGGAAGAGGTCGCCCGTGTTCGAGACAGGAAATACAACCACCACCCAGATGAGCCGGCATGCGCTCGAGGTGAGGTTTCTGAGCCGCACGCAGCTCGAGATCTCGCAGATGAAAGCCTGCCTGCCGGAAGAAGCCATCGCGCTGGAACCGCCCGCCGTGGCGCAGATCGAGCGCATGGCACATCACATTTCGGGTGCGGCGGAGTCCTTCGAATTTTCCCAGATCAGCGCCATCGCGGCGGCCATCGAGCTGCTGTGCCACGACAGCCGCGCGAAAACCTATCGCGAGAGGCTTCAGCTGATGCACCGGCTCACCGAACAGGTATCGGCGCTCGAGGTGTACGTCGAATTCGCGCTGGCCGAGCGCACCGCGCAGGAAGCAGTGGCGGGCCTGCCGATGTCCGCGTACCTGCCGGGATTCCGACCGCGGAGATAGTCACGGCGGTCACGGTGCCGGGTGGGGAAAGTGGGGAAAAGGCGATCGATGCCTTGCGCCCTGACGGATGCCATCGCGCCTTTTCCCCACTTTCCCCACCCGGCACCGTCAGATCGACAGTCTTCCCGTGGAGTCGCCGTGGCTCTGCACGCGCGTGGCGCCCATGCCATCCGCCATGGTGAGGAACATGTTCGTCAGCGGCGTGGGCTTCAACTTCACGTAGCGGCCGGTCTTGAACGTGCCGCCGCCGGAGCCCGCCATGACGATGGGCAGGTTGTCGTGGCTGTGGCGGTTGCCATCGGCATTGCCCGAGCCGTACATGATCATGGAGTGATGCAGCAGCGACTGCCCGTCCACATCCGGCGTCGCCTCCATTTTCTCGAGGAAGGCGGCGAACCGCTGCACATACCAGCGATCGATTTCCTGCACCTTGGCGATGATCTCGGGGCTGTTCTTGTGATGCGTGAGATCGTGATGCCCTGAGGGAATGCCGATGTCCGCGAACGGCCGGTTGCTGCCCTCGCGCGCCAGCAGCAGCGTGGCGATGCGCGTGGAGTCCGTCTGGAAAGCCAGCGCCAGCATGTCGAACATCAGCGCGACGTGTTCGGCGTAGTTCACCGGCACGCCGGCGGGCGCATCGATCTCGGGATTCTGCACCTTCATTTTGGCCGTGAGCTCGATGCGCTGCTCGATCTCGCGCACGCTCGTGAGGTACTGGTCGAGTTTCTGCTTGTCGCGGCCATCGAGATTGGCGTTCATCGACTTCGCATCGGCGAGCACGTAATCGAGGATGGAGTTCTGCTCGGCCTGGCGGCGGCGCAGGTTGGCCACGCGCTGCTTGGCCGGCCCGTCACCGAACAGGCGCTCGAACACGAAGCGCGGATTGTGCTCGGGTGACAGCGGCTGGTTGTGCGAACGCCAGGCCATGTTGTATTCGTAGGCGCAGGCGTAACCCGAATCGCAGTCACCGGACTTGCGCACGGCGTCGCAGCTCAGCTCCAGCGATGCGAAACGCGTGTGGTGCCCGATCTCGTTGGCCACCACCTGGTCGATGGAGATGCCGGCATGGATGTCGGAACCCGCGGTCTTCTTGATGCGCACACCCGTGAGGAACGTGGCGCCCGCGCGCGCGTGGTCGCCCGCGCCATCGGGGCCGGGGTTTGCGCAGAGGTCGTCGAGACCGCTGATCACCTGCAGATGCTTGTGTACCTTCGACAGGGGCGACAGCGTGGGCGAGAGCGCGAAATCCGCGCCGCCTTCGCCGGCGGGCCACCAGGCTTCGGGTATGGCGCCATTCGGCACGTAGACAAAAGCCATGCGCTTGGGTGCGAGCACCTTGCGGGCCCCGAATGCCTCGCGCGGCATCAGGGACGCCATGGCGGGCAGGGCGATGGCAGCTCCGGCGCCGCGCAGGAATTTGCGCCGCGAGAAGCTGTCGTGGCGCTCGGCCGCGAGCTGCAATGGGGTCTTCGGGGTGTCGTTGCTCATGTTCTCGTCCCTTGGATCAATTCGCCGCCGTGACGGTAGCCTGCGTACGCATCTTCTGGAACGGTGCGGATTCGACGATGCCCGTGAGCAATGCGCCGAACTTGCCGTCCTGTGAATCGAGTTGTTTGACGATCTGGTCGATGGTCTCGACGTCGTAGTACTCCATGCCGCGCCCGGTGGCGTAGGTCATGAGCTTGGTCGAAAGCGTGCGGTAGAACTCCTCGCGGTGATCGTTGGCGAGGATCTTCTTGAGTTCGCGCACGCTGTTGAAGTTCTCGCCGGTGATGAGATTGCCCTGGGCGATGATGGGCTGCTTGCGCTCGCTGTCGCGCCAGCCGCCGATGGCGTTGAAATTCTCGAAGGCCAGGCCGATCGGGTCCATGCGGTTATGGCAGGAGCGGCACATCGGCGCTTCGCGGTGCAGCTTGAGCACGTCGCGCAGCGTGGGGTCCTGGCCGTCCTTGAACTCGGTTTCGCTGGCTTCGAGCGCCGGCACGTTGGCGGGCGGCGGCGGCGGTGGTGTGCCCAGGAAGTTCGCCAGCACGAACAGGCCGCGCTTCACCGGCGACGTGCGGTCGGGATTCGAAGTGACCAGCAGGGCGCTGCCCTGCGTGAGCATGCCGCCGCGCGCGTGGCCCGCGGGAAGGGTGACCTTGCGCAACTCCTCGCCGGTCACGCCCATGATGTCGTACATCCTCGCCAGGTCTTCGTTGAGGAAGGTGTAGTTGCTGTCGATGAACTCGGTGACCGGTCGGTTCTCGCGCATCACGTACGCGAAGTACATCTCGGTTTCCTTGCGCATGGCCTTGCGCATGTCGCCATCGAGATCCGGCTTGGATTTCGCGACCTCGTCGATCTTCGCGAACAGCTCCTTGGCCTTGGCGTCGTCATTGCTGCGGAAGGCTTCACGCAGCTGTCGCAGCGTGTCTTCCTCGCCGGCGTCGCGCAGGATGATCTGCCGCGGGTTGCTGGCGATGCCCTCGACATCGCGGGCCTGCAGCCACTGGCCCGTGAAGTTGCGCGCCAGGCTCTCGGCACGCGGATCCGCGAGCATGCGCACCACCTGCGCACGCAGGTTCTTGCGCAGTTCCCCCTTCGACGCCAGCTGCAGCAACTCGGCATCGGGCATGGTGGACCACAGGAAATAGGAGAGGCGGGACGCCAGCGAGTATTCGTCGACGTTGGCGACCGACGAACCCACCGCGTGCGGCTCGGGCTGTTCGAGCTTGAACAGGAAACGGGGGCTGGCGAGCACCGCGGCCATCGCATGCGCCACGCCTTCTTCGAAAGACTTGCCCTTCTGCGTGTACGTGGCTTCGGCCAGCGCAGCCAGACGATCGGCGGTTTCGTCACCCTTGCTCACATCCAGTGGCCGGCGAAACGCGCGCGCCGCGAAGGCGCCGAGGATTTCGGCGGCATAGGCGCGTTGCTCCTCGCGGCCCTTCGGCACTTCGCGCGGGAAGAATTTCTCGTAGTTCTCGGTCGGCACCCACTGTGCACGTTCCAGGGGGCCCTCGATGACGACCTTGTTCACGAACAGGTCGGTGATGGTCTTTTCGCTGCCCGGCGGAGCCGTGGGCTGCAATTCGATGGAGACCGTGTGGTCGCTGGGCTTCCACTTGTGCGTGGACTCGAACGTGAAGTCCTTCTCGTCGTGGTAGGCCAGTTCCTGGTTGGCGACTTCCTTGCCATCCACCCTGAGGATGACACGCGCCTTGCCGGTGTCCGGAACATAGGTGCCATTCACCTGCAGGTCGAACTTCACGCGGTAGCTGCCGGCGAGTTCGTTCTTGAACGAAGCGGCCACGTTCGCGGGCTCGGAGAACAGCAGCTGGCGCTTGCCCCACTTGGTGCGGGCATTGGTGCCCGCGAACCCGCTGCCGGGCACGTGTTGCTGGGCTGGCTTGCGCGCCGCCTCGGGGACGGCCTGCTTGATGATGGTCTGCGCGGCGGAGACGTATTTCTCCATGAGCATCGGCGAGGTGGTCAGTGCATCGCCGATGTTGTCGAAGCCGAAGCCCGTGTCGTCGGGAGGGAATTCGTGTTCGGTGTTGTAGTCGACGCCTAACAAATCGCGGATGGTGTTGCGGTACTCGACCCGATTGAGCCGGCGCACGGTGACGCGGCCGGGGTCGGGATTGTTCGGGTCGATGCGGAACACATCGCGCTTGATCCAGCGCTCGAGCGTCGCCTGTTCCGATGGAGAGAGCCTGCTCTTGTTTTCCGCGGGCATGAGCCCGGCGCGCACGTTGAGCAGGACTTTCACCCAGAGATCGGGCGCGAGGATCTGGTCCGGCGTTTCGAGGTTGTCGAACGCGACCTTGCCCTTGTCATAACCGTCGCCGTGGCACTCGTAGCAATGCTTCTCGAGCATCGGAAGAATCGTGCTCTGATAAGCCTTTATGCTCGCGGGCTCCGAATTCGCTTCGGTGGAAGAGGACACGATGAGGCTGACGGGCAGCGCGACGGCCAGACCCATCGCCAGTGGAGCAACACGGCGGGACCAGAACTTCGACTCTCGCATCTTTACAGGTGCCCCCTTAGCACCGGTGAAAGCGTGCAGCATTGTGCGTGATGTATGACTCAAAGGCACGGGCAATGTTCACCGGAAATCGTTTATAAATACGGCTGTTGCATCGAAGAGGTCACAGAAACAATGTCCCGCCAGAGATCTGCCACCACGACGCTCCAGCGCCGTATTTCCGTTATTGCCATTGCCGCCGCGGCCGCGGCGGTCATCAGCGTCGCCGCGTACGCGGCCACGCCCGTCGAAATCCAGAAACAGCGCCACGAGCACTACGAACAGCTCGGGGACGCGTTCAAGACGGTTCGCGACAACTCCAAGGGAACCCCTGATTACGCCGCGCTCGACAAGGCGCTGGCCGTGATCCAGAAGGCCACCGAGAATCAGCAGCAGTGGTTCCCGAAGGGCACCGGCCCCGAGGCGGGCAAGACGCGCGCGCTGCCGGAAATCTGGAGCAAGCCCGACGATTTCACGGCTGCGCAAAAGCTGTTCACGGATAAAGTCGGCCCGCTGGCGGCTGCCGTGAAGGCCAGGGACGTCGACGCCATCGGCAAGGCATTCCGCGAAGTGGGCGGTTCTTGCAAGAATTGCCACGACTCCTTCCGCGCTCCGGAATAAGCCCTCAAAGCGCCAATGGCAGAGCCCGTGATCAACGAGGGGCCGGCCACCGCGCCGGCCCCATCCGTTTCGCCAACGCGCGTGTGGGATCTGCCCACGCGCCTCGTGCACTGGTCGTTCGTGATCGGTGTGGCTTTCTCATGGTGGACGGCCGAAACCGCGCGCATGGAGTGGCATCGATGGGGCGGTTACGCGCTGCTTGGCGTGGTGCTGTTCCGTTTGTACTGGGGCTTTGTCGGCGGCTCGACGGCGCGGTTTGGAAACTTCGTGCGCGGGCCGCGCGCCATCGGGTCGTATCTGCGCGGAGCCTGGCAGGCCACGCCGGGGCACAATCCGCTCGGCGCTCTGAGCGTGCTGGCCTTGTTAGGCCTGCTGCTGCTGCAGGTCGTGCTGGGCCTGTTCGCCGTGGACGTGGATGGCATCGAGTCCGGCCCGCTGTCTTTGTATGTGAGTTTCGACACAGGCCGCGCGTGTGCCGAGTGGCACGAGACCGTGTTCAGCGTGCTGCAGGCGCTGATCCTGCTGCACATCGTCGCGGTGCTGTACTACCTGCTGTTCAAGCGGCAGAACCTCATCGGCACCATGGTCACCGGCAAACGCGTGTTCGACGCGGAGATGGCGCCGATGACGCCCGCGTCGACCGTGAAACTCCTGGTGGGTGTCGTTCTTGCGGCGGCGCTGACGTACGCGGTGTCGCAGGCTTTCCAGTTCTAGGCGGGTTTGCGACGTCGCCGCGGCCGAAAAGTCGGCCATTTCCTACAAAAGCTTCGAACTGGTTTTCTCGACGCGCGTAAGAGACGCCGACGGCTCGCGCGTTCTGAACGGCGTGTACTGCGTCCATGGACGCTAACAACACCACTCTCAGACCCGCTGCTAAAGGTCCGGTTGCTTATAGTCGTCCTCCCGCGCGCCCGTATCGTCGTCTTCGCCCCCTCGAGACGCCGATGCCGGGAGCGCACCTTATTACTCCCTGGCTCGGTTTCGCCCATCACGGCATTTACATGGGCGAGGGCAAGGTCATCCACTACGGCGCGCTGGTGTACGACATCATCCGCAAGCCAGTGGAAGAAGTGACGCTGCAGGAATTCGCCGGCGGCCGACCGGTGTTCCTGGTGCAACACGAAGAGCTGCCGTTCTGCGTGAAGGAAATCCTCGAACGCGCGCGTTCGCGGCTGGGCGAGCACCAGTACCGGCTGCTCAGCAACAACTGCGAGCATTTCGTCGAGTGGTGCCTGCACGACGTGCACCGCAGCTTCCAGGTGGAGCGCGCGCTCGATTTCCCGCGATTCATGGGCGAACGCATCCAGGCGGCGATAACCCGCTTCCTGGGTCGCGTCGCCACCCGAATACTCGCCCCGCGCAAGCCGGCCGTACGTTTGCGCAAGCCCTGAACCTGATGCGGCTTCGCGCGGCGAAGCGGCTAACTACGCAGCGCCGCCGCGGGCCGCATTCGCATGGCCAGCCACGACTGGCGCGTCGCCGCGGCGATGACGACCACGGCCACGACGCCGAGCGCGGCCGGCAGTGCCCACCAGGCCAGAGGCGTGTGCTCGGAGAACGGGGCCAGATAGCGCGCGATGGCCACACCGGCCACCGGTAACCCTGCCGCGGCCGCGATGAGCAGCATCGTCCCCAGTTCGCGTGCCACCAGTTGGCCGATGTGCCGGCGCCGCGCGCCAAACAACTTGCGCAGCGCCACCTCGCGTGTACGCCGCTGCACGGCATCGCTGGCGAGCACGAAGGCGCCGCAGGCGGCGATCAGCATCGCGATCAGGGTCGACAACGCCAGCAGTCGCGCCAGTCGGGCATCGTCGGCGTAACTCTCGGCGAAGGCATCCCTGGCGTGGCGGATACGGAGTACCGCATTGGTCAGGTACTTCGGCCACAGATCGCGCATGGCCTGCTCGGCGTCCGCCAGGGGGCCGCGTGCCTTCACGATCAGCGTGGCGCCGGCACTGATGATCATGTAGACCACGGGTGGCGGCGCTTCGCGCAGCGAATTCAGCCGGATCGGCGGCGCGATGCCGATGATCTCGTGGTCGTTCATTTCCATCCGCATGCCACGCACCTGCATGCGTTGGCCGATGGCGCTTTCGGGCGCGGTGAAGCCGAGGATGCGCGCGGCTTCCTCGCTGAGAACCAGCGGCGAACTGGTTTCCTCTTGCTTGTCGTTGCTGTTGAACAACCGCCCGGCAAGCGGCGCGATGCCATGCAGTTCGAAGAAGTTGGCGCTGACGGCTTTGACCTCGAGGAACACCAGGTCGCCGCCCGCACGCCGGAAGTCCGTTGACCAGACCTCGCGCTTGCTGCCCAGCGCGTCGTTCGACACGGCCACGCCGGCGATGGCCGGGTGCTGGGCCAGCGCTTCGCGCAGCGCGCGAGGTTGTTCGGTGTACTGGGCGGACATGCCCACGGGCAGGTTGGCCACCAGCAGCGGGTCCGGATCGAAACCCAGCGGGGCGTCCATGGCATGGCGCGTCTGCAGCGACACCGCCAGCGTCACGCTGGCCAGGCCCATGGCCAGCGCCAGCTGCGAGACCGAGAGCGCCAGGCGGAGTCGCCGCCCATGACGGGACTCATTGTCGCCGCGCCCGGCGAGCATGCCTGCGGGGCGTACGCCCAGCGCAATCCACGCGGGGTAGATAGCCGTGAGCAGGCCGACGAGGACGCCGATGCCCAGCGCCATCAGCAGGTTGGTGGCGTTCGATACACTTGCCAGATCGCGGTCGACAAGTTCGCCGAAGGCGGGCAGGGCGATGACGGCAAGGGTGATGCCCAGTGCCGTGGCCAGCAGGCTCACCAGCAAGGACTCCGCCACGAATTGCAGCGCAAGCCGGCGACGGCTGATGCCCAGCACCTTTCGCAGCGTGATCTCACGCTGCCGGCGCAATACGCGGATGGTCGCGAGATTCACGTAGTTCACGGCGGCCAGCAGCAGCAGCAGCACACCCACGGCGGTGACGCCGGCGATCACGCGGGGGTCGCCGCGCGGGACGTCCTTGGAGAACACGTTCAGCGCCAGCTGGTCGTCCAGGTAGGCTTCGCCCAGCGGCGCGATCTTCACCTCGGTGAATTTGTCTTCGCCGGCATGCGCCTTGATGGGCTCGGGCACCAGCGCCGCCAGCGGCGAGTTGTCCGCCTGAATCTGCAAGCCCGCAGTCACCGCTTCGGGCGACGCGCCCGGCGACAGTTTCATCAGCAGGTAACCGCCTTGGAACCCCATCCGGCCGGTCAGCGCTTCTTCCTTTGCCCAGGGC
>JAQSWD010000096.1 GCA_029266835.1 Steroidobacteraceae bacterium
GGGAAAGATCGACGCGTACAAGGCGTACCAGGACACCATGCCGGCACGGCAAGAAGTGGACATGCTGTCGCGCCAGCTGGAAGCCAACGACATGGTGCTAAGCAAGGATCAGCGCGATCGCCTGGTCACGGCGCTGGCCGAGGAGCGCCGACGGGTGCCGCAGCCGAAGTTTTCCGAGAGCGTCTCGCGCGAGGAATATTCCAAGGCCATGACGGCCTGGCAGGACGACTACAACCAGCGTACCGCCACACGCGCCAGCAGCATTCTCGATAGCGAACAACAAACTTCGTACAGCGAGTACCAGCAATGGCACAAGGAAATGCGCCTGCAATTCGAAGCCCGGCGTTCGGCCCGCCAGTGACAACAGGGGTGAAAGATGGATTACCGTGGCAGCTGCCATTGCGGCAAGGTCAAAGTCGATTTCAAGGGCGAGTTCGGCGCCGCCATCTCCTGCAATTGCTCCATCTGCGTGACGGGAGAAGACCAGCTGATCACCTACACCTTCAACAAGCACGCCATCCAGCATCGGTTCTGCAAGACCTGCGGCATCCAGGTTTTCGGTGAGGCAGTGAGTCCGCAGGGCGTGCCGACGATGGCGATCAACATACGATGCCTCGAAGATTTCGATTTCACCCAGGTGCCACTGCAAGCGTGGGATGGCAAGTCGCAGTAATCGCTTGGATCGACTCCTATATATGTGCGCCGGAGTGGCCGGCTTCCTGGGCGTGGCGCTCGGGGCTTTCGGCGCGCATGCATTGAAGGTGCGCCTTGCGCCGGAAATGCTCGCCGCATTCGAAACCGGCGTGCGCTACCAGATGTATCATGTATTCGCGCTGGTGGCCGTCGCGTGGGCCTGGGCCCGCTGGCCCGGCCGGGTGTTGGCGGCCGCCGGGTGGCTCTTCATCGCGGGCATCGTGGTCTTCTCGGGCAGTCTCTACTTGTTAGCCCTCACCGGCACGAAGGCGCTTGGTGCCATCACGCCACTGGGTGGCCTGGCGTTCCTGGCCGGGTGGCTCTGTCTCGCCTGGGGCGCGCGCTCTAGTATTCGCGCATGATCTTCTACGACTACTACGCGGACATCCCCGAACAGACCCTGCGTGATTTCGTAACCCGGCAGGACCTGGGCCGCCTGGTAACGGTGAGTGCCGAGGGCCAGCCTCACATCGGCCTGTACCCCTTCGTGTTCCTGGGCGACACCGTGGAGCTGCATCTGCAGCGCGCCGACGAGCAGCTGGCCGATCTGCGCACGAACTCCCTCTGTGCCTTCGAGGTGGACGAGGTACATGCCACCGTCCCCTCGCACTGGACGCATGCCACCAACGCCATGTTCGCCACGGCTTATCACCGCGTGGTGATCTTCGAGTGCCAGGCCGAACTGTCCGAAGACGTGGAGGTGCTGGCCGCGCAGCAGCAGCGGCTCATGGCCCACTACCAGCCCGACGGCGGACACCAGCCCGTCACCACCGAACACGCCATGTACCGCGGCCCGCTGGGCACGCTCACCGCGCTCACGTTGCAGGTGCGCGCGCGCAAGGTGAAGTGGAAGCTGGCGCAGAACCGGGATCGCAAGACCCGCGAGAAAGTCATCTCCAACCTGCGCGAGCGCGGCCGCCCCGGCGACGCCGCGGCCGCCGATGCACTTCAATGGACACTGGATCGCGAAGCCGCGAAGTAGCCACCGCCGGCGCGGGTGATGGCGTCCCGTGGACGCGTGCGGCGCTCGTGTGGATGCTCCTCATGCTGCTGGAGACGGGCCAGGGCATCTTGCGTGAAGTCATGATCGCGCCCGTCATCGGTTCGTTGCGCGCCAGGCAGTGGGGCGTGCTGAGCGGCGCGCTCATCGTGCTCGCCATCACCTTCGCAATCTCGCGATGGCTGAAAGCCGCCACGCCACGGGCACAGTGGATAGTCGGCGGCTTCTGGGTGGCGCTCACCGTGACCTTCGAAGTGCTGGTCGGCCGCGCAAGCCGTGCAAGCTGGCAGCGCATGTTTTCCGACTACGATCCGGCGCAGGGAGGATTCCTGTTGTTAGGCCTGGCCGTGATGTTCGCAGCGCCCTGGCTGGTGGCCAATTGGCGCAAGCAGCGGCCATGATCACGCACCGCGGCGGCTGCCACTGCGGGCGCGTGCGTTTCGAAGTCGACGCTCCGGCGGAGCTGACCATCGATGACTGCAATTGCAGCATGTGCACGCGCACGGCGTATCTGCACCTGATCGTATCGGCCGATCGCTTCCGCATCACTCAGGGGCGCGAAACGCTTTCCCTCTACACCTTCAACACCGGAACGGCAAAGCACTATTTCTGTTCGGTGTGCGGCACCAAACCTTTCTACGTGCCGCGCTCGCACCCCGATGGGTGGAGCGTGAACGCCCGCTGCATCGATGAAGGCACCGTCACGGGCATGAAGATCAACCGCATCGACGGCCGCAACTGGGAGCGTCAATATCCGCAGGGGCGCGGCGACTTTGTCGCCTGATGCTGGCCTCGCGCTGACTACCAGCGATTGCGCAATTCGCGCAGCTTGAGGAACACCGTGCGCGCGTCCGGCTTCTCGCCGATCTCCGGAAACCGTTCGCGCAGCCGCGTGATCACTTCCGGGTTCTGCAGGCGGAAGAACGTGTTGATGTGTTTCTCTTCACCGAGCGTGGTCACGGGCGCGTTGGTCGGGTCCAGCGCCTTGATGCCTTCCAGTACACGCGCGGCTTCGGCATTGCCCGGCTCGCGGTCCAGCGTGAACTCCAGATTGCGCGCCATGTATTCGTGCCCGGGATACACGCGCGTCGCGCCGGGCAAGCGCGCGAGCTGGTTCACGAAAGTTTCATAGAGCAGGCCCGGGTCACCGCCCCTGTGGCAATTGCCCGCGCCGGCGTTGAACAACGTGTCACCGCAGAACAACGCGGGAGCATCGCCACTCGCGGGGCGCGCCAGCAGGCAGACATGCGAGCGCGTGTGGCCCGGTGTGTCGAGCACTTCGAGTTCCACCGTGCGTCCCACCCTGATCACATCACCGCGTGACAGGCCTCTATCCACTCCGCCGATCACGGACGTGGCGCCGGCGTGCGCCAGCACCTTCGCGCGCGTGGCCGCGACCACACCCGCGTTGCCGTCGGTGTGGTCGCGATGTTCATGGGTGTTCAGCACCTGCGTGATGCCGAAGCCGCGTGCGCGCGCGGAGTGGATGTCCACGCTGCCACCCATGAGCTTGAGCCGCTCGCGGATGTTGAACAGGCCGAATCCGCCCTGGCGTGTCGGCAGGCGATCGATCGAATGCACTTCGAATCCCACACCGGGATCGACCACGTCCAGGGTGAGCATTTCGTCCACCACGGAACAGCGCACCGTGGCGCGCTTCGACCGCGCGTGTTTCACCACGTTCTGCAGCAGTTCGCGCACGGTCTGGAACAACAACACCGTCACCTGGTCTTCCAGCGACTTCGGCACGCCGTCATCCTCGACGCTGACGATGAGCCGCTGCTGCTTGCCCACGCGGTCCGCGAGCCAGCGCAGCGCTTCGATCAGCCCGGTGTCATGCAAGCCGGGCGGCGCGAGCTCGAGCATCAGCGTGCGCGTCTGAAGCGTGGTGTCGGCCAGCACCTGCTCGGCTTCATCGATGAGCGTGAGATGCGTACGATCCTGCACCTTGCGCTTGAGCTCGGCCAGCTGCATGGCCATGCCGGCGAGATTCTGCGCCGGCCCATCGTGCAGCTCGCTGGCGAGCTTGCGGCGCGCACGCTCCTCGGCCAGCGTGATCTCGGTGGCCAGTGCACGCAGCTGTGAATCGTGCTGCGCCAGCGCGTGCTCAGCCTCGCGAATGGCGGTGACATCGCGGCCGCTGCCCCAGAAGCGGAGCACATGTCCGTTCTCGACGATGCCGATCATCGAGATCAGCAACACGCGATCGAGGCCATAGGGGCCGTGCACCACGTGCTCGATGTTCCGCAGCTGATAGCCGTTACGCATGGCGTCGCGGACGCGATCGACATACACCTTCGACCAGGTGGGGTGATCCGCGAGTCTCGATCCCACCACCGGGCTCTGCGAATCTTTCACGCCCAGCGCCACCATGAACGCGGTGTTGCACTCGGCGACGTAGCCATGCTTGCGCACCCAGGCCACCTGCTCGTCGGGCGGGAGCGTCACTGGCATGGGCTCGGCGAGTTCGGTGCGGAAGATGGCTTCGGAGCTGTTCGCCACGAAGGCGCGGTAACGTTCATCGCTGCCGCGAGCCAGCGCGATGGCGTCATCGCGCTCGGCCATGACGGCTTGCAGCAGCAATACGGGCAGCACGCACAACGCGAGGAAAGTCTGCAGCTGGTAGGTGCTGTCGAAGGGGCCGAATCCGCGCGTGGTGGCCAGAGACGCAATCGCCACGGTCAGGCCTGCGGCCAGCGCCGTGCGCCGGGGTCCGCTGATCATGGCGATCCAGACCAGCACTGGATAGACGATGTAGGGCACGTCCAGCGGCGAGGTCGGCGCGCCATCGCGGCGCAGGAACACGGCACCGAGCAACAGCAGCAGCACCAGGAACGCGGCCAGCGAGTGGGAAGTCCTGCCGCGCGCGTGCGTCGCCAGCGAAACGCCGTGGAAGCCCACGGTAAGCACCAGCGGTGTCACGATGAGCGCGCCGAGCAGGTCGCCTATCCACCAGTTCTGCACATTGAGCCAGAACTGGCTGGACTCCAGCCCCAACCCGCCGCGCAGGGACACCGCGGCGATCGCGCAGGCCAGGGTGGACAGCAGCGCGGCGGCTGCGAAGAACAACACATGCCGCAGTCGCGCGAAGGAGATCGGCCCGCGCACCCCCACCTGCATGAGCCACACGCCGAACAGCGCGGCGGCAAACTTCACGACGAACAGCAGCCCGAACACCGTGAACGGTATCTGCGAGGCGAACAGGGTGTGCGCCAGCATTTCGGCCAGCCAGGCCATGGCCGCCAGCGCCAGCCAATAGTTGGGCGGGTACAGCAGCAGGAACGCGAACAGGGACCCGGCGGCCGGCCAGAAGACACCTACGCCCTGGGGCGCGATCAACAGTGTCAGGCCAATACCCACGGCGAGGAAATGCAGCGGGAAATACATCGCCCCGGCCTGCAAGGGGCCTAACTTCAGTCCGAACGGCCGGAGGAGACGGTTCATGCCGACCACCATCATAGAACGAGACGCAGGCCGCAGCTTCCGGGAGACACTTTGTTGTTTGCTTCCGGAAGTGCATATTGTCTTAATACCGACGCCCAGGTAAGCCTTTGGGTGCGGATTAAATGCGGTGAGGGAAACCCGTGAAAAGTGTCTTCTTATTCAAAGTTCTGCTGTTGCCCGTGATCGTCTCGCTGGCCGCCTGCGGCGACGACGCCCCGTTCAAGAGCGAGGACGTCGGCAAGGTCGACGATCCCAACATCTTCACGCCCGCCCCCCCACCGCCCGCCGGCTGGACCTCGGGTGTGTTCCTGCCCTCGTCGACGTTCAAAAACCGCTGCGCGAGCCCGCGCGCCGCCAGCCCCGATCTTGCCGGTACCGTGACCGATCAGAACAACTGGCTGCGTTCGTGGACAAACGAGACCTACCTCTGGTTCGACGAGGTCACCGATCGCGATCCAGGCACGTTCTCGAGCACGGCTGACTATTTCGCGCTGCTGAAGACCACCGCGACCACCACGTCCGGCCAGGCCAAGGACAAATTCCATTTCACCTACGGCACCGAAGAATGGGAGCTGCTTTCGGAACAGGGCATCTCCGCGGGCTACGGTGCGCTGTTCGAGATCATCAACCCGACGCCGCCGCGTCGCATCGTGGTCGCATTCGTGGACCAGGGCACGCCGGCCTTCGGCGATCTGCAGCGCGGTGACGAGATCCTGCAGGTCGACGGCGTGGACGCGGTCAATGGCAACACGCAGGCGGATGTCGACATCCTGAACGCCGGCACCTTCCCCAGCGACGTGGGCGAAGTTCACACCTTCGTGGTCCGCGGTACCGACGGCGTGCAACGGACCGTGACACTGGACTCCGAGGAAGTGTTCATCGACCCTGTCCCGCTCATGGATGTCTTTACGACCGGCAGCGGCGACGTGGGTTACATCGTGTTCAATGACCACTCGGCGGTGGCCGAAGAAGAGCTCGCCGGGCAGATCGAATTCCTCGCGGAAAACGAGAACATCACCGATCTGATCCTCGACCTGCGCTACAACGGTGGCGGCTTCCTCGACATCGCGGCCGAGGCGGCCTACATGATCGCGAACCCGACGCTGACCGCGGGCCAGACCTTCGAGCGCATGGTGTTCAACAGCAAGCACCCCTCGGTCAACCCGGTGACGGCCGAGCCCATCGTTCCGACGCCCTTCCATTCGACCATGCAGATCACGGGCTCGGACGCGCTGCCGAACCTGAGCCTGAACCGCGTGTACATCATCACCGGCCCCGGCACGTGCTCCGCCAGCGAGGCCATCATCAATGGCCTGCGCGGCGTGGGCGTCGAGGTTTATCTCATCGGTTCGACCACCTGCGGCAAGCCGTACGGCTTCTATCCCACGGACAACTGCGGTACCACGTACTTCAGCATCCAGTTCCGCGGCGAGAACGAAGCCGGTTTCGGCGACTACACCGACGGATTCTCGCCGGCGAACACGGCAAACAACGCAGGTACCGTGGTGCCGGGTTGCTCGGTGGCGGATGATTTCACGCACGAGCTCGGCGACCCGGCGGAAGGCCGCATCGCCGCCGCCTTGTCGTTCCGCGCGAGCAACAACCAGACTTGCCCGACCGCGTCCGGGTTCACCGATCCGCGTATCTCGAAGGCTTCCTTCCAGAACTCGCCGGATCGTTCGCTGTGGGTGTCCAAGCCCGCGGCGCGCATGAACCGCATCTTGCGCCGCGCGCATTGATATAGCCGGTTGAAAAAGGGCCGCGACGTCAGAGTCGCGGCCCTTTTTTTGAGACGAACCTCGCGGCTATTCGCCATCGAACCGCAGATTGATCTCGAGTTCGGGCAGCAGCGGCGATGAATCGAAGTACGAGGCATCGTCGCGCGACAGGGCGACGCTGCCCGCGATGACGTAATGCGGCGTACGGTCGATGTCCACGCGGAAAACCTTGCGTGATTCCACCTTGCCGCGATGGCTGGGCGGAATATACGGAATCACCTCGTCGGCCAGCGCCTGCTCGATCGTGAAATCACCGAACCACGAGGGCAGCGACATCCAGACCACGCCGCGGAATGCGAGTTCGATGCGCTTCGGCCCGCCATCGTCGCGGTCCGCGGAGCGCAGCAGCAATACGCCGTGATGCTGGTGGAACAGTGCAATGCCGAAAAGCCCGTTGAAGCGGGCCGGCAGGTCGAGGGTGTCCGTCATGCGGCCGGAAAGTTACCACGCGTGGGATTTCCGCTGCATGCCCTGATTGACCGGAAACCGCTGACGGAGCTAGCGTCCGGCATCACTCAGGAGGGCAACATGGCCGCAAAGAAGAAGTCGAAGCGCACCGTTCTGCGCAGCGCGAAGGGCAAGAAGCTTTACGCCGTCCGCGACGCCGGCGGCAAGTTCAAGGACATCCAGTCGTACGCGCGCGCTCATGCGGCCGACCTGCGCAAGACGACGAAGAAGGAAGGCGCTCAGGCAAAGTCGAAGAAGAAAGCAAAGAAGAAGTGACCGCGGCCGCGGCCACTATCTCAACGGTTCCGCCACGGGTAGATAGTGGTCGAGCAGCAGTGCGGCGAACAGCCACATGAGATAGGTGATCGAGAACCGGAACACCTTCATGGGAAGATGTGCCCGGTCGCTGATCTTCATCTGGAACGCGTGCCAGACGAACATGGCGTTCAGCACGATGGCCGCCGCCAGGTACAACACGCCGCTCATGCCCGTGACGAAGGGCATGAGCGTCACCGCCACCAGCAGCAGCGTATACAGCAATACCTGCAGCCGCGTGAAAGCCACGCCATGCGTCACCGGCAGCATGGGAATGCCCACCTTGGCGTACTCGTCCTTGCGCGCGATGGCCAGTGCCCAGAAATGCGGCGGCGTCCATACGAACACGATGAGGAACAGCAGCAGCGCATTGGGTTCGACGGTACCAGTGACCGCGGCCCAGCCCAGCACGGGCGGAGCGGCGCCGGCGGCGCCGCCGATCACGATGTTCTGCGAGGTCGCGCGCTTGAGCCACACGGTGTAGATCACCGCGTAGCCGATCAGCGAGGCGAAGGTGAGCACCGCGGTGAGCGTGTTCACCAGGGACACCAGCAAACCCATGCTCAACACGCAGAGCACGCCGGCGAACACCAGCGCCATGCGCGGCGTGAGTTTTCCGGTGGGCAGCGGACGCCGCTTGGTGCGCGACATCTGCGCGTCGATGCGCTCGTCCAGCACGTGGTTGATCACGGCCGCGCTCGCGGCGGCGAGCCCCACGCCCAGATTGCCGAAGATCAGTGCGTCCAGCGGCGGCATTCCGGGCACCGCCAGCAACGTGCCCACGATGGACGTGAACACGATGAGCATCACCACGCGTGGCTTGGTCAGCTCGTAGAAGCTGCGCCAGCGCGTCGCGGGAACGTCGACGATGTGTTCAGTGCTTGCCATGTGGAGTATTCCCCGGGACCGGCGGTCCAAGGGCGCGGCAGTTTAGCCCATGTCCTTCGAACGATGGGGCCAACGGCCCGGGATCAGCGGAAATCCGCCACCGGCCGGACCGCGCGGTTGAGCAATACCGTTGCGCCTACGAGCAGGGCCGCCCCCGCGTTATGTGCCGCCGCCAGCCCCAGCGGGAAGGCGCGCAACACCATGAAAACCGCGATGGCGATCTGCAGGGCCAACGCCGCCACCACCAGCACGCCGGCCCAGCGCGGGCCCGGCCCCAGGCGGAACGCGGCGAAAGCCGCCAGAAGCAGCAGCGCCGACGCCACCACCGCACCGACGCGATGCGTGTAATGGATGGCCACGCGCGCGGGGTGATCGAGTACTCCACCGGCGTAGTTGATGCCGAGGCCACGCCAGATGACGAAGGCATCCTGGTAATCCGCCTCGGGCACCCATTCGTTCTGGCATCGCGGCAGATCGGGGCAGGCGACGGCGGCGTAGTTCGAGCTGGTCCAGCCGCCCAGGAAGATCTGGACGAACAACGCAGCGCCCGCCAGCGCGGCCAGGGGCCGCGCGCGGGCTCCGGATTCGGACACGACGTTGCCTTCGAGCACCGTGTGTCCGTTCACGGGCCGCGCCGTGGCACGCATCGACAGGTAGGTCCACAACAGCAACGCGAAAGTAGCTAGCCCACCCAGCAGGTGGCCGGTGACGATCAGCGGCTTGAGCAGCCAGGTCACGGTGAGCATTCCGAGGATTCCCTGGAACACCACCAGCACCACCAGGCCCAGCGACAACCACAGGTTCACGCCGCGTTCGAGTCGCGCGCGAAAGGCGAGCACGGCCATCACCACGATGATCAGCCCGAGGGTGCTCGCGAAGTAGCGGTGGATCATCTCCACCCAGGCTTTGCGCACGTCGAGATCGGTGGCGTAGTGCTCGGCGCTACCGGTGGGCGCGATGTGGCCGAAGCATCCCGGCCAGTCCGGACAACCCAGGCCTGAATCCGACAGCCGCGTGTAGCCGCCCAGGATCACCACGCCCAGGCAGAGAATGGTGGCGATGAGCGCGAGCCGGCGGATCCAGATGACTTCACTCATGGAGGGCCGCCGATCAACCGATGTGCGACAGCTTGAGCAGCTTCTTGAGGTCGCTCAGCAGGTCCTTGTTGATCACCTGTCTGGCGTCGTGACGCATCATCAGATTGCCCAGCGGATCCACGATGTACAACGACACGCGGCGTTCGCCCGGGAACTGCGCGAGCAGCGCGCGGGCGTCTTCCGAGGACGCGTCCAATGTGACCAGGCCGGGTTGTTCGGCGTCGAGATATCCGCGATCGCAGCAGTTGCCGGTGGTGAGGAATACACGTTGCACACGGTCCATGTCCTTGCCCACGGCGAGGCGCGTCTGGCGGCCATAGGTCAGCGCCGTCCGGCACTCGGAGTCGCAGGCGCCGTCACCGACATAGATGAGCGACCATTTGCCCTGGAACAGATCGATTCCGGCGGCGCTGCCATCGGATTGACGAAGGCCGCTGAATTCCAGTGGCTGCGCGGGGTGCACCAGCTCGCCCTTGGCCGATGAACCCGACGGACTCCACAACCCGCCGTAGTACATGGCGAACACCACGAACACGGGCACCAGGAACATGGCCGCGAGCAGCAGGAAATTGCGCCGGCCGCGGGCACGGGAGTCTGTCATCACTTCACCTTGCGAAAATTGAGACCGAAGTAGAGCACGAGCAAAACCACGGCAAAACCCCACCACTGGATGGCGTATGAGAAATGCCGCGATGGATCGAGGCCGGGTGGTTTCCAGTCGCGCACATAGCCGCCGGGCACCTGCGCATCGAGCAGCAGGATGCGCGCATCGATCTTCTCGCCGAGCGCGGCCGCGAGTTCATCGCGGTCCGGAAAACTCGTGACCTTGGGCCAGCGGTCGCCACTTTCCGGCGGCGCCCTCCCGCTGGCGAGTCCCGCCGCCGGCAGGTCTTCGATGCGTCCGCTGATCCTCAGGCTTTCGTTCGGCACCGCCGAGACATCCGGAAGCTGATCGCGATAGCCACCGAAGGGCACCCAACCCCGATTGACCAGCACCAGCACGCCGCCAGCGGTGCGGAACGGCGTGAGCACCTCATAACCCGGCTTGCCCTGGTGGGAACGGTTGTCGAGCAGGAACTGGTGCGCGCCGTTGAAAGCACCCTCCACCTCGATGCGGGCGAAGCGCGGCAGATCATCGAGGCGGCGCGAACCCAGCGGCTTGGCGGCCGCATCGCGCTGGAACTCCGCCCACACCGCCTGTTTGGATTCACCGCGCTGCCATTGCCAGCGCCCCAGGCTCATGAAGACGCCAAGTAGGATTAGGGTCGCAAGGGTCATCGGCCAGGACGGCGAGAACTCCCTGCCAAGAGCTGAAAACCGGGCCGGCATGGGGCCGGGGAGTATAAAGTGGCGCCCGTATGGACGTGATCAAAGTTCTCGTAGTGGTCGTGCTGCTGGGCATCGTCTTCAGCCTGGGCAGCGCGCTGTTCCACCTCTCCCGCGGCAAGGGCGACCCCAAGAAAATGGTTCGGGCGCTCACCATACGGGTGGGCCTCTCCGTGGCGCTGTTCATCCTGCTGATGCTGGCCTGGTACAACGGCCTGATCACGCCCCATGGCCTGGGGAATTAAGTTCAGGGCATCCGAAAAACCCGGGAAAACGCGCGTCGGCTCCTTGCCCGCCCCAGGGTAGTCAGATACATTTCGCGCCCCATGCATCGCCCGGCCATTAAAAAGACGCTCAAGACCAAGCCCCCAGGGGCCTTGGCTGCTTGTGCGCGCTGAACCAGAGCGACGCAACGGATACCCAAGGCCCCGCGAGTAAACCCGCGGGGCCTTTTCATTTGGAGCCACTGAAATGTCATCGACCGCCCTCAAGTCAGACGAACCGACCGTGAAGAACAAGAAGATCCCCGTCGTCGCCATCGCCGGTGCCACCGGCGCCGTGGGCGTGGAGATCATGCAATGCCTCGAGCAGCGGAAATTCCCGCTGTCGGAGTTGCGCCTCCTGGCCAGCGCGCGCTCCGCGGGCAAGACGATGAAATTTCGCGGCAAGGACGTCGTCGTGCAGGAACTCACCGATGAGAGCCTCAAGGGCGTGGACATCGCGCTGTTCTCGGCGGGCGGCGCACAGTCGAAGCGTTTCGGGCCGGCGGCCGTGAAGGCCGGCGCGGTGGTCGTCGACAACTCCTCGGCCTTCCGCATGGACCCGAACACGCCATTGGTCGTTCCGGAGATCAACTCGGCCGCGCTCGCCACCCACAACGGGATCATCGCGAACCCGAATTGCGTGGCCATTGTCGCCGCCACGCCGCTGTGGCCGCTGCATCAGAAGAAGCGCATCGCGCGTATCACCATGGCCACGTACCAGGCCGCCTCGGGCGCCGGTGCCGCGGCCATGGAAGAGCTCAGCGAGTCGACCAAGGCGTTTCTCGAGGGGCGCAAGTTCGAGCCCAAGGTGCTGCCGCACCCGTACGCCTTCAATGTGTTCTCGCACAACACCAGGGTGGATCCGGAAACCGGGTACAACGAGGAAGAGACCAAGGTGATGCAGGAAACGCGCAAGATCTTCGGCGAGCCGAACCTGCGCGTGACCGCCACCTGCGTGCGCGTGCCCGTGCTGCGCGCGCATTGCATCGCGCTGAACATCGAGTTCGAGGAAGCCATGTCGGTGGCCGAAGCCCGCGCGATTCTCGCGAACGCGCCGGGCGTGCGCGTGGTGGATGAACTCGAGCGCAACTACTTCCCGATGCCCGTGGACGCGAGTGGCAAGGACGAGATCCTCGTCGGCCGCCTGCGCAAGGACGTGAGTGATCCGACTGGCAAGACGCTGGCGTTGTTCGTCGCGGGCGATCAGCTGCGCAAGGGCGCGGCGTTGAACGCGGTGCAGATCGCGGAGAAATTGCTGGGTTGAAAGATTGTGCGCCGCGACGGATGTCGCGGCGTGTAGCGAGAGTCGAGGGGAGGAGTTCCCCGGTTTGGCGAGGCCATGCTCCATTCGAGTGGCATTTCAACGGGCGCGAAAGCGCCCGTTTTTCTTTGCCGCCACCACGAACGCCGTAGATCAGAACGCGCGATGCTCCAGATCTTTCGCCGCGAAGATCTCGCGCGTGAACGCGACGGCCGCCCGTTCATCGAAAGCCTTGCAGGTGAACAACACCGCGGCGAAGAACCGCCGCTTGCTCCACACATAAAGCGAAATGCCCGAGTCGATCAGCGGGATGAACGCGTCGAAGCCTTCGTTGGCGTCCTTGCCGGCGCCACCCGGCGCGTGAACGATCGGGTTCCCGTAAGTGCGCAGCGAAAGATGCGCAGCGATGCCCGTGAGGTAACGCTCCACGTCCTCCCGTGTCACGTCGCGTTCGTACAACCCCTCGATCAGCAGCCGCTGCCGGACGATGTCGGGCGCCAGGTCTCGCATGACTCAGCCCTTCAGCGACAGATCACTGGCGCTCACACCGAGGCGCCGCGCGGCGCTCAACACCGCCAGCACGGATGCCGTCGCGATGTTTGCGTGCCGGCCCGCGCCGTACCGAATGCCGGCAACACCTTCACGTGCGGCCTCCACGATAGCCAGCGCCGACGCGTCGGCGCCGGATCGCAGTGCGCGCTCTTCATAATTGTCGATGCGAATGGGCAGCGCCAGTGCGTTGACCGTAGCAGCGATCGGACCCGAGCCGATGCCACGCAACTTTCGGCGCTCGCCCGCGACGGTCATTTCCAGCTCGATACCCTGCTTGTCGCCATCTTCGAACAGATGATGCGCGTGATAGGCCACGTCATAGTCGATGGTGAGGTAAGTCTGCTCGAACAGCGTCCAGAGCTGCTGCGAACTCATCTCGCCCTCGGCGGAATCCATGTGTTTCTGCACCAGCGCGCTGAACTCCACCTGCATGCGGCGCGGCATCACCACGCCGTAGTCACGCTCCAGTAGATAGGCGATGCCGCCCTTGCCGGACTGGCTGTTCACACGGACGATGCTGTCGTAGGTACGTCCGAGGTCGGCGGGGTCCACCGGGATATAAGGCACTTCCCAGAACCCACCGGGCTGCTGCGCGGCGAAACCTTTCTTGATGGCGTCCTGGTGCGACCCGGAGAACGACGTGAACACCAGGTCGCCCACGTAAGGATGCCGCGGGTGGATGGGCAGGCGCGTGGCCTGCTCCACTTCCCGCGCGATGGCATTGATGTCCGAGAAATCCAGCCCGGGATGGATTCCCGACGAATAGAAGTTGAGCGCGAGGTTCACGAGATCCAGGTTGCCCGAACGCTCGCCGTTACCGAACAAACAACCTTCCACGCGGTCGGCGCCGGCCAGCAGGCCGAGCTCGGCAGCCGCGACACCGGTGCCGCGATCATTGTGGGTGTGCAGCGAGAGCACCACGTGCTCGCGCCGCTCCAGGTGCGTGGACATCCACTCGATCTGGTCGGCGTAGACGTTCGGCGGCGCGTTCTCCACCGTCGTCGGCAGATTGATGACGATGGGACGGC
>JAQSWD010000097.1 GCA_029266835.1 Steroidobacteraceae bacterium
GCATCGGCATCGGACATGCCTACTGGCAACTTGACGGGGTCGCCGCTGTCGAAGTCGAGCAGCTCGTGGCCTTCGTGCCATGGCGTGAGCGTGCCGTCAGCGTTATGGCGCAGTTCCAGCGGCGTCGCAGTGGCCGGAGTGGTGCCGACGCGGCCGAGAATGCGCGGCGTCAGTGCCGCGTCTCGTCGATCTCCATCTGCCACAGGCTCAACCGGCAGACTGCTTCCTGCAGGTGCGTCGGCACTTCGATCCATTCGTCGCTCATCAGCGACAGGTCGTGAATCTCCGCCGCTTCGTGCGACAGCAGCACCCCGTTCATCACCGCTTCCAACAGGGGCGGAGGAAGCGTCTGCCACGTCGCTGATGTCATTGGGCTTCCATTTCGCAGCGGGTTGGTTGTGGTTGCCGGTGGCCAGCCAGGCCTTGAAGTTCGGCATGTCGAGCGCATGCCAGGACATCACGCCGTCCCAGCCGGCGTCGTAGTTCGACCGGTACGCCTCGATCGCCTGGCGCGCGTCGTCGTAGCCGATCATGACCTTGTGCTCATCGAAGCGCCCATTGGGCGACTTCTGGTCGATCACCAGCACGCCGCCGTCGTAGTCCTCCGGCGTACCGGCCTTGACGAAGGTGTCGATGTGGTCGCCGTCTTTGCCGACCGTGCTGCGGATGTAGCCGTAGTGGTCATTCATCCGAACCGACCAGGCCTTGCCATCGGCGTCTGTGCCAGACCGTTCGCTGCCCTGCGGGTTCTCGATGCTGATGTTGAGGCCCGCGATGCGGGTGTGGCCGAGGCGGTAGTTGCCCGCGGACTTCTGCGCCGGCGTCGGCTCCGGCAAGTCGTTCTCCGGCGACGTGGCCGCTGCGTGCGCGGCGGCGTCGACTGGCGCCGGTGGAGCAACCGGAACGGCCTCGACCGGTTCTGAAGGCGCGTCCAAGCCGGTGAAGTCTTCCGCTGGCGGCGCGCCCTCGGCGACCGGCGCCGCCGGCGAAGCTGGTGCGGGGTCAGGCTGCGCGGCGGCGCGCGCCTCCATCTCCTGCTTCACAGCGTCAACGCGCTGCTGGAGCGTCGCGAGGAAGCCCGCCTTCGCGCCAGGCTTCTTGGTCATGCCGGCGCGCTCGAATTCGTCCATCGCCCGGGCGGCCATTTCGACTGCCTGGTTGCCAGTGCGCTCCATCGCGGCGTCGCGCAGGCGCACGGCCGCTTTGGCGCTCAAGCCGAACTCACTGGCGGCTTGGTTGATGGCGTCGGCGATCAGTTCCTGCGGGTCGAGCTGAGCCGGCTTCGTGCTGGCGATGGTTTGGTCGGCGTTCTGGATCGCGTTGCGCGTTGAGCCGATGGCCGCCGGGCCGCCGCCCATGACGGCGGTCTGGGCGATCGTGACCTTCAGCGTCTCGCCAGCTTGGTCGAGGTACTGGTCTAGCGTCGCGTCCGGGCTGAGCGCGGCCGGGCCCATCTTGTCAGCCATGAACTGCATGGCCGTGGTGAGCTGCTCGCCGGGGATCTCCTTGGCCAGCATGCTGCCGAAGGCCTTCGAGAGTTCGCCGGTGGGGATGTGCTTCGCGAGGCTCTTGATCAGCTTGATCTGCTCCGGGAAGCCGGCGCGCTCGCCGATCGCCTCGGCCAGGCCCATGATGCCGGCACGCTTGAGCGACTCCTCGGTGCCGAAGCCAGCGTTGCGGCCTTCGTTGTACTCGGCGAGAGCCGACTGTGCGAACAGCGTGCGCATCGCCGGGCCGCCGACGGCACCAACGGCGACGGCAGGCGCAGAATTCAGGATCGACGCCGTCACGTCGGCCACGAGCTTCTCGCTGCCGCGCAAGTCTGTCGTCGAGCCGGATGCAAAGGCCTTCGCGGTCTTGTCGGTGTCGGCGGCGAAGTCGGCCACCTTGTCGGCGCCGAACAGGTCCGCCGTCAGCCTCACGGCGCCAACGCCCGTTTGTCCGAGCTGAGCGACGCCCGCCGCCGCGCCGCGCGCGACGGGGTTCTTCGTTGACTCGCGCACGTCGACCGCCAGGCTGGCGCCGATCGGCATCTTGGTCGCCTCGGCCGGTGCGCGCTTGGCGTCGATCGCGGCCTGGAATCTGGGTTCCGCGCCCGGGCGAATGCTGGCGCCGGACGCGGCCTCAAGCGGCGTCTGCGGGTACGCAAGCGGGCGCGAGTACCCGAGCGGGTTCGCGTTGTCGAGCGCTGAAGGCGGCGGCTCTGGCGGCGCCTCCTGGTTGTACATGTCGCCGGCGACGCCAATCACCTTCTCGGCCGCCATGCCGGCGATGCCCTTGATGGCGTCGCCGACCGCGCCAGTGACGTCCGACATCGTTGTGTCGGTCCCGGTGGGTGTGAAGACCTTCGCTTCTGAACGAGTGCCGCCGCGGCGCTTCATCGGCTGAACGTTGCTGCGCACGTTTCGGTCGAATAGGCGCTCGCGCAGGGTGGGGCCGTGCGGGACAACGCTGCCGCGTCCGGCGCCGGCCCCCGATGGCGTCACGCCTTCCGGCAATGGACGCTGCGCCGACGGCGCGATCGGGTTGGCCGCGATGTGCTCCTCGATCAGCGACATGGCGTCGTCCTGCGAGGTGCCCTCCGGCACTTCGAAGCGGCCAATTCGGCCGTCAGGGAGTTCGAATCGTGCGATGGGCATGTGTCACTGCTGCTCGAAACCGAGGAACTTGACGCCGGTCTTGCCGGCGGGCTTCGGTGTGGCGGCTTCCGGCTCGCCATCTGGCACGGCCTTGCCGATCAGCATCGTCTCGGCCTGCGCGCGCAGTTCCTCGGGCGACTTCTTGAAGCCGTCGAGCGACTTTCCGAGGTCGCCGGCCAGCTTGTCGACGCGCTTGGACCAGGCCTCGCCGCGGACCGGCTTGCCGTCGATCGACAGGCGCTTGGTCTCTCCGTTGCGGAAGACGATGATCTTGAAGCCGTCGTTGTCGGTCTGCACGCTTTGGACGTTGCTCCCTTTGCCACCGCCGCCGCCGCCACCGCCAGCGCCGCGCTTGTTGGCAACGGCGATCGATGTTTCAGCGCGCGTCTCGGCGACATCCTGCCGCCCCTGGTTTTGCAAACCGATTTCGGCCAGCCGATACCCATGCTTGACCTTCTCGGTCTCGCGGTTCTCGGAGCCGCGAGCGGCTTCTCTCTGCTTCAGCGTTTCGAGTTCAGCCGCCTGCTTCGCCGCGGTCATGCGTTGCTGCAGCTCGTACTTGCGCACTTCGGTAGGGTTCATCTGCGCCCACTTGACGCGCTCGACCAGTTGCTCCCTGGTCATCGGCTTGAGCGCTGTGCCATCCGACAACTTGAAGACGTACCGCTCGGAAGGCATGTCCTTGCCAGCCACCGCCATGCCAGACGCCCCCTTGAAGCCCAGGCCGCCGGTCTTATCCACCTGCACGTCGGCGATGTCCTTGCCGTCGTAGATGGTCGGGTAGACGGCTCGCGCGAGCGCCACCGGATCGCTGTCGCTGTCGTACTGCTGGAGCGCCTTGCCGATGGTCGTCTCGCGCACGCGCTCGCGCAGCGGCATCGCCTTGGCCTCGTTCTCCATCCAATCGTCCCACCGGCCGCGGCTGGCGAGTGCCCCGCTGCGAGCGTCGAGAGCCTTGATGAACAGACCCTCGTCAGCTTTGAACGGCATCGCCTGGAACCCGTCGGCGCTGCCCTTCGTCTTGGACCACTCCAGCAGCGCCGCAGCCTGCTGGGCTTCGTGTTCCTGCTGCGCCCGCGCCATCACCTCCGCGCCAGCCTTCGAGGCGGCGTTGATGTCGTCGCGCCGCTTGTTCTGCTGCTCGACCTGGTCCTGCTGCTGACGCCACTGGCGCCCCTGCTGGTAGAGCCCAAGAGCGTTCGTGAGCCCGAGACCTTGCTGTGCCATGTCAATTTCCCTTCGCGCGCTTGGACTTCACCGCATCGAGCCGCTTTTGCATCGCGGCGACCTGCCGAGTCATTTCCTGGATGGCGGCGATCTGCACGCCGTTGGCGTCGATCGGGTCGGCGTTTGCGAGGCCGCGGCGCACGGAAGCGCTGTCGCCGCCGGGCGTCTTGACGTTCTTGGACGACATCGCCATCCGGTCGAGTTCGCGCTGCCGGCGCTCCTCCGCGGCGATCAGCGCATTGAGGTCGACGCCGTCGATATCATCCTCGTTCGAGCCGGCATCGTCGCCCATCTTGCTGGCTTGCTGGCCCATCTGCTGGTACTGCTGCCCGGTCAGGCCGCCGGCAGCCCCAGCGCCGCCGCCACCCCCGGCGGAACTCGCGCCATACCCTGATGTACCCATCGCCGAGTCGATCAGCGCTGGGTTGCTGGCGCCCATGTTGTATCCGGCCACGCCGCCGGCGCCGCTCGCCGCTCCCGTGTAGCCGAGCCCGGCCGAACTCAGCCCGTAGCCACTGGTCCCGGCGGCCGACTCGATGAGGGCCGGCGTCCACACCCCGCTGCTTCCGGCCGCGGCGCCGCCGCCCCCGGCCGCAGCAGCTCCGCCGCCCGCGCCTGCACCGGCGCCCGCGCCCGCGCCGCCCGCGCCACCACCCGCCAGCGCCCCGGCGCCGAAAACCGCGCCTGCCACGAGGGCCGCCCGTCCGATGCCACGCTTCGGGTCCTTCTCGACCTTGCGCGACTCATCACCGAGGATCGTGCTGCCGTCACCGCCGAACGCCTTGCTGACTCCGTGATCGATCGCCGCGACGTTGTGTGCGTCGCGCTTCATGACGAACTCGAACAGCCCGTGCGTCAGCGGATCCCACTTCTTGTTGCTCTCCCACTGGCCACCGAAAAACTTGTCCCATGCATTGCTCATGCTTCCGACTCCAGCGCCGACAGCTCGCGCTGCAGGTTCTCCATCTGGCTTGACAACTCCTTCAGCGCCGCGGCATTGGTCTTGCTCATCGCCACCATGTCGATCGCCTTGCCGCCAGGTGCATGGCTGTCGCCAAACTCGCGTTGAACGTCCTCCGCGTACGGGCCAACGTGTGAGCCGCTGTCGCCCATGCCAGGCTTGTAGGTCCAGTGGTCGACCTTGAGGTCAGACAAACCACGAAGCGCCTCCTTGCCGTCGACGGAACCCTCGGTCGTCTTGGCGTCCTTCGAGCTCGAATACATGCCGTAGGCCATCATCCCGGCGCCGAGCATGTCGCCGAAGATGCCGTTTTGCTGGCCGGTGGACTGGGCCGACGCCTGGTACTGCCCGAGCAGGCCGTTGATGCCGACGCCGTAGCCCTGCAGAGCTTGGTTGTAGCCGGCGCCAGTGAGGCCTGACAGGCCACTCACCGCACCCATGGCGCCCTGTCCGTTGGCCTGCGCGGCCTGGCCGGTCTGCAGCCCGGTGTTCGTCAGGCCGCGCCCGAAGTTCGTGGCGGAACCGAGCAGACTCAAGCCAGTCGCCTCGACGTTGCGGCGGGCGGTGTTGCCAGCGCCCGCCTTGGCCACGGCCTCTTGGATGTTCAGCGCATTGTTCAGCGCAAGCCCACGTCCGCCGCCGGCCGCGCCCTGGGCAGCAAGGTTCTCGGTGAGCCCTTGACGGGCGGTTTGGAAGTTGCCAGCGACACCGGCCTGCGCCTCCGACGCCGCTTGGTCGCGACGCGCCTGCGTGTCGTAATTGGCCACCGTCTCGGCCATCTTGCCTTCGAGCGGTTTGAACAGCGTTTCGTACTGCTCCCACTGCTCATTCGAGCGGCCCATGTTGGCGCGCTGCTGCTCCTGATTGAGCGCGATTTGCTGCTCATAGAGAGGGGTGAACTTGGCGAGCAGCGCTTGCTGGGCATCGAATTGGCGGTTCGCAAGCTCGATGCTGTCTTTGGAGGCTTCACCGATCTGAGGATCGGGACTGGGCGCATTGGTTTCGATGATCGTCTCCTCAGAGGGCGTTGCCCTCGTGGTACTTCGGTTGGTTCAGCCAGCGGCAGTTCGCCAGCATCATCTTGAACATCAGCCCGTGCTCATCGCCGAACCAAGCCTCGAGCCTCGCCTCAGCGACGAAGCCCATCTTTTGCAGGACCGCCTGCGTGCGCGTGTTGCTCTCGCGCGTGACTGCGTGCATGCGCTTGCATCTGAGATCAATGAACGCCGACTTGCAGATCTGCCGCGCAAAGCGTCTCCCGGCAAGACCGTGGTCCGCCTCGGCCCACATAGACAGTTCGCACTTCACGCCCGGCGTGATGCCGGTGAACACGGCTTGGGCCAGCACGCCAGATCGGCTGATGACGGTGAGTAGCCTGTGATTCCACTCGTGGCAGTAGTGCCCACCCAGCTTCTCGCTGGCCAGCTTGAAAAGTGCCGGGCTTTGGGACGGGTCGATCCACATGCCGACATCCTCACCCGCAACCGCCACACACTTTCGCGCGTCAGATCTGCGTTTCGACAACCTGCACGAAAGCTGTGCCGGTCAAGGTTGCGCTTGCCCCAGCGCTTACGGCAGCCCCTGCGGCGTCGTACGTGTAGCAGTCGTCGATGCCAAGGCCGAAGTGGTAGCTGCCACTGAGGATCTCGTCGCGGTCACTCTGCGCGCCGAGCGAGACATTGAATGTGGCGATTAGGCTGCTGCCGACCAACACCGTCTTGGCATAGACCACGGCCTCTCTGATGACGCCAACCGCCGGTGTAGGGCTGCGGCGAAGCAGCTTGACGCGCACTTTCGCTGCGACAACGCCGGACGCGCTGCCAAACGTGGCCACCAGTTGAACGTCGCTGTACGTGGTCAGGATCCCGCGGTTGTAGACGTGGGTGACGTCCTGCACCCAATCGCCGTATGTGTCCGGGAATGCGTTCCATGGGTTGGTTGCAGCGGGCCACGTTTCCGAGATCGATGTGGTCGTGTCGTGGCTGTTTTTGGTGTAGTCGTTCGGATGAAGAAAGATGGCATTCGCGTAGAGGTTGCCGGTCGCGTTGTCGAACCGGAACCCACTGGTGTTGGCGACGTAGTTGTCCGATTCGAGGCTGTCGGCGTCGATGACGATCCCGCCAATAGTCCCCCCGCGGAAATCAACCTCGCCATCCCCGTCGATTCGCCAACCGTACACGCCCGGGTCGTAGCCAGTGCTCTCGATGAACTCACCGACCGCGATTGCGCCGGCGGTAATCTTGCCAGCGGACAGGTCCGCGATGTGGTCGTTGCTCAGTTGGCCAGCAACGGCGCTCACTCCGTTCGTCCCGCCTGATGCGGGCGTCTGCGGCGCGATTTGGTTGTAGTCCTCGGCGTGGCTCACCGGCTGGGCCCAGAAGTGCCCTTGCACCCCAGGCTCAGCGGCGATCACCAGGATGACATTTCTCTCGGTGACGGTGCCGACTTGCACTGCGTCGCCGAACGTTGGCAGCGGCCCAGCGCCGCTGTAGTTCGCCTGATAGATGATCGAGTACGCGTTGCCGCCGCCTTGACGGTACGTTGGAGCGTCGAACTCGACAAAGAACCCGGTTGGGATCGATGTGACAACCAGGTTGTCGAGAGGCTCGGGTGGCGTCAGGTCATCCCAGCCACTCAGGCCGCCCCGCGGCGGCGGCTCGAATGAGCCTGGGATGCCGCCACCAGGCGGCGTGAGGGTGTACTCGGCCAACCCGTTGGCAACCGCATCGCGCCAGGTGATTGTCTTGTCGAGCGGGTCGCCGTCTTCTTCAGGCTCTCGCGTGAGCGTGTGCTCCTGCAGAGCCGTCAGCGCGCGGCGCATCTCGTCGATGTCGGCCGCCGGTGAGATTCGCGCGATGGCGGGGGCGTAGCGTGAGGTCATGGCAGATCCATCACTTCCTCGGCAAGCACCACGCCTTCGATCGGCCCCGTCCCGGTCAATTCAAGTTGGAAGTCGCGCGCGACGTACCCGGACGGCAAGCGAAATGGGGTCCGACCGGTCAGCGTCTGCGTGTGCTTCAGGACGCCGTCGGCGTACATCTTCAGGCTGGCACTGGTGTAGGTCGTTCCCTCGACCAGCGCGGCGCCAGGGTTCGTCTCGTGATTCGCGCGAACCTTGCCGGTCTTGAACGTGGCCGACTGCACCGCGCCCGAGTACCACTTGCGAATCCGGAACGCGCTGTCGAGCAGGTACAGGTTGCCGCTCACGGTGTCGGTGAACACACCGAAGGCTCCTTGGTCCAGCCAGATCACCCACTGCGGGTCCACCACGCTGACCATGAATCCTTTGCGTACGGAGCCGGTGTAGTAGAAGCCGATGTACCAGCCCTTCCAGAACGCGCCGATGATGGAAGAGGGAACGAGCGCGCGCCACGTGTCGACGTCGATGAATCCTTCTGTCAGGATGCGGGCGCCCTTGGCGCCGTAGTAGCACAGGCCTTCGTTGCTGGCCCAACAAGCACCGTGCTTAACGCTCACCACAGATCGCTTTGATACACAGGCTTGGTCGAAGTCGGTCGGCATGTCCTTCATGTTTCCGGGCGACGTGCCGTTGACCACGCGCGGCTGGCCGGTCGTCGCCAAGAACCAGTTGGTCCCGAAGACGGCAGTGCCGACGATCGTGTCCGGCACAACGCCCTCGTACTCGATCGGCCATGCGTGCGGGTAGTTCGGCACGCACAGCCGGTAGCTCTTGCCGACGAACCCTCCCGCCATGCCATTCCACAGTGAGGTCAGGCCTTTGAGGGTGTCTGGAGGCTCGATCCATGTAGGCGCATTGGTTGCGCCGCCGGTTTGCAGCGTCAGCCCGCGAACAGATCCGTTGTCGCTGTGGCTGGCCGTGCCAGTGGTGATCTCCGCGATGCGCAAGAACACGCCGCCGGTGGAGACGTAGATGCGCCGCTTCGTGATGCCGTGGGACCCGCCAGGAACGGCAGCGAAGCCGTTCAGCAAGACCGTGGCGCCTGACTTCACTGTGATGCTCTCGGTCAGCGCGTTGGGGGCCGACTCGTCGCCATTGGCGCGCATGAACGTGTCGAGGTACACGCGAGTTTCGTCCGGTCCCGTGCCAGGCGTAGTCTCGGTAGCGGTCATCGCAGCGGTCGGCGCGGGCACGCCCAGTGTGACCGAGCCGGCAGGGTAGGGCGGCGATCCGCCAATCAGCGTGCTGTCGGTGTACCGTGGCTTGACGCCGTCCGTGTAGTAGGTGCGCTCCGTTGTGTCCAACGCGATCATCGAGCGCATGTAGTCGACGTCCGAACTGCTTGTGAGCCAGATGTCGGTGCCGTTGTCCGCCGGCGCGGTGTCGCGGCCGAACCGATACGCGCTGATCTGCTGCGAGCCAAGGCCCGTCAACGTATGGACTACATCGGCGGCCTTCAAGCCGCGGAAGTCACCGTGGCTGACGTCGAGGTTGACCGCGTCAACTCCTACGCCTGGCGGCAGCGGTGTCTTGTTGTTCCTCTGGGTGTTTGCACCGAGGAACTGTTGCAGTGCGATGAGGATGCCCATCAGCGAGCCTGCACACGAAGAGAGCGCCGCTTGACCGGACCGCCGAAGTTCGATGCTTCAAGAATCCCTTCCTCGAACTTTGACAGCAGCGGCCCGGCCATCTGCGGGTTGGCCCACGGTCGAGTGATCTGCAACAGCAACTTGCCGGCGGCACCCGCGGCAATGTCCTCATGCCATCGATCGTAAATCCAGTCCGGAATGCCAGATGCGTCGAGGCTGGTCACGTAGGAGACGGTGCCGGTGACAACGGCCCCAGCGACTGACGGCGTGGGCGTGACTCGAATCGAGTAGCCGGACGGCTCTACGCCCAATTTCCATGTGTCAGCGGTCGCATCGGTATCGGTGTCGTCCTCTTCGCCAACGAGTTGCACGTCTACCTCCACGCCGTCTCGGTAGGCGACATGGATGTTGTTCAGACGTGCATTTGCCGGCAAGTCAAAGCCATAGCTCGCTTGTGCGGCAACGGTCGTCAGAAACTCGACCTTGCGAGAGCGCCAGACATTTGATCGCTCGAGGAACTCTCGGGCGGCCGACTTCACTTTGTCCTCGACCATGAAGGATGGGCACCCGGTGACGTAGGCGACTGCCTCGCTGATCATTTGGGCCCACGAGGTGTAGCCGGACGGGTCGATGATGATTGGCACTTCTTGCCCCTTCTACAACGCTGTTCTGGAGGGTCAGCCGGCCTTGAAGGCCACGACCTTGATAGTCCCGCTTGCCAAGTCGATTGCGCCGCCGCTGTTGTTCTTCTGCGTTACGGTGACATTGCCGGTGCCTGTCGCCTCGGCGAACCAGTTGATGTTGACGTTGGCCGCGGTGAACGAGGCGCTAGCCACATCACCAACCGCCACGCCAGGGACTGTGACGTTGAACGTCTGTGTCGCGCCCGCGGCAAGACTGGCTGGGTCCGTTGTGAGCGTGCCGCGCATCAAGCCGCCGACGTGACCGGTGCCGCTGCCCCAACTTATCGGCGTAGTGAAGTCGTCCAGCCTCAGCACTCGGCCGACCGTGATGTCTCTGGCGTTGTTGTCCAGCAGGATCCCGCGAGAACTCACGGCCGCCGGACTCTCGCCTACCACGTTGTCGATGGTGCAGTCCGAGCATGTGCCGGCGCCGGTTGCATTGAAGTACACCAACGCACCGACCGCTTCGCTAGCCAGGCGACCAGTGACCTGGCTTACTGAGAGATGGGTGACGTCACGCAGACGCAGCCCCGTCTGACCGACCTGTGTCGGGTCCTGCACATGCACGCCCTTGATGCTGCCGCCATTGACATTGATGACGTAAGCGCTGGCAGTGGCCGAGGCGGACCTTGTAATGTCCCAATTGCTGGCCCGCAAACTAATGTCGTGCGAAGCGCTGCCGTCGATGAAGACGCCGACGCCGGCGGCATCTGTCGCTGAGAGGTTCCGCATGACGAGCCGAGCAAACCCGGCGTGCACTGGCGTCACCTTGATGCCATCGCCACCAGAGTCATAGCTGTGGACGTTGTCAAGCACCCAATCGCCCTCGCGGTCGGTCTGGTTGTGCAGGGCCAATCCGATGCCGATCGAGCCGTAGATCCAACCGTTGATGATCGAGCCAGATCGACACTCCGCATTGATCCCTTGGCCGCTCGATCCGCGCAACGTGAAGTTCCAGTAGTGGATGTCCTCCGCTGCTGCGTGGGTGTC
>JAQSWD010000098.1 GCA_029266835.1 Steroidobacteraceae bacterium
GCGTTGAGCTGGCGCGGTTATCTCGCGGCGCATCGCAAGCGCCGTGCATTCTTCGCCGTGATGGGCGCGACGTCCACGGACCACGGTCACCCGACTGCGCGCACGGCCGACCTTTCGCCGGCCGACGCCGAGACGCTGTTCAACCGCGTCGTTTCCGGCAAACAGAATCCTGGTGACGCGGATCTCTTCCGCGGCCAGATGCTCACCGAGATGGCGCGCATGAGCCTGGACGACAATCTGGTGCTGCAGATCCACCCGGGTTCCTGGCGCAATCACAATGCGCCGCTGTTCGACCGCTTCGGTCCCAACGTGGGCGCCGACATTCCCACGGCCACGGATTACGTGGGTGCGCTGCGTCCACTCCTCAACCGCTATGGCAACGATCCTTCGCTGTCCATCATCGTGTTCACGCTCGATGAAACCACTTACGCACGCGAACTCGCGCCGCTCGCCGGACATTATCCGGCGCTCAAGCTCGGACCTGCGTGGTGGTTCCACGACAGTCCCGAAGGAATGATGCGTTTTCGTGAACAGACCACGGAAACCGCGGGTTTCTACAATACGGTCGGCTTCAACGACGACACGCGCGCGTTCCTGTCGATTCCTGCGCGCCATGACATGGCGCGGCGCATTGATTGCTCGTTCCTGGCGCGACTGGTGGCCGAGCATCGTCTGCCGGAGAACGAGGCTGCCGTCCTGGCGCCGCAGCTGGCGTACGAATTCCCGAAGAAAGCCTACAAACTTTGAGCGTAGAACTGCTGGGGGGACCCGTAGATGAGTGCTGACAAGCTGAGAAATGACACCGGTAGCAACATCCGTGCCGCGGGAGTGATCAAGAACTACCGCTGGTACATCTGCGCGCTGCTGTTCTTCTGCACCACCATCAACTACATCGACCGCAACTCGCTGTCGGTGCTCAAGACCACGCTGCAGGGTGCGCTGGGCTGGGATGATGTCGATTACGGCACCATCACCACCGCGTTCACGTTCGCATACGCGATGTTCCCGTCGGTCATCGGCATCATCATCGACAAGGTAGGCGTGAAGAAGGCTTTGGCCTGGGCGCTGATCATCTGGTCGATCGCCGCGGCCGCGCATGGTCTGGTCGCGACCGTGCTCGGGTTCGTCATCGTGCGCTTCGTGCTCGGGTTCGCGGAAGCGGCCAACTTCCCCGCTTCCATCAAGGCCGTGGCCATGTGGTTCCCGCAGAAGGAGCGCGCTTTCGCCACCGGCATCTTCAACTCCGGCACCAGCATCGGCGTGATGGTGTCGTTCGTGACGGTGTGGATCGCGGGCCACTGGGGCTGGCAGATGTCGTTCGTCTTCATCGGCCTCATCGGCCTGGTGTGGCTGTTCTTCTGGCAGAAGTTCTTCAGTGCGCCCGAAGCGCAGCCGCGCCTGGGCACCGATGAGCTGGCGTACATCCAGGCGGGGCAAACCGCCGCGCAGAAGGCGGTCAAGGTGCCGTGGACCACGCTGGTCCGCTATCGCGAAATCTGGCCTTTCCTGATCGGCAAACTCATCACCGATCCGGTGTGGTGGTTCTACCTGTTCTGGCTGCCTTCCTATCTCGAGCGCGAGCGCGGCCAGAATCCGCTGAACGCCGGCCTGTGGGTGGCGGTGATCTACACCGGCTCCACCGTGGGCTCGGTGCTGGGTGGCTGGCTCTCCAGCACGCTGATCAAGCGTGGCTGGACCGTCGGGCGCGCGCGCATGACGGCGATGGCACTGGCGGCGATCTTCATGCCGGGCTCGATCCTCGCGTACTACACCGACAGCTTCGCGGTGTGCGTGGCCTTCATCACGCTGGCCACTGCCTGCCACCAGGCCTGGTCCGCGAACCTGTTCACCAACGCGACGGACTTGTTTCCGCAAAAGGTGTCGGGTTCAGTGGTCGGCCTCGGCGCCACCGCGGGTGGCATCGGTGGCATGTTCATGACCTTGCTGGCAGGCCTCGCGGTGCAGTGGACCGGCGAACAGCAGGTCGTGTTCGTCTGGGCCGGCGTCATGCATCTGCTGGCACTTGCGCTGTTCTGGGTGTGGTTCAAGGGCCGCATCGAAACCATCGACATCGACACCCAGCAGCTGGACGTCAGTCACACACATAAGGGCCTGGCGGTATCCGGGGCCATCGTCGTTTTCGCGGGCGTCGCGCTTGCTGCGCTGGTCGCCAGCAACTGGGAATATCTCAAGGGGGCGGTGAAGATCACCGGCGCGGTCCAGAGCAGTGTCGTGGCCGCCGCCGTGCTGCTGATCGGAGCGGCGTTGTTCTATGCCAGCCGACCGAAAAAATCCGCCGCGCCCTGACGGATCAGGGCGATTTCGAGTCTCGCGAGCGCGCCCGGCGAAGATCGTTTCGCCGGGTCCCTGCAGTCGACCCGATGCGAATCGACATGAACTCGAACGCGGCCAGTGATTTGCGCGGGCCGCGGAAAACGCTTTCATTCGTGAGAAACCCCGCCAAGCGAGGGGACCCACGACTGTTGCGTCCGGCGGTTTGTGACCGCTACCATCCGGGCACATCGATTGCTGTCGCGAGTGCGGAAACAAGCCAGCGATCGGTCATGAGCGGTGATTCTGTTTTCGCGGCCATCATCTTGCGGAATAGGCCGTCCGACGAAGGGGAATAAGTGGAGGTGGAAGCCTTCGAGGGCTTCCGGGTTCACTGACGGACGGCGATCGGCCGCCGCGATCCGCTCCGTGAAAGCGTCGGCACGTCGTGCCGACGCTTTCGCGTGCGATATCCCGGCCCGCAATTCCAGCTGCGACTATCTACCGGCGGACCCGCCTGGGCGAATTCTTGCGGCGCGGGCCCGAGTAGCGTTCGCGCTTCTCCGCCGCGATCGCGCGGGCCCGCTCGATGTCGGCGACTTCGGTGGCCTCGAGCATGTTCTCCATCACGCGAGTCAGGTGCTTGTGCATGGCGGCGCGCGCGGCATCGGGGTCGTGACGCTTGAGTGCGCGAAGGATCAGCGAGTGTTCCTCGATCGGAGGTTTCAGCCCGCTCGCGCGGCTCTTGTTGTCGAGCAAATGACTCTGGGGTGAACGCGCGCGCGCGTCCCACAACATCTGCACCGCAGCGATGATCGCGCTGTTCTGCGTGGATGCGGCGATCAGCTCGTGAAACCGCCGGTCCGCATCCTCGCTCATGAGAATCTCGTTGTGCCGGTTGTCGGCGCGCATTTCTTCGATCAGCGTGGCGAGCTCGGCCAGCTGTTCGTCGTCGATCTGCAGCGCGGCCAGCGCGCAGGCCTCGCCCTCGATGGCGCGCCGCGCCTCGAGCAACTCGAACGGGCCGATGTCCTTGACGTGTTCGGTGCCCGACGGCGGATGACGGCTCACGACGTAAACGCCCGATCCCAGCCGCACCTCGACCAGGCCATCGAGTTCGATCGCGATGATGGCTTCGCGCACTGTCGGGCGCGACACCTGGAAGGAATGCGCGAGTTCACGCTCCGACGGCAGCCGCCGTCCGACCTCGTAAACGCCATCCTCGATGGCCTTGGCGAGCCTCCGGGCGATTCGTTCGTAGAGGCGACGTGGTTCGGCCATGGCGAAGCAGTATCCGCCGTCCATCCCCCGCCAACAAGCGACCAGTTCGCAAGATGCCTTACCAATTGCGGTATCTGGTCAGGGATGTTGTTGCATTTGGCCTGACCAGTTTGTTACCGTCGCCGGCGATTCGGGTCCGGCCGGGTTCCACGGCGAGCGTGGATTGGCGCGTCACAACATGCGATTGATGCCCACGGGCGAAGCGCCAGCTTCCCGGTGGAAGAGGGGTTCAAATGAAGTTCACGACTACTCCGGGCCGTGCCATTTTTCTTTCAGCGTGCGCCGGTTCGGCCGTTCTATGGCTATCAGCGGCGGGTGCGCAGGATGCCCAGCCGGGGGGCGAGCCAATCGACGAAGTGGTCGTCTCTGGTTTCCGCTCCAGTCTCGAGAAATCACTGGAGGTGAAACGCACCTCTACCAACTTCACCGATTCGATCTCGTCCGAAGACGTGGGCAAGCTGCCCGACAACAATCTTGCCGAGGCCATTGCCCGCATTCCGGGCGTGCAGATCTCGCGCACCAATGGCGAAGGTCAACAGATCAATCTGCGTGGCCTTGGCCCCAGCTTCACACGCGTCACGCTCGACGGGATGCCGATCTCGGTGTCGTCCGAAGGCAGCGTCGACCAGGCCGCGCGCAATCGCGAATTCGACTTCGATCTGCTGCCCTCCGATCTTTTCTCCTCGCTGGAAGTGGCGAAGTCGCCGCAGGCGAGCATCGTCGAGGGTGGTCTCGCGGGCACGGTCAACCTGCGCCCGGCGCGGCCTTTCGACTATGACGGCCTGAAGGTGAGCTACAAGCTCGAAGGCGCGTACCAGTCGAGCTCCGAAGAACTGGATCCGCGCGCCAGCCTGCTCGTCAGCCAGAACTGGGATGAAAAGTTCGGCCTGCTGCTGAATGTCGCGGCGTCCAAGCGCACGTTCCGCACGGATGGCTGGAGCTCGCAGGGCTGGACATCGGGCCGCGTCGGTCCGCAGGTGGCAAACCCCATGGGCGGAGCCACCATCACGCAGGTCGTGGTAGCACCCGACGCTGGCTACGGCGCGGGCTTCGACTGGTTCCTGCCCACGCTCGACGCCAACAACGCGGCGACACTCGCGCCCGGCTTCGTGAACTCCTCCGGACTGACGAACGCAGAGCTCGCGAACGCGCAGATCGCGCGCCTCGGCCGCCCGGAAGTGCAGGTCGGCACGCGCGACCGCATCGGCGCCTCGTTCGCGGCGCAGTTCCGCGCCAACGACAAGCTCGATTTCACGTTCGACGCGCTGTACGCGAATCTCGATGCCGCCTTCGATCGCTATACCGACAACCTGCTGGTGCGCAACACCAACGCGGGCACCAACAACGCCACGGGCTTCGGCTTCATTACGCCGAGCAACTTCGTGCTCGACGAGAATCGCAACGTCGTGAGCGGCACTCTGCAGAACGCAAAGTTCTGGTCCGAGAACCGCGACAACGACAACACCACCACCTTCCAGAGCTACACGCTCACGGGCAACTGGCAGGCCACCGACAGGCTCAGGCTCACCGCCAAGGTGAACACGGCGAAGTCGGACTGGGACTTTCGCATGAACACCTATCTGTTCTTGTCGAATCCCAGCAACGTGACGTTCGAGGTCAATGGCAACGGCATTCCCGCGATCAACTCGAGCATCGACATCGCCGACTCCGCCAACTGGCAGTTCGACACGGTCCGCGTGCAGCCGCGCAAGCGTCGCGAGACCAATGACACCTTCTGGCTGGAAGGCACGTACGGCGACGAGGAAATGAACATCAAGCTCGGCGCGGTCCGCAACGCATTCGAACGGCTGCGCAACCAGTACAGCACCTCGGTGGGTGTGACCCAGGGTGCGGCGCTGAACGAATTCGGTTACACCGGCCCCGATGCACTGAACAACTTCGACATCGGGCAGTACGCGAGGGTCGTGCCGGTCAACTTCGGCGAGTTCTTCGATGCCGACCCGGGGTACACGCGCTGGACCGTGGCCAACCTGGGCGCGTTCAACCAGCTCTTCAGCCCGTCGGCCCTCGACGCCGCCGCGAACCTGGACTATCAGAACTCCGGCACGTTCGAGGAGACGAGCACGTCCGCGTACATCGAGTTGAACAAGAAGCTCCAACTCGGCGGTCATGGCCTGCGCTTCAACACCGGCCTGCGCTACGTAAAAACGGAGCAAGACCTCACGGGCTTCGTGCAACTGCAGAGCACGCCGCGTCCGCCGCCGGGCGCGAATGCCGTTCAGACCGTTCCGTTCTTGTTCAACATCCGCGAGAGCGACTACGGGACGAACACCACCAGTGGCGAGTATGAGGAAGTGCTGCCGTCGCTCAATCTCGCGTTCGACTTCACCGACAACCTGATCGGCCGCCTGGGCCTGGCGAAGACGATGACTCGCCCGAACCCCGGGGACATGATGCCTTTCGTCAGCCTGTCGACGTCGGGCGTTGTGACGGCGGGCAATCCTGACCTCGATCCGTACTTCGCCGACCAGGCGGACCTAAGTCTCGAGTGGTACTTCCAGGAAGGCGCGGTGCTCGCGGCCAACTACTTCCAGAAGAACATCGACGGCTTCACGCAGCGTTCCAATACGCCACGTCCGTTCCGCGATGCGGGTATCCCCATCGAAGGCATTACCGATCCGACCATCCTGGCGCTGTTGCCGCAGGGCTATGACACCGTGCTGCTGTTCAACCAGGCGCGGAACATTCCCGGCATCACGAAGATCACGGGTTTCGAACTCTTCTATCAGCAGCGTCTCGACTTCGTGCTGGACGGCCTCGGCGTGAATCTCAACTACACGAACCTCGACTCGGGCGAACGTACGGTGCTGGGTCTCGCCGAGGACAACTACAACGCGGTGGTCTACTACGAGGCGGGACGTTTCGCGACGCGCCTGTCGTACAACTATCGCGGCGACTACGTGGAGTGCACGGTCAACTGCGGTTCGACCTCACCCGAGTCGCAGTTCCGCCGTGAAGCCGGCTATCTCGACTTCAACTCCAGCATCAACTTCGAGAACTGGGGCCAGAAATTCACGCTGAGTCTCGAGGTGCTGAACCTCACGGACGAAGAAGAGTACTCGTTCCTCGGCTACGAGAACCGCGCGAATATCTACAACGCGCCGGGCCGCACCATCCTGCTGGGGTTGCGCGGGCAGTTCTGACCGAATCGTCGCGCGCGACGGCGCGGACGGATAGGGAGGCGATCGACGATCGCCTCCCTTTTTTCCCGAGAGCGAGTGGGCTTTGGCTCAGCGCTTGTGCGTCAGCAGCCAGTCGTAGAGATCCTGGCCGCCGTACACACGGACCCAGGTGAAGTGCCCGAGGTCTGCCTCGATCGTGAACCGGTTCTCGGCGCCCAGCTTCTCCAGCTCGTTCATCGCGGCGAAAAAGAACTGTGGTGGTACCGCCGGGTCGCGCCCGCCCGCGAAGCACCACACGGGTAGTTTGGCCTTGGCGATCGCGGCGGCCTGGTCGAGATAGCCGTAGCCCACGACGGGCGCGATGGCGGCGAATTTATGCGCGTACCTGGCACCCAGGAACCAGGTGCCGAAACCGCCGTAAGACAGGCCGGTGAGGTATACGCGGCCGGGATCACCCCTGTAGTCGCGCAAAGTCGCGTCGACCATGGCCATGACCTCGGCTTCCATTTCGCTCCAGCCTTCCGGTGGGCCGGCGGGAGCGAATGCCAGCTCGTTGTTGGCCGGAAGTCCCTCGATGGCGGGCCCGACGCGCGCGGTGCGTTCATCCTCGCGTTTGGGCGGCGCGCCTGGCGCGAGACGCTTCGGGATCTGCGCCGGCGTGCGGTTCTTGATGTAGCCGATTTCGCCACGGCTGAACTTGTCCAGTTGCGGCGAGATGATCACGAAGGGCAGGTCGCGGTTCTGGATCCAGGCCTCGTTGAGCGGCCCATGAATCAGCACGTAATCGAGTTCGCCCCTGGCGTCGCCTCGTTCACCATCACCGTGCAGGAACAGCATGACGGGCCATGACTTCGACTGCTGGAACCCGCGTGGCAGGTAGACGAAGTAGTCGCGGTCCTTGCCGGTGCGCTGGCTACGGTAGGAAACGCGCCTGAGTTCGGGCTCGGAAAGCTTCGCGGCGCCGGCTGCGTCAGCCGACGCGGCGGCCGCGATGCCGGATGCACCGGCGATCAAGGGAAACATTTCTCGTCGTGTGACCACGGGAGCCCCTCGTGAAAGTGGAGGCGTGATCATAAACCGTCGGAGAAACGCCAGGCTCCCGCCAGCCCGGGCCAACCTGGGCAGGCGGGAGCCGGGATATCGTCAGCGGATGACGCGGGCGCCCTTGCCCTTCATCACGGCTTCCACTTCCTTGACGTTGACCATGGAGGTGTCGCCCGGAGTGGTCATGGCCAATGCGCCATGCGCCGCACCGTATTCCACGGCAGCCTGCGGACCCTTGCCTTCCATGAATCCATACGCGAGACCTGAGGCGAATCCATCGCCGCCGCCCACGCGGTCATAGATCTCGAGGTCTTCGCGCATCATCGACTGATAGAAGTTGCCGCCGGCGTAGACGATGGCGGACCAGTCGTTGAACGTCGCCGTCTTTGCATTGCGCAGCGTGGTCGCAGCCACCTTGAAGTTCGGGAACTGCTTCACGGCGGCCTGGATCATCTTCTTGAAGTTCGCCGGGTCGATGGCCGAGATGTGCTCGTCCAGGCCGTCCACTTCGAAGCCCAGGCAGGCCGTGAAGTCTTCCTCGTTGCCGATCATCACGTCCACGTACTTCGCGATGTTGCGATTGATCTTCTGCGCGCCTTCCTTCCCGCCCTGGCTCTTCCACAGCGATGCGCGATAGTTGAGGTCGTAGGACACGATGGTGCCGTATTTGCGTGCCACCTCGACGGCCTCGATCACCGCCTCCGAGGTATTGGGCGCCAGAGCGGCAAAAATGCCGCCGGTGTGGAACCAGCGCACGCCTTCCTCGCCAAACAACTTCTCCCAGTTCACTTCACCCGGCCTGATCTGCGAGGCGGCAGAATGGCCGCGGTCCGAACAACCCAGCGCGGCACGGATGCCGAAACCCTTCTCTGTGAAGTTGAGGCCAACGCGCGTGTTGCGGCCCAGGCCGTCGAACTCGCGCCAGATGATCTTCGAGGTGTCGACGCCACCCTGCATCATCAGGTCTTCGACCAGCCAGCCGAGATCGTTCTGCGGCAGGGCGGTCACGGCCGTGGAGCGTTTGCCCCAGCACTTGCGCATGGCGCGCGCGACATTGTATTCGCCACCGCCTTCCCACACCTGGAAGGAGCGCGCATTGCGCACGCGGCCGAAGCCGGGATCGAACCGCAGCATGATTTCGCCAAACGAGGCGCAATCCCACCGTGTTTCCTCGGCTGATTTGATCTTCAAAACGTTGTCGGTCATGTCTGTCTGCTTACCTGTGTCAATTCTTCTGGCGGATGGTCTTGATGAGTTTGACGGTGTCGCGCACGCGCGCTTCGATGCCGGCGTAGTCCGCCTTCGCGAGCAGTTCCTTGGTGATGAGATTGCTGCCGATGCCGCAAGCCACGATGCCCGCGCCGTACCACTTGCGCAGCGACTCCTCCGTGGGCTCGACGCCGCCGGTGGGCATGATGCGAGTCCAGGGCATAGGACCCAGCACGTTCTTCACGAATTCGGGGCCGCCCACCGAACTACCCGGGAACACCTTGACGATCTCGCAGCCCAGTTCGTGCGCGTACGAGATCTCGCTCGCGCTGCCGCAGCCAGGCGAGTAGGGGATGCAGCGGCGGTTGCATACCTTGGCCACGTCCGCATTGAGGATGGGGCCGACGATGAACTTGGCGCCATTGGCGATGTAGATGCCGGCGGTGGGCGCATCGACGATGCTGCCGACGCCCATGATCACGGATGCATCAGCCTTGGCGAAGTGACGCGTCACCTCGAAGAACACGTGCGATGCGAAATCGCCGCGGTTGGTGAACTCGATGCACTTGGCGCCGCCATTGGCGCAGGCCTGGATGACCTTCTGGCAGACCTCGACATCCGGATGGTAGAAAACCGGGATGACCCCCTGTTCCATCATCGCGGCCAGCACGCTCATCCGATCCTTGTTCATCAAATCTCTCCGGGGTGTTGAACGGTCAAAGCAGCGGCATTTTCGCGGTCGGGCAGTGCCGCCGCAATGTGGCGTTTCGCCGGACGGCGTGGCGCATGCCGGCTTGCCAAATAGCTCATCGCCCGGCTGACCTTGTTGCGCTCACCAGGAGAGTGGTCTATAAAGCTTTCGTAGGTAACCGGTGTCATTCTAGCGCCAGGCGAAGCTCGCAAAACAACAATCGAGCGCGTCTCTGCAGGCCGCCCGGAATGGCTTCCACCGGCGCGCCGCGCCTGCGGGGACCAGAGTTTGAAGACCACAGGATGCGAAGCGAGCGGCGCCCTCCTGGGCGTTGGAGCTTCGGTCGCCGGAACTCCGTTGTCGCGACCCCGTCTCGCCAGCGGAATCGACCACGCCCGCGCAGTCCGCCGCACCGGCCTGCGCGGGTGATTGGTCACACATCATTGCCGGTGATTCAAGGCCCTTCCGGCCCGCCGAATCTCCGCGATTAATTGCGGCAAAGTGTGCGCGGTTCGGTGCTGCGAGTAGGGGCGCGCCCGGCACACTTGACAGTGGCCAACGAAGCGCACGTGACGTAGTTCACGCTATGACGAGCATACCGCCCCCGGAAACTAGAACCTGGATCCGGCAATCACCGCTGTCGGTAATCGGCGCGGTGGTCGCCGTCATTCTCGTGGTTTTCTACGGGTGGTCGCAGCGCGGCTGGCTGGTCAACGTATCCGACATCGAATCACGCGACGTGGACATGCAGAGCCAGCAGCTGCAGCGCGGCTTCGAGACCGAGCTCGATGACCTCTACCGGTCCATGTACGACTACGCGGTCTGGAACGAGACCGCGGAATTCGCGCGTGGCAATCGCCCGGAATTCTTCTCGCAGTCGTTCAATCCCGGCGCGCTGGTGCGTCTGGACGTCGACACATTTCTCGTGCTCGACCGTAACCTCGAGACGCGTGCCTCGCTTGCGCTCGATGCGGGGGCGGCGCAGGAGTATGAGATTCCTCCCGATCCCGAGCTGCTGGCCGTCATCCGGCAGGCAGTGACTTCGGGTCAGCTCAACGGCAGCACCGACAAGATCACCGGCATCGTGCAGCGTGCGCGAGGCCCCGGACTGTTCGCCGCGCGGCCCATTTTCGACAGCTCGGGGACCGGGCAGCCCCAGGGCTGGATCGCCTTCGCGCGCGCCTTCACTCCCGCCGTGGTGGTTCGCATGGGCCGCTTTTCGCCATGGCCCGTCAACGGTTTTCCGGTCTCCAGCCTGGATCGCGCCGGGCTGCCCGACGATGTGCGCGAATGGGTGCGCAGCTCACCACTCACCGCCAACCTGCTGACTCGCGTCTCCGGCCGCGGCCATCTCAACGGT
>JAQSWD010000099.1 GCA_029266835.1 Steroidobacteraceae bacterium
ATGGGGATGTAGGGGCGATCGCCGCCAAAACCCTGCAGGTTCCACGGACAATTCCCTGGCCCACCAGGCACCCGCGCCACACGGCATGAGAAATCCAGAACTGGCGCGGGTCGGTCATCGCGCTTTGAGACGCCACACCTGCGCGATTTCCGCCGCAGGGATCGCCCGGATATGCGCAAGATGCGACCCCGCTCTATCATCTACCTCCAACCGGCCGATGCCCGAAATGCCCCCCGCGCGTTTCCTCGAACTAACAACCCAAGCAGAGACCCCGATGACCGACGAAGACCCGTCACCGCAGATGCAATCCAGCTCCTACAGGTTGGCCGCGCTCGACCAGGATTTCCTGCTGGGTGATTCCATGCGCGGCGTGCGCTTCCTGCTGGAATTCGCCAAGGCCGATGAAATACTGAGCAATGCCGGCGTGCGATCGACGCTGGTGGTGTTCGGCAGCGCGCGCGTGCGCGAGACGGGGCCGGCTCGCGAAGCGAATTGGTACGCCCAGGCGCGCCGCTTCGCGCGCCTGGCATCCGAGCGGGGCGGCGCGTTGAATGGGCACGCGCTCGAGCGCGACAACGTCATTGCCACCGGCGGCGGCCCGGGCATCATGGAAGCGGCCAACCGCGGCGCGGCGGACTGCGGTGCCATCTCCGTGGGGTTCAATATCACCCTGCCGAAGGAGCAGCGACCCAATACCTGGTCGACTGCCGAGCTGAGTTTTCGCTTCCACTACTTCGCCATGCGCAAGATGCATCTGGCGATGCGCGCCAATGCGCTGGTGGTGTTCCCGGGCGGATTCGGCACCATGGACGAGCTCTTCGAGATACTCACGCTGCGGCAGACCGACAAGGCGCCACGCATACCCATCGTCCTGTTCGATCGCGAATACTGGCAATCGCTGATCAACTTCGAGCACCTGGTCGAGCACGGAATGATCGATCGAGCCGACCTGGGCTTGTTCGGATTCGCCGAAGACGCGGAAGGAATCTGGTCGGAACTGCTTACGCGCGGATTACGGCCTCGTGCGTCGATCGAGCTCGCGTCCGAACAAGCAACGCCCTGAACGGGAAGTTCTGAGCTTGTGGGCATGACCGCCGGGAAGTAGCCTGCTCCCCGCCACGAGGAGAATGCTGCCATGCAAAGGCCCCTGCACCCCCTGCACATCGTATTGCTCGCGGGCACCATCCCGCTCTTTCTGGGAGTTCTTCTCGCCGACTTCGCCTACTTCAAGACGTTTGAAGTGCAGTGGAAGAATTTTTCGTCCTGGCTGATCGTCGGTGGGCTCGTATTCTGCGGCCTTGCGTTGCTCTGGGCGCTCATCGATCTGGTTCGCATCGGCTGGCGCGTGCGCACGCAGTCCACCTACTTTCTGCTGCTGCTCGCCATCTGGGTATTGGGCTTCATCAATGCGCTGGTGCACGCGGGGGATGCGTGGGCGAGCATGCCCACCGCGCTGGTTCTGTCGGCGATCGTGGCCGTGCTGGTCCTGGCAGCGACCGGGTTGGGTCTGTTCAACTCACGGGTGCGGGGGACGGTATGAAACACCATGTCGTGCTGGTGACGCTCGCGTGCTCCGGGTTGCTGGGCGCCTGCGGCAACGGCGCCGGGGATTCCCAATACGGCGCGTCTCCGGAGCTGCCAAAGCCCGATCCGCAACTTCTACCTACCATGCAAATCGCCAGGCCCGCGCCCTGGGGCGATCGGCAGCCGCTCGTTCCGGAGGGCTACCGGATCACCGCCATCGCCACCGGCCTGGCCATTCCACGGCAAACGCTGGTCCTCCCGAATGGCGACATCCTGGTCTCCGAAGGCAAGGGCGGACACGCGCCGAAGCTGACACCCAAGGACGTGATCGCCGCGCGCATCAAGGCCAAGGGCACCAGCCCCGTGAAAGGCGGCAACCGCCTGACGCTGCTGCGTGACGCCGATGGTGATGGCGAATACGAAGTGAAAACGACCTTCGCGGAGAATCTCGACGCGCCCTACGGCATGGCTCTCGTTGGCAACAAACTCCATGTCGCCAACCAGGATGCGCTGGTCAGCTTTGATTACCAGGAGGGGCAGCTCAATGCCAGCGGCTCGCCGGTCACGCTGACCGAGCTGCCTTCCGAACTGAACCATCACTGGACCAAGGCGCTCACCGCCAGCGCTGATGGACTCTTTCTCTACGTCGGCATCGGTTCGAACAGCAACATTACCGAGCGCGGCATGACCGCGGAGGCGGATCGCGCCAGGGTGTGGCAGGTAGATAGCCGCACCGGCGCGCACCGCACTTACGCCACCGGCCTGCGAAACCCGACGGCGCTGGCGATGCGGCCGGGAACCGGTGAACTCTGGGCCGTGATCAACGAGCGGGACGAACTCGGAGCGAACCTCGTTCCTGACTACCTGACGTCGGTGCGCGAGGGCGGCTTCTACGGCTGGCCCTACAGCTACTGGGGCAGGAACGTGGACGAGCGCGTCATGCCCCAGGACCCGGAAAAGGTCGCCTCGGCGATCACGCCGGACTATGCGCTGGGCTCGCACGTCGCCCCGCTCGGACTGGCTTTCTCGGTGCCGGCCATGGGCGCGCAGTTCGCCGATGGCGTGTTCGTGGGTGAGCACGGTAGTTGGAACCGGGGCGTACCCGCCGGCTACAAGGTGGTCTTCATCCCCTTCCAGGATGGGCGCCCTGCCGGTGATCCGGTCGATTTCGTGACTGGATTCCAGGTGGAAGGCCTCACTCACGGCCGGCCGGTGGGAGTGACCGTGGATCCACGGGGCGCGCTGATCGTCGCGGATGATCTGTCGAACACGATATGGCGCGTCACGCCGGTTGCAACCGCGGCGAGCCCACCAGCCGGAGCAGTCGAGAATTGAAAGGCGGTGACCGCGCCGCGTGCAAGTGCGATGATCAGACCAATAACCAGAACATTCGATCGGGAGCTAACAACATGAACGAATCCATCGGGAAACTGATCCTGCGAGTCGCGCTCGGCGGCATGGTCATCATGCACGGCATTGCCAAATTGACTGGCGGCATCGACTTCATCACCGGTTCCGTGACCGCGGCCGGGCTGCCGGCGTTCGTGGCTTACGGAGTCTACGTCGGGGAAGTCCTCGCACCGCTGCTGGTGATCACCGGCTTCTATTCGCGGATCGGCGCCGCGATCATTGCCATCAACATGCTGTTCGCCCTGGGACTGGTGCATGGCGCGGAATTGTTCGCGCGCAACCAGACGGGCGGATGGGCGGTGGAACTGCAAGGCATGTTCCTGTTCACGGCCGTCGCGCTGGTACTGATCGGACCCGGGCGCCTGTGCGTCAATGACAAGTAGGCCGGAGTAGATAGAAGGCACTCACAGGTTGGTCTGATCGGGCGGCACATCGCTGGGCACTTCCGCGCCAGCCCCGCCCCGGGCGCAACCGTTGCCTTCTGTTCCCACGCCGTAGCAGGTCATCGAGACCGACCCCAGCGAACATCCGCGTACCAGCGGTGAGGCCCCTGTGCCCGAAGCTTCGGCAATTCCGGCAAGATAGAGCAACGGCAGGAAATGATCGGGCGTGGGTACCGACAGCCGGTAGTCGGGATGTTCCTGCAGCTTCGCGATGTCGCCCGGCCGGTCCGCCATGAGCTCGGCCGCCGCGTCGTCGAATCGATGAGCCCAGTCTTCGCCTCCCTCGCGATTCCGCCAATTGAGCCGCGCCAGATTGTGCACGACGTCGCCACTGCCGAGGATCAGCACCCCGCGCTCGCGCAGTGTCGCCAGCCGACGGCCGAGGTCGATGTGGTAGTCGAAGGGCTTGAGCGAATTCAGTGAAAGCTGCACCACGGGCACGTCGGCGGCCGGATACAGGTGCGCCAGTACACTCCAGGTGCCGTGGTCCAGGCCCCACTGGTCGTGATCGAGACCGACCCAGACAGGTTTGGCGAGTTCGGCGACTTCCTCCGCGAGTTCGGGCATTCCCGGCGCCGGGTACTGGAAGGCAAACAGCTCCTGCGGAAAACCGTAGAAGTCATGGATGGTGCGCGGCCGCGCCATGGCCGTGACCGCGGTGGCGCCGATGAACCAGTGCGCGGACACGACCAGGATGCCGCGTGGCCGCGGCAGCGCTTTGCCCAGCTTCTGCCACACGCTCGTGTAAGCGTTGGTTTCCAGGGTGTTCATCGGGCTGCCGTGCCCGATGAACAGCGAAGGGATGGTTTGCATCATGTGGCCACCGCTCATGCCTTGCCGTACACAGGGACGACCGCACCCCGCGTGACGGTATTCTGCGGGGACGCGAGGAACAAGATGGCCGCCGCGACTTCTTCGACCCTGGGCCAGGAGGAAAAGTCGGCACGCGGCATGTCCTTTCGATTGGCGGGCGTGTCCATGATCGAAGGCGCGATGGCGTTGACGAGAATGTCCTCGCCCGCGAGCTCCGCGCCCAGCGCGGTAGTTAGCGCGGAAACCCCGGCCTTCGCGATGGTGTAAGCCACGGTGCCGGAACCGAGACGGGGTTCGAGTGCCTGGCGGGCGGCCACGTTCACGATGCGACCGCCCGTTTTCAGTCGCCGAAGCGTCAAGGCCGCCGAGCGGCTGCAAAGATAGGCGGAGACGAGATTCGTCTCGAGCTGCCGCATCAGCAATGCCTTGTCGCTGTGTGCGATGGGTGCGTAAGCGAAAGCCCCCGCGATGTGTATCGACGCCCACAGGCTTTCGAGCCCGTCGTAGTAGCGGGTCACGGCCACTTCGTCCGCGAGGTCACCGACTGCGACGAATGAAATGCGCTCGTGGCCTCGCAGGGGAAATCGCTCGATGGATTGCCCGGACCGATACGGCACGTGGCACCAGGCGCCCGCCTGCACGAGGGCTTCCAGAACTGCGGTGCCGAGCGCACCCGTACCGCCTGTCACAACTACGTGCCGATCCTGATAGCTCATCCTCGGGGCCTCGAAATTCCATGTCAGGATCCGAGTCTACGTCGCCACACGCTTTGACAGCAGATTCGAAGGCCCAAAAGGGGGTCCAGGATAGTTCGCCGCTCGCGCTCGACCGGATTTCAGCCGCGTTCGCCCGATGGTTGTCGGCCGACGGCTGACCGCCTGTTAACGTGGCGTCTTTACCGATGAGAGCCGCAAGTGACCGATGATCTTGGGTGAGACCGCGCGCTCGTCAAGGGGACGCCTTGCGCGCCGACAACGCGTCCCGATCCAGCGGCCGACCATGCAGGAACACCCTCTCGATCGCATCGTAGGCTTTCACGCTCTCGATCGGACTGGCGCCCAGCAGCAGTAGATTGGCGACCTTTCCCGGCTCCACGGTGCCGATCCGATCGTCCAGCCGGAACATGCGGGCGTTGTCGATCGTCAGCGCGCGAAAGAGCGTGTCGGGCGGGACGCCGCCCGCGATCCAGTGATCCATCTCGATCCGCCCGTTGAGCCCCGGGGGATTGGTATGGATGGCGTCGCTGGGCGTATCCGATCCGAACAGCAGCCGGGCATTCGCCTCGAAGAGAACGCGCGTAACTTCATGAGCGCGTGCGGTGGTCGCGCGGAGTCGTTCATTCGCGTCGGGACCGAAAGTGCGGGTCTACCGATCAATTCCTTTGAGGAGACCTGTAGTTCGGACTACCGGGACCCGAATCGGGTTGCAACGCGACGGAGGGTATGTCCGGTGCTACTGACCGCCCTCCTCGCCCTGCTGGATGAAGCTGCCCGCCTTGTCGAAAGTGGGTGACTGGATCGAAAGCAGATCGAGCACGGAATCGTAGATATCCGGCTGCTGATACTCGCTGCGCTTGTCGATGTGGATCGCGACAGACGATTTCACGATCAGCGCTGCTCTGCCGGCAAGGCCACCCCAGGCGGCACGCCGTGAAACATCATGCCGTTTTCCATCAGCGACTCGCCGTGGTCGGAAACGTAGATCAGGACGTAAGGCACTTGCGATGTGTCGAGCGTGTGGATCACCTGCCCGAGCACATGGTCGACGTACAAGATGGTGTTGTCGTAGGAGTTGTACAACTCCTCGAGGGAACACCTGTTGGCGACATCCGCGTCCATGCACATGGGCTTGAATTGCTGGAACTCGGGCGGGTGGCGGTCCGCGTAGGCCGGGCCATGGCTGCCGCCTCCCAGGTGCAGGACGATGAACCGCTGGCCCGACGAATAGCTATCGAGATTCTGCGCGAGCAGCGGAACGACGTCCTCGTCGTAACACTTCCCTCCATGACCACAATTCCCGACCTTGATTTCACCGACTGCGGCGCAGTTGTCGTACAAGGTGTAGTTCACGATGCAGGACGTCGGAACCCCCGCTCGCGACGTGACCGTCGTCAGCTTGATCCCGCTCTTCTCGAGGATCATCGGCAACGCGTAGAGAGTGGATGCGCGCGTGGCGATCGCATCCAGGACATGGAGATTCTCGATTCCCCGTAGAACCGGGTTCGTATCGCGGCGTTCATAGCCATAGAGGCTGAAATTCTTCCGGCGGGACGATTCCCCCACGGCGAGCACCACGACGAGATCTTTCGGTGCGGCCACGCTGGCCGAGAATTCGATGTCCTCCTGCTGTCTCCTGAAATACGGCCGCAGCGACTTGGACGCAGCATTCACCGAACCCGAGATCACATTGATCGGGATCAGCGTGTAGACGATGTATTTGTTCGAGACATTTCCGGCGCGAAAGATCGCGTTGTATTCGACGTAGAGCGAGGCCAGCGCGATGCACAGCGAGAGGGCGATGACCTTCAGGGAATCGCGAAGATGTCGAGCCGCTGGCTTGTAGACGATGTCGGCAGCCAGAACGCCCAGCACCGGCAGCACGATCAGAAAGAGCACGTAGGGGATCATCTGGCTCGATAGCAGCTGGCCCACTTCGGTTGCATCCGTGTTGAAGGTGTTCCGCACCATCGAGGAGTCGATCGCGACACCGTACTTCGAGATGAAGTACGTCGCGGCGGCGCAGGTGATCACCAGAAAAATCGCCACGGCCTTGGTCATGTATCGATGGGCCAGGAGCGCGAAGGCGAATATCGATAGACAGAGGGCCGCCGTGAGATAGGCGATCAGCGCGGACAGGTCCAGCCCATCGGCATCGCGAAACCACTTGGCGAGCTTCCCGATGTTGATCGCGTTGCAGACCACGAAGAGCAGCGCCGGGAAGGCGATGCAGAACCACAGGTGCGAGATCCGGTATCTCAACTTGGAAGGAGCCATCGCCAAACTATAGCGGGCGGGCCCGGCTGTGCCCTGGGTGTTTTTGCCGAGCACGTCGCGCGCCATCGACCGCGGCATCGACGCCTTCCTCTCCGCGACGGAGTTCTTGTGCGCATGACGTCTAACGCGCAATGGCACCGTCGAAGCCGACCGGGGAGGCGATGAACAGATGAATTATCTAAGACTGCGACGCAGCCGCGTCATCCTGGGCTCGTTCCTGCTGTTTGCCGTGTTGATCCTGGCATTCCCGGATGTTGATCTGTTCATCTCTGGCCAGTTCTTCGACGGCCAGGCATTTCTCAAGGATCAGTGGTGGCAGAAGTTCCTGAAACACGGTCTGGGGTATTTCCTTGGACTCTCGTTCACCGCCGTCGTCGGGATGTATCTCTGGGGCAAGCTCCTCCGCACCACCATCTGCGACGTTGACGGCAAACGCGTCGCGTATCTGCTGCTGGTCGGGATCGTGGGCGCCGGCCTGATCGTCAATGTCGCGTTCAAGAACAACATGGGCAGGGCAAGACCGAGAGACGTGGCGGAATTCGGCGGCACCCGGCAATTCACGCCACCCTTCGTACTCACCAACCAGTGCCGCACGAATTGTTCTTTCTCCTCCGGAGATGCTGCCGGGGCTTTCTTTTCCATTGCGCTGGTGACGGCACTCTCGCGGCGCCGGCGCTACATGGCAGCCGCGGTCGGATTCGGCGTCGTCGTCTCTTTCGCCCGCGTCTCGGCGGGCGCCCACTTCTTTTCCGACACCGTCACGTCGTTCTTCGTGATGCTCATCATGTCGGATGTGCTGTACTACTACCTTGTGCTGGACGATCGGACGCAGCCGCAGGCGCACCCGGTCGACGACAAGCTGGTCGTTGTGTATGCAACGATTCCAGCCCGATCTGACGCGGCTGCACCGGCCCGGCCTCATCGGCTGGCCTGATCGCGTGATCGATCGGCCTAACTGCCTGGCACCCAGTTCGTACCCGCCAACGGGATATTCGCCATGGCCGCAGCCTCCACCGTCAGCGCCACCAGGTCTTCGCGTTCCAGATGATGGACGTCCTGCTTGCCGCAGGCGCGCGCAATCGTCGTCAGCTCCATGTTGAGCGTCTTCAGGTAGTTCGTCAGGCGCTTCGCGCCCACGGCCGGGTCCAGCCGTTGCTCGAGTTGCGGATCCTGCGTCGTCACGCCGACCGGGCACTTGCCCGTGTGGCAGTGATGGCAGAACCCGGGCGCCGTGCCGAGCCGCCGATAGTCCTCGATCGCGGAAACATGCCGGCCGTCCGCGACATAGCTGCCGCTATTGCAGCCCAGCGCCATGAGGACACCCTGCCCGATCGCCACGGCATCCGCGCCCATGGCCAGCGCCTTCGCGACGTCCGCACCGCTGCGGATGCCACCCGAGATGATGAGCTGCACCTTGCCGCGCATCTCGAGGTCGTCGATGGCCTGGACGGCCTGGCGAAGCGCCGCGAGCGTCGGGATCCCGACGTGCTCGATGAACACCGTCTGCGTCGCGGCGGTGCCGCCTTGCATGCCGTCGACCACGATCACGTCCGCGCCGGCGTGAATCGCGAGCTTCACGTCGTGGTTGACGCGCGTCGCGCCGACCTTCACGTAGATGGGCTTCTCCCAATCGGTGATCTCCCGCAGCTCGTTGATCTTGATCACGAGGTCATCGGGGCCGGTCCAGTCCGGATGGCGCGATGCCGAGCGCTGGTCGACTCCGGGCGGCAGCGTCCGCATGCGCGCCACGCGCGGATTCACCTTCTGTCCTAACAACATGCCGCCGCCGCCGGGCTTGGCGCCCTGCCCGATCACGATCTCGATCGCGTCCGCCTTGCGCACATCGTCGGGATTGAAGCCATATCGCGACGGCAGACATTGATAGACCAGCGTTTTGGAGGAACTGCGTTCTTCCACCGTCATGCCGCCATCGCCGGTCGTGGTCGACGTGCCGAGCGCGGTCGCGGCGCGCCCGAGCGACTCCTTGACGCGCGCGGACAGCGCTCCAAAACTCATGCCGGCGATCGTGATCGGCGTCGCGAGCTCCACCGGCTTCCTGGCATGGCGGGTGCCGAGCACCGTCTTCGTGGAACACTTCTCGCGGTAGCCTTCGAGCGGATAACGCGACAGCGAAGCGCCCAGGAAGACGAGATCATCGAAGCTGGCCACCTTGCGCTTGGCGCCGAGACCGCGAATCTCGTAAAGCCCGGTCGCCGCCGCGCGCTGGATGTAATCGAGCGTGCGCCGGTCGTAACCCGCGGACTCCTCGAGCGACAGTCCTTCAGATCCGGTTCGTTCATGAGTCATGGGTTCAATATTCCTGGTTCGCGTCCACATTCCAGTGATAGAGGCTCTTCGCGGAGGCCACACGCTTGAAGTCCCTGGGGTCGTGCTCGAATCCTGCGGCGTCGAGCAACTCGCGCACCGCCTCGTAGTCGCTGGCCTTCATCGGCTCGAACCGCGCATCGGTACCGAGCGAACGCACGCTGCCGCGAACGTAGATGACGGCCTCATATAAGGAGTCCCCGAGGCCGTCGCCGGCATCACCGCACACCACGATGCGACCGGCCTGGGCCATGAAGGCCGAGAAGCTGCCCACACTTCCGCCCACCACGATGTCGCCGCCCTTCAGCGAGATTCCGCAGCGCAGAGCGGCATCACCCTGGATTGCGAGCAACCCCCCGTGCGCGGACGCGCCGGCCGCGGTCGATGCAAAACCCTTCACGCGAATGCTGCCCGACATCATGTTCTCGCCCACGCCGGGGCCGGCATTGCCCTGCACCGTGATGCGCGCCAGCTGGTTCATGCCGCCCAGGTAGTAACCACAGTGCCCGTCCACTTCGATATCGAGCGGAACGTTGAGCCCCACGGCAATGGAATGCGCACCGTCGGCATTCAGGATCTTCACGCGTTCGACGCCCGACGCCGCGACGTCGTGATGCAGATACCGGTTGACCTCGCGCAGCGGCGTGACCGCCAGATCGAACTGCTTCACACCTTCCACGAGTACACCTCTTGCGGCTTGGGTTCGAACACGTTGGCGTGACGGATGCCCGGCAAGTGCGCGAGCGAGCGGAATTCCGAGGCGATGGCGACGTAGTCGTCCGCCTCGGCGACCACCGCCGGCTTGCACGCGAACGCGTCGCGCACGATCAGCAGTTCCTTGTCCGTGCCCATGAGAAACGTGTAGAAGCCGTCGAGCTCCGAGAAACCGCGTTGCACGGCGGTCGACAGGTCGTCGCCTTCGCGCAGCCGCCACTCGAAGAACCGGCACGCCGCCTCGGTGTCGTTGTCCGTGACGAACGAGATCCCGAGCGGTTCGAGTTTCTTGCGTACCAGGTGCGGGTTCGACAATGAACCGTTGTGCACCAGGCAGAAGTCCTCACCCGCGGTGAATGGATGTGCATGCGCCGGCGTGACCGCCGATTCGGTCGCCATGCGGGTGTGCGCGACCACGTGCGTGCCCGACATGCGATCGAGACCATAACGTTTGACGATCTCCGCCGGCGCGCCGATATCCTTGTACAGGTCGATGCTGCGGCCCACCGACAGCAGATAGATCTGCGGGGCAGAATCCTTGATCCAGCCGCGCACGTCATCGGGCGACACGTCGGTCACGAGGATTGCGTGTTGACCGTTGGGAGTGAACGTGTGCGCGCCGGGATACTTTTCGGAAAAGCTTTTCGAGAGGCCGTTCCAGTCGGCGGCGCCATGGCTCCAGAACAAGGAGATCTTGAGGGCCGAAGGAGCGGGTGCCCCGAAGATCGCGACCCCGGCCGAGTCCGGCCCGCGGTCCGTCATTCCCACGAGCATGGGCGTCATGAGTTCGCCGAGCCGATCGCGCAACGACGGCTCCTTGAGCAGCAGACCAACGATGCCGCACATCAGAAGAATTCCAGGTAGCGCTTCGTCTCCCAATCGGAGACATGGCGCCCGTACTCGACCCACTCCATGCGCTTCAAGCGCACGAACTCTTTCGCAAGCTCAGGGCCCAGGCCACTCTTCACCACCTCGTCCTTCTCCAGCGCCTCGACGGCCGCGAGCAGGTTCTGAGGTAACAACTCGATCTTCTTCTCCTCCAGCTGAGCCTCGGTCAGTTCGTACATGTTGAGGTTGGTCGGTTCGCCCGGATCCAGCTTTCGATCGACACCGTCGAGACCGGCCGCGATCAATGCCGCCAGCGCGAGATACGGGTTGCAGCCGGAATCCGGCAAGCGGAATTCGAGTCGCCCGCCCGGAATGCGCACGCACGCAGTGCGGTTGTTGTCGCCATAGGCAACATACGCCGGCGCCCAGGTCGCGCCCGAGAGCGAGCGCCCGACGACGAGCCGCTTGTACGAATTGACGGTCGGCGCACACACCGCCGTCAGCGCGGCCGCGTGCGACAGGAGACCGGCCAGGAAGTGATAGGCCATGCCCGACAAGGCGAGCCCACGCGGGTCGCTCTTGTCTTCGAACAGATTCTTCTGTTTCTCGTTGCCGATCGAAATGTGGAAGTGCGCGCCGCTGCCAGTGCGGTTGCTGAAAGGCTTCGGCATGAACGTCGCGATCATGCCGTGCTTGCGTGCAATTTCGCTGGCCGCCATTTTCACGAAGGTGAAGTTGTCGGCCGAGGTGATGGCGTCGGCGTAGGTGAAGTTGACCTCGAACTGCCCGTTCGCATCCTCGTGGTCGATCTGGTACACGTCGATGCCGACCGCCCGAAGGGAGCCCACGATCTCATCGAGCACCTTGCTGGTGCGCGACAAGCCTTTGTAGTCATAGCAAGGCTTGTCCAACTCGTCGCTCGGATCGTTGGGCGCGAGTTTGCCGGTGGCATCGCGCGACAGCAGCATGAACTCGGGTTCGATGCCCGCGTACAGCGTGAGGCCGCGCTCGGCCAGCCGGGCAACCTGCTTCTGCAGCGCCACCCGCGAGCAGTAGGGATAGGGTTTGCCTTTCACCGTGCCATTGCAGACCAGGCGTGCATAGCCCGGCATCCAGGGGATCGGCACCAGGGTAGACAGGTCGCCGACGGCCATGTAATCCGGGCCATCCGGTCCCATGCCGAAGCCCCATAGCGCGAAACCGGCGAAGCCCGCCCCGTCCGTCAGCACCATCTGGAGGTGCTCGACCGGAACCGCTTTGGCCTTCGCGGCCCCGTGAATGTCGACGAATTGCGCAAGAACGTACTTGATGTCGTGCTTCGCAAACAACGATTGGGCTTCGGTCGCATTCATCGGTCACTCCCTGCGGGCAATTCGTGGGTGATTTTTTCCAGTTCGGACAGAAGGAAATTCGCAAAGCTGGGGTCGCACCAGATCCGGTATACGACGCCGGCTTCGCTGCGCTGGGCCAGCGCGAGCACGCTCACGCCGATCATCAGCGCCATGTAGATAGTCCGGTTCGCGATGTCGGCGCCGGCCAGGTCGACATTGCAGACCTGCGCGAGCGCATCCGCGGCGCGTGGACCGCCGATCAGCAAACCGACGTCCTCGCGCAGCACCGGATACGCACCGGCAATGTCGTTCGCGAGTTGTCGCTCGAGAGCTGCAACCCCCGCGGCCTCGCCCTGCTCTTCGATGAAGAACTCGGTATTGCCGAGCCGGGCCACGATGTCGCCGGCATCGTCACGATCCGGACCGCGCAGCGCACTCCAGGTATTGGCGCGCTCTGGAACCGCCAATCCGAGTTCGCCCAGCACCGCGGTGGCGAACGGGCCCTTGACGCCGATCCTTCGCGCCGTGACGACCCGCACCCACGCGCCGGCACTCATGTCGCACCCACGAACGGTGTTGGCGCCACGCGCGCGGCGACCTGGCGACCGTCGCTGGCGCGGATGGCGAGAACGCCGCCCACGCCCGCCAGGCGCGGGGCGACCAGCGCAAACCCTACAGTGCGATTCAGCGTCGGTGACCGGGCGAGGCTGGTGATGCGTCCGGCAATCTCGCCGCCATCGATGACCAGGTTGGCTTCCGCAACGGCGACGCTTTCGTCGTCGAGTACGAAGCCGACCAGCTGTTGCCGCGCACCGCGCTGCTGGTGAATCCTGAGACTGCGCTGGCCGATAAAGAAGGGCTTGTCCATTTTGACGGCCCACCCGAGACCCGCTTCCATCGGGTTGGTGAGGCCATCCGTGTCCTGGCCAACAATGGGGTGGCCCTTCTCGAGCCGCAGCACGCGTTGTGCTTCGACGCCGAACGCGCAGATCGTGGGCGCGGATTTCATCAACGCATCCCAGACAGTGGCGCCGGCGTGAAACGGCACATGGATCTCGAAGCCCAGCGAAGAGACGAAACCGGCCCGCACGACTCGCGCGGGCACGCCCGCGACCAGGCCTTGTCGCGCCCCCAAAGCCGGGAATGCCTGTTCCGAAAGATCGATGTCGGTCAACGGCTGCAACGCCGCGCGGCTAGATGGGCCTGCGAAGTTGAATGCCGCACGGTGGCCGGTCGCATTGACGAACGCGCAGTCCATCCGCCAGCGGGCATTCCACAGCAGCAGATCGCGGTAGACAGCCGTGGCGCCACTCGTGGTGGTGGTGAAATAGAAATGATGGTCGCCGAGCCGCGCGACGACCCCGTCATCGCGCACGATACCCGCCTCATCGAGCAACACTCCATATCGCGTGTGCCCGACCTTCAGATCACTGAAACGGCCGGCGTACATCCGGTCGAGGAACGCTCCCGCGTCCGGGCCGAATATCTCGATCTTGCCGAGCGTGCTGACGTCGATGAGGCCGGCGTGATCGCGTACCGCGCGTACCTCGGCCGCGATGCAGTCGGCCATCGATGCCGCGGCGCGCGCGTAATACTGCGGTCTCTGCCAACCGCCGACGGTCATCCAGTGGGCGCCCAGCGCTGCGTGGCGATCGTGCACGGCGCTTCGACGCGCGAGATGGAATCCGCGACCCGCCAGGTGCTTGAGCGGCACCGGGTGGTAGAACGGCCGCTGCGTGGTGAGCGCGGTGTCCGCGAAGGATTTGCCGCGCGCGCGCAGCAGAATGTTCGCGCCGGGAATATTGGAGTGCTTCCCTTGCGAGGGCCCCATGCCGAGCGTGCTGAATCGCTTCATCAGCTCGAGACTGTCGTACCCCTCCTGCACGCTGGCGAGCAGATCCTTCACCTGGATGTCTTCGTCGAGATCGACGAACTCCCTGCCCTTGCGGTGCGGATAGACCGGATAGGGATGCGACACCTGTCGGAATGCGCGCGGGTGATCGACCGATGCGGACATCGGCTCGCCGCGGGCGTAAGCGGCCGCGGCGGCGCCGGCGGCTCGTCCGCCGCGTTCGCGCTCGTTCAGGTCGTACTCACCCGCCACGCGTCCGGCCGCAAACACGCCCTTCGGTAGTTTGGCGGGGATGTGTTGCCCGAGCTGCGTGTCGTAGTGAAGCGTCGCCCCTGCCTGCAGGAGGAGCTGACCGGCAGGCGCGAATCCGACGCTCATCAACACGGCGTCGCAGGGGAAGGTGCGCACCCTGCTGGCCCCGCCCGTGTCGGGCGTCATCACGCGCAACGCCCGCACCGCCCCTTGCGATCCGGCGATGGCCTCGATCGGTTCCACTCCCGTGAGGCAGGTCACCCCGGCCAAGCCAGCGGCATCCTGGTCATTGGAGGCGCGCAGATCGAGCACGGCCTCGACCGTGACGCCGTGATCGCGCAAGGCGCGCGCGAGTTCATAACCCTCGCGATTCGCGGCGAGGATGCAGACGCGGCGTCCCGGCGCGATCGCGAAGCGGGTCAACAGGCGCTGCGCAGCCGAGCCCGTGAGTACTCCCGGCAGATCGTTGTTGCGAAAGATGGCGGGTTGCTCGATGACGCCGGTCGCGAACACCACGGCGCGGGCGCGTACCTTCGTCAGGCGCTCGGGTTCGACGAGCGCGACCCAATGATCCGCGTAGTAGCCGGCCGCGAACGTGGTGGTCGACACCTCGATGTGCTCGTGCGCCGAGATGCGTGCGAGCTGATCGGCGAAGACGTTCTCGGGCAGTCCGGACCAACGACCGCTGCCACCGAGGCGCGCGTTTTCGTCGACCAGCAGCACGCGCGCGCCTGCATCGGCGGCCGTCAGCGCCGCGGCCATGCCCGAAGGCCCCGCGCCAATCACGAGCACGTCGCAGAATGCGTAGCGCTTGGGCGTTGGAAGTTTCGGTGCATCTGCCGAAATCGAACCCAGGCCCGCGAACGATCGGATGCGACGTTCCCAGGACGCAAAGTTGCTGCCGTGGAATGCCTTGTAATAAAAGCCCACGGGAAGAAACGGCGCCAACCACTCGACCCAACTGGCGCGATCGCGTGCCACACCGCCACGCGTGTTCACCGCTCGAACCCGCGCTCCGTTTCTTGCTGCGACTACATCCCCGCGCTGATTGGGCACGCCGTCGATCTCGAACAGCCCATTCGCATCGTGATTCGCGAAAGAGTGAATCCCGCGCGGCCGGTGATACTTGAAGCTGCGTGCCAGTCGCAATATGCCGCTGGCCGCAAGCACGGCGGTGACGGTATCGCCGGCGAATCCCTGAGCCGCGTCGCCTTCGAACTCCAGTTGCAACGGCTGCGAACGGTCTATCCACTCGCCCGGGATCTGCGGCAGGCGGTACATCATGTATCCGACCCCGCAAGCGCCGCCGCATCGTAGGTCTTCAGGATCTCATCGCTCGCGGTGTCGCGCTCGGCGACGAACCAGTATCCGGAGGGCGTGTGGCACCACCATTCGCGCCTTACCGCCGGAACACTGCGCCGCGTATACAGGTAGGCGGTCCACTCCGCATCGCTGCAATCCGCATCCGGAACCGCACGCACTTCGCCGGCGCTGACGAATTCCAGCAGGGGTCGCGGGCCATTGAGTGGGCAGCGGATGATTTTCATCAGTGTCCCACCGCGGCCGCGCCTTTCTCGCCCGTGAGCTCCAGCGACGAAAAACGCGACAGCGAGAAGCCCGTGATGAGCGGGTGCGGCACGCCGGTTGCGACGGTATGCGCCATCGTCTTGCCGCAGATCGGGGTGGCCTTGAAACCCCAGGTGCCCCAGCCCGCGTCCAGGTACAGCCCTTCACACGGCGTCAGCCCCATGATGGGCGAGAAATCCGGCGTCATGTCCGCCATGCCGGCCCACTGACGATTGACTTTGACTTCCGAGAGAAATGGAAACAGGTCGAGCATGTGAACGGCCAGGCCTTCGGCAAAGTCCAATGTCGAGCGCGTCGAATGCAGTTCGTGCGGATCGAGCGAGGCGCCCATGACAAGTTCGCCGCGCGCGCTCTGCGAAACGTATGCATGCAGCGAACTCGAGACGATGATGGGATCGAGCCAGGGCTTCAACGGTTCGCTGACCATGGCCTGCAGCGGATGAATGCTGAGCGGCACATTCATACCCGCGAGCGCCAGTACGCGTGGCGTGCTGCCCGCGACGGCACAGAGCACGCG
>JAQSWD010000206.1 GCA_029266835.1 Steroidobacteraceae bacterium
GCGGTCATCATGAGCGTCGACAGCGAGGTCACCTGCGCCCAGTTGAGCCCGGAGTCGCTGCTCTTCCACAAGCCGGCGGTGCGCGAGCCGTAGTACAGCGTCGATGGCAGGTTGGGGTCGACCATCATGCGTTCGCCGATGGCGCGGCCGTTGTTGTTGGCGCCGGCGGAGAACGGCAGGTTGACCGACATCCAGTGGTCGCCGCGATCGCTCGAGATGTACAGGCGCGCGGTGGCATCGGCCGACGCGTAGAGGCCCGTGCTCATGTAGACGATCTGGTCGTCGTTCGGATCCAGCGCGATGCTCTCGGCGCCCTGGAAAAAACTTTCGGCGGCACTGAAACCATCGGTGATCGGCACCCATGAGGTGGTGGCCTGGTTCCAGCGGTACGCGCCGCCGATATCGGTGCGCGCGTAAAGCACATTGGCCGATGTGGGATGGAAGATCAGGCCGGTCACATATCCGCCGCCGCCCCACTTGGCATTCCGCCAGGTCGTGCCCGCGGGTTCTGTCGCGGTGGCCTGCACGGACAGCGCGCCTTCGCCCGCGGAGTTCACGGCGCTGACCTGGTAGTAGTAAGACGTACCGTTGACGACCGTGCTGTCGATGTAGTTCGTCGTGGTGGACGACCCGAGCGATGCGCCCTGGGTGCCTTGGGTGGTCGAGCGATAGATGGTGTACGACGTCGCGCCGATGACGCCCGTCCAGGTCACCGTCACTTGCCCCGACTCGAGCGTGGCGCTCACGCCGCCGGGCGCCGTGGGCAGAACCACGGGTGCTGTCGGCGTGACGCCGGCGGATTGAGTGGAAGACTGACCTTCGCCACCCGCGTTCACCGCGGCGACCTGGTACAGATAAGTCGTGCCATTGGCGGCCGTGGTGTCGACGAACGACGCGCTGGTGCTCGTGCCCACGGACGCGCCACGCTGGCCTGCCGTGGTGGATCGATAAACGATGTACGAGGTTGCGCCCGTGACGGCGACCCACGTCAACGACACCTGGTTGTTGCCCGCGGTCACGGTCAGCGAAGCCGGCGCGCCGGGGAGTGTCACGGGAGGTGGGGGCGGGGGGCTGTTGCCGCCACCGCTACCGCCACCACCACCGCACGCCGCCAGCAGTGCGGCGGTCAGTGCCAGGATGCACAGGGAAATTCCGTTGATGCGGCGCTTGCCGGAGAACGGGCGCGCCAAAAGAATCTCACCGGCCGTTGCAGCCAGTGTTCGCGACATGTCAGCCAAGGAGCCCCCACCCACCGATGAATTCAGTCGAGCTTAGGCAAACAAGATGCTCGATCGAAAGTTGCAGTCTGTACTTTGAGGAGCACCGCCGGCGGCGCTGCGTACATCATTGATGCGCAAGATGTTTCATCGGCGTTACACATGGCGCGTAACAATGGCCGCGTGCTACTCGGGAAGGCATCCACCGGCCAGGATCCCCGACGGATCCTTCAATTCGATCAGCTCACGAACCGCAGCCACCTTGTCGGCCGCGCGCTCGTAATAACACCTGGCAATCCGATAACCCACCCAGTAACCCAGATCCCCGGGTTTTTTCCGGGTACCAACCCCGTTGTAAAGCCACCGGTTCACATCGGTGCCGTTCATCTGTTCGCGGAATGCCGCGGAGATTTCCTTCTCGCGTCCACGCGTCCACACCTGCAAATGGACGTTGGAAGCGCTGCCCGAAATCAGCTCGCCCACGAACTCGGCGACACCTTCGACCAGCGAATGCTCGAGCACGCTGCGTTTCCAATCCCGCGGATCGTCCTTGATCACGGCTTCGGGCTGCTGCGCATGGATGTATTCGTGCACGACGAGGTACACCAGCCGGTCTTCGAGGTTGCGCTGCAACCAGTTCGCGCGGCAGATGGTCTCGACGCCGATGAGAACGCCCGCGGGGCTCGTGGTTCCGCCGGCGCTGTTCCGGCCGATGAGGAAGATGACGGGTGGAAACTTCGCGTCCGGCAGCAAGGTGCGCAGACGCGCGAGTGAGGTCGCAATGCGCGCACGCACCGCCGGCAATGCGGCCGCGCAACGACGTGCCTTCTTGTACACGTAAGGCTTGGTCTTGATCCGCTCCGAGAGCCTGGAGGCGGAGATGATGCGATGTGGGATGAAATGACGCCAACTGTAAGTCGACTCGTCTTCCTCCGCATGCGGCCAACCATACCCCGACCGCGGCCCGATTTCGCGTTCAACGCGCGTAACCGTAATGGCTCCGTCCCGATTTCGAATTGCTCGCCCCGGCGGGGCATAGCAGACTTCCTGCCACCAGGGGGCGCCGCCACCGGCGCAAGGAGTCGACATGCCGAAGCTGAGCCGCCGCGCCTTGTTAGGCGCCCCGATCGCGATCGCCGCCGCGCAGTCCATCGCCGCACTACCTGGCGCGAGCCCGACCTCCATCGCGACGGGCCGTTTCGCGCCCACGGCCGACTCGTTGAAGCAATACGAAGTCCCGGCCTGGTTCCGCGACGCCAAGTTCGGCATCTGGGCGCACTGGGGTCCGCAGGCGGTGCCGCGAGCCGGTGACTGGTACGCGCGGCAGATGTACATCCCGGGTCACCGTCACTATGCACATCACCTCGAGCATTACGGGCATCCTTCCGAGTTCGGCTACAAGGACATCATCCCGCTGTGGAAGGCCGAGAAGTTCGACCCGGACGCGCTGATGTCGCAGTACGTCGCGGCGGGCGCGAAATATTTCGTGAGCATGGCCGTGCATCACGACAACTTCGACCTGTGGAACTCGCGCCACCATCGCTGGAACGCGGCGGCGATGGGCCCGAAGCGCGACATCGTCGGCGCGTGGCGGGATGCGGCGCGCAAACGCGGGCTGCGCTTCGGCGTGTCGGAACATCTCGGCGCCAGCCACAACTGGTGGTACCCGAGTCACGGCTACGACCAGTTCTGGCCGAAGATCGGCGTCGACTACGACGGCGCGAATCCGAAGTACGCCGACCTCTACCACCCGCCGCATGACGAGCCGTACAAGGGCAATCCGCAGACCTGGTACACCAATGATCCGGCGTATCACCGCATCTGGTTCGATCGCATCCGCGACCTGCTCGACTCGTACGACCCGGACCTGCTCTACAGCGACGGCGGACTGCCGTTCGGCGAGACGGGGCGCTCGCTGCTTGCGCACTTCTATAACCAGAGCGCCCGCCGGCATGGACGGCTGGAAGCCGTGTACACCTGCAAGAACACACCGCCGGCGGGTGAGTTCATCGTCGACGCCTGCGTGCAGGACGTCGAGCGCGGCGTGATGAGCGAAGGCAGCCCGCGTCCGTGGCAGACGGACACATCCAACGGCGACTGGTTCTTCAAGGAAGGCGACCAGTACAAGACCGGCGCCGACGTGATCCGCCTGCTCGCGGACATCGTGAGCAAGAACGGCAACCTGCTGCTCAACGTCGCGCTGCATGCGGACGGTAGTTTGGCGCCGCAGTCGCAGACATTGCTGACGGACCTGCGGCGCGGCCGCGTCGCGATGACTTCGCTGGGCCGCGCCGCCGCTGGCGATCGGCCGCCCGTGCGCAGCGTGCGGCTGCTGGGCGCACCGCAAGCGCTGAAGTTTCAGCAGACCGATGCGGCTCTCGTGGTCGAGGTGCCGGAGCGGCTGCCCGCGGCGCACGCGAGTGTGTTCAAGATTGCCTGATGGTCACGGGTTCGCAGTATCAGGACGTCTACGAGGTCGAATAACGCCAGACGAATTCGACTCTTCGAACTAGTGCCTCCCGGCATGCGAACCGCACTATCCGAATCACTTGAAATTTGTGTCTCGCCAAGTTGACTTTTTTCAGTCAGCGGCAGAAAAGTGCGGTATGCGGTCAAGCGAGCCAATTGTGATCATCATCGGCGACGAAGATGTGCCTGCATCGTCACATGATCAGAGGCGGCGACCATCACGGGCCATGCTTCGCGTGATGGGAGTGCTGGCAACGGTCGGCCTTCATCTTCTCATCTCGTCGCCGCTCTTGCTGGGCACGGCAGCGCACAAAGCTCGACCAATCGAAGGCATCGGCTCGGTCGCCTGGGCCTCGCAGGGCGAGCAACAGGAATCGATGATTCTGTTGGACCTGTCAGCGTTGTCGGCAAGTTCGAGTGACGAGAGATCAACGCCGGAGAATATGTCCGAAGGGCTCGACTCGCAGAAATTCGATATCGCCCTGGCGAGCATTGAAATATCGCCGCCCCCGGAGCTGCAAATCGAGGAGGCGGAGGAAGCGGAGGTTTCGAACGAGGCAGCTGGCGATCCGAGTGGAGCAGCGGCACTGTTCGGACGCTACATGAGCCATGTTGGCGCTCGGATCGAACGTGCGTGGATCCGGCCCCGCACACCCATCGCCGGCGGCAGATTTGACTGCCGCGCGCGCATCTCGCAAGACCGAAAAGGCCGGGTGCTTTCTGTCGAGCTTCTGGATTGCGGTGAAGATTCCGCCTGGCAGGAGTCTCTGATCTCCGCAATCCAGCAAGCCTCGCCGCTTTCATCTCCGCCTGAGCAGTGGCTGTTCGCAGAAGCAGTCACACTCAACTTCTCCGCGGCCCAGTATGAAGCGGGCACGAGTTCTCCTCATTTGTATGAGCCGGAACAGACGCGACTCGTTCGCAACGCGCAACCGGGCCAGACCCAGGACGGACTGAATGGCCCGGGGGACTACGACCTTACAATCGAAGGCGGCGAACTTCGCTGGAAACGGAAAGACCCTGCTGCTGCGCCGGGCAAGTAGTTGGCTGCTTCGCACCGGGATATTCATTCCGATATAGGGGCTACTGAAAAGAGATCTCGATCCGCGATTGACGATTCGCACCATTCGCTATAGAAATAATGCCAAGGGAAGTTAGGTGCGATCAGCAAGAAATAACTAACTCGCACAGATCCGGAATCTAGTTCGATCGTGATCGCGCCCGGTCTTCAAGAACCTGAAGTACAGAGGACGTGGGCGACAGTTCAGGGAGGAGCACTCATTGAGTGTTGGGGTCCACGTTGCCCGGCATGGGCAGCCTATGTGTCCGGCGGGCGTCTCGTTCTGCGCGCCTATCCATGCGATTCCCGGCATTGCATCAGGGAATCGCTCGACACGCACTTTTGAGTCGCGATTCGAATCCCTCGCCGCCTCAATCCCTCGACCTTTCCGGCGCGTATTCCATATTCCAGTCGCGGAATGCGACGGAGAAACTCCATGAGCTTACTGTCCTTCCGATTCGCTCCTGTGGCTCGACGCGTTCTCCTTGCATCCATCGGAATGGCGCTTGCGCTGTTCGCAGCCGCAGGCGAAATCACGTACCACTATACGAATGGCCGGCTGACCGGTGTGACCTATGACGACGGTTCGGTCGTTCAATACACTTACGACGCAAACGGCAACAGAACTGGCACTTTAGTTACTCCGCCGGCTGACGTTACACCGCCATCTGCTCCTGGCAACTTGATTGCCACCGCAACGTCAGCGACGCAAGTCAGCCTGTCCTGGAACGCTTCCACGGACAGCGGCGGTTCGAGTCTGGCCGGCTACAAGATCGAAAGATGCCAAGGTTCCGGGTGCAGCAGCTTCGCGCAAATCGCTTCGACCACAAGCACAAGCTTCCCTGATAGCGCGCTCTCGGCCGGTGTGACGTACCGTTACCGCGTGAGGGCTTACGACGGCGCCGGGAATCACTCTGGCTACTCGAGTGTTGCCACTGCGACCACAGCCGACACGGTGGCCCCGAGTGTGCCGACAAACCTCACCGCCGCCGCGCCCACCTCAAGCTCTGTGAATCTCACATGGACGGGTTCGACGGACAACATTGGTGTGAGCGGATACAGGATCTATCGCGGTGGAACGCAGATCGGCACCACGGCTGGAACGAACTACACGGACACTGGAGTAGTCGGCTCGACTGCCTATTCCTATACCGTGAGCGCCTACGACGCGGCAGGAAATAATTCCGCGTCGTCGAACACGGCAACGGTGACCACGCCGGACACGATCGCTCCGGGTGTGCCTACGGGATTGAGTGCATCGGCGGCGAGCGCGACCCAGGTCAACCTCACCTGGAATGCAGTGAGTGACACGGGTGGGTCCGGGCTCGCCGGCTACCGGATCTATCGGGGTGGTGTGCACATCGCGAATCGCAGTGTGGCCAACTACAGCGACACCTCCGTTTCGGGGTCCACTGCCTACTCGTACACGGTTGCGGGCTATGACAATGCCGGCAACACCTCCGCCCAGTCATCGGCGGCGAACGTGACGACTCCCGCCGCGGCGGACACCACGTCGCCATCGGTGCCCGCGAACTTCGTCGCGACCGCGAGCTCGCAAACTCAGATCGGGCTGACCTGGTCTGCGTCCACGGATAACGTGGGCGTGACCGGGTACGAGATCCAGCGTTGTGCCGGATCCGGCTGTTCGAACTTCTCGACCAT
>JAQSWD010000207.1 GCA_029266835.1 Steroidobacteraceae bacterium
CGCCGATGCCGCGCGAGAAGTGCTGCCCACCCATGACGGGTGGGCTGCCGTACCCACGGCAACATTGCCGCTGGGCACTACCGGCGGGTCGCAGGCCACACTGGCACGCACGCACATCGTCACCTCGCGCAAGGAACTGCTGGCCGCCCTCGATTTTCCGGACCCCACGCCCAAGCTCATCCAGGTCAAGGGCACCATCGACTTCAACGTCGACGACAACCATGCGCCTCTCAGCTGCTTCGACTACGCCCAGCCGGACCCGGCCACGGGCGAGCCGTATTCGCTGCACGCCTTCCTGACGATGTACGACCCGACCGGACCGCTGGGACTGCAGATGGCCAGGGACAAACAGGAGCCCTGGGGCGGCCAGGAAGACGCCCGCGCCGCATCGGCCGCGGCTCAGGCGGGACGCATCCGCGTGCGCGTGCCGCCGAACACCACCCTCTACGGCCTGGGCAGCGACGCCACGCTGCTCGGAGTGGCGCTGGACATCGCGGGCGACGCGAAGGACATGGGCGCCGCCGGCAAGGGCCCGACCGCGATGAACGTCATCGTGCGCAATCTGCATTTCATCGACACACATGACTGCTTCCCCGAGTGGTCGCCCGGCGACGGGCGCACGGGCAACTGGAATGCCGCGTACGACAGCATCTCCATCCGCCATGCCACGCACGTGTGGATAGACCACAACCGTTTCGCCGATGAGAGGACGCGCGATGAACTGCAGCCGGTGTATTTCGGCCACCGCTACCAGGTGCACGATGGCCTCGTCGACATCACCCACCAGTCGGACTACGTCACGGTGTCGTGGAACCAGTTCGCCGCGCACGACAAGACCCTGCTCATCGATCATTCCGATAGCGTGACAGCGGACAGCGAACGCCTGCGCGTGACGCTGCATCACAATCTCTTCGACGGCGCCGGGCAGCGCATGCCGCGCGTCCGCTTCGGCAAGGTGCACGTGTACAACAACGTGTATCGCGCCGACGCCGAGAAGTTCGATCCCGACCTGAAGACAGACGCAGGCTGGACACCCGGTTTGTATGGCGCCGCCTCCGGCCCCGAGACGGTGGAGACGGCGTACAGGCGAGTGCTCGATGAAGGTGGCCCAGGAAGGGCGCGTAATTAACAGGGAAAGGAGTGAGGTGGGGCGCCCGTCATCCCGGAGGCGCCTCGCCTCTTCTCCGCGTCAGAGCTTCGAGTATTTTTTCATCGACCCGCGCGCCTTGTCCGGCGGGTACTTGAGCGCGTTCTTCATGATCTTGTCGCGCGCCGCTTCCATCAGGTTCACGTCCAGCTTGTCGGCCAACCGCACGAGATAGTTCAACACGTCCGCCAGTTCATCGCGGACGTCTGCGAGCTGCTCGGGCGTGAGGTTGCGCGACTGGTCTTCGGTGAGCCACTGGAAACACTCGAGCAACTCGGATGCCTCCACGGACAACGCCGAGGCGAGGTTCTTGGGGCTGTGGAATTGATCCCAGTCACGCTCGGCGGCAAATTCCCGCAGCGCATCGCGCAGCTGGGTGAGGCCATGCGGTTTTTCGGCGGAATTCGTGGACGTCATGCCACCGGAGACTACAACAAGGCGTGATCCAATCGCGATTTGCCGGAAATCCGGCTCGTTATGCTCGGGCCATGCTGAGACTGGTTCGCACCCTTCTGCTGGTGGCCGCGGCCACCGCCCTCCACCCCGCTGGCGCCGCTGAAATACGGGATGTTCCGGCGTTCTCCGCCTCGCCGCGCGAGCTGCAGGCCGCCGCCACCGCCATCGAACGCGACACACCCTCGGACGTGGTCATCCTGCTGGACGAGCGGCGCTACTCCTTCGACGAACAGCATCGCATCACTGTCTCCTCGCGCATGATCTATCGCGTGGATTCACCGGACGGCGTGGCCAACTGGGCCGCGAGTTCTGCCGCCTGGCAGCCCTGGTACCAGGCCAAGCCCCGGATCCGCGCCCGCGTGATCACGAAAGACGGCCGCGAACACCTGCTCGACCAGGGCCTGTTGCGCGACGCCGCCTCGCGCAGTGGCGACAACCAGATCTACGACGACACGCACGTCACGCAGGGCCCGTTGCCGGCCATCGAAGTGGGCGCGATCGTCGAAGAGGAAATCACGCTGCGCGACGAGAAACCGTTCTTTTCGGCGGGCGCGGTGTATCGCGAATACATCGGGCGGCCGGTGCCGGTGCTCCATACGCGCGTCATCATCGATGCGCCCGAGTCGCTGCCGCTCAAGCGCGAAGTGCGCCTGCTGCCCAATGCCCAGATCACCGAGGCGCGCACCGCGGGCCGCGTGACCTGGACGCTGAATCATGCGCTGATCGAAGCGCAGGACGCGATGGCTGCCAACCTGCCGCCGGACAAGCCGTCCTGGGCCAGCGTGGAATTCTCGACGGGCGCTTCGTGGGAATCCGTGGCCGCTACCTACCTGGAAATGACCGAGCCGCGCATCCGCAAGGACGACGCGCGTCCGCTGCTGGCCGGATTGAAGTCGCCGCTGCCCCGGTCCGTCTCGCGCGATTACATCGCCAGGGTGGTGGAACGCCTGCACCGCGAAGTGCGCTACACGGGCGTGGAATTCGGCGAGGCGCGCATCGTGCCGGAATATCCGGCGGAGACGCTGCGCCGCAAGTTCGGCGATTGCAAGGACAAGTCGACGCTGCTGGTGGCGGCGCTGCGCGCGTCCGGCATCGAAGCCTACCTGGCGTTGCTCTCGGCGGGCTCGGGACAGGACGTGCTGCCGACTCTGCCCGGCCTGGGGCTGTTCAACCACGCCATCGTCTACATCCCGGCCACTTCGCCCGGTGACCAGGATCTGTGGATAGACGCCACCACCGAGTACGCCCGCGTGGGCACGTTGCCCGCCGCGGACGCCAACCGGCTGGCGCTGGTGATCCGCCCCGGCGAGAAGGAGCTGATGCGCACGCCGGGCATGAAGTCCGCCGACAACGCGCAGATCGAGACGCGCGAGTTCTATCTATCCGAGTACGGCCCCTCGCGCATGGTCGAGACCACGGAGACTCGTGGCACCGTCGAGCTGGAATACCG
>JAQSWD010000100.1 GCA_029266835.1 Steroidobacteraceae bacterium
AGCGCTTCGGGAATCATGTCGCCTAACCACGCGGTATTGACCACCACCTCGCGGAAACCGCCGGCCGCCAGCCTTTCCAGGTGGTACTCGATGAGGCGCTTGCCTCCCACCTTGAGCAGAGGCTTGGGCAGCGCGTCGGTGAGCGGGCGCATGCGTTCGCCGCGTCCCGCGGCGAGGACCATGACCTTCACGGAACCCTCACTTGTGTTTGCGCCGGTCGACGCGCCGGCGTGCGCCGCGCACCGCGCTGCGTTTGTGGCCACGCCTGGCGGCGACGGCTTTGCGCGCCGGCCGAGCGGCCTTGCGCACGGTCTTGCGAGTGACCTTGCGATTGACCTTGCGTTTGACCTTGCGATTGACCTTGCGATTGACCTTGCGAGCGGTTTTTCGCCTGGCTTTCACCATCTTTCGCGGCGTGGCGCGCCGAACTACCCGACTGGCCACCTTCTTCGCCCGCCGTCCCACCTTCTTCGCAGCCGGCGCCGCCTTGCGCTTCTTGCGCAACACCTTCTTCGCCTTCTTCCTCGCGGGCGGCTTGCGGCGCACCCTGGCCCGCTTCGCGTCGGCGATCGCCTGCCGGATCGCGACGTTCTTCTGCTGCGCGTTTGCCGCCGCCAGCAACGGCGCGACGCGCCACTCCAGCCAGCGGCCGAACTCGACCAGCTCCTTGTAGAGCCGGCAGGCGTCCAGCACGTAATTCATGACCAGAGGCAGATCGTCCAGGTAGCCGATCTTGCCGTCGCGATGCCAGAGCCGTGCGAAGACGCCCAGCACCTTGATGTGCCGCTGCACGCCGATGAAGTCGAACCAGCGCAGGAACTGGTACTCGCTGTCGCCGACGTTCGCGCCGAGGCCGCCGAGCACACGGCGGTAGCCCTTGACCCAGCGTTCCACGCGCTCGCGCGACCAGCTGATGTAGCAGTCCTTGAGCAGCGACACGAGGTCGTAGCCGATGGGGCCGCGTAGCGCATCCTGGAAGTCGATGACCCCGGGGCCGCCGCTTCCCTGAGAAGTGGGCGGAAGCACCATCAGGTTGCGCGAATGAAAATCGCGGTGGACGAACACCTGCGGCTGGATCATCGCCTCGTTGATCAACACCTCGTTGAACACGGTGACCATGGCGCGCTCTTCGGGCGACAGCTCCAGGCCGAGGTGCTTGCCGAGGAACCACTCGGGCATGAGGTTGAGTTCGCGTTCCAGCGGCTCGCGGTCGTAGGGCGCCAGCTGCTGCGCGGCGCGCAGGCCGCGCACCTGGATGTTGGCCAGCGTGGTCAGCGCGTCGGCATACAGCTTGTCCACGCCCCGACCGGTTCGAAGCACCGACAGGTACTGCGTATCGCCCAGGTCTTCCATGACGACGAATCCCCGCCGGGCGTCGTAGGCGTGGACATGGGGTACGTGGACGCCTGCCTGTTCGAGCAGCGCGGTCACCTTCAGATAGGGAGCGATGTCCTCCTTGCCGGGAGGCGCATCCATCACGATCAGCGTGTCCGCCCGGGGAGCCCAGGCAGCCGGATCGACGTCGCCCCGCGACACCCGGAAATACCGTCGGAAGCTGGCGTCAGCGGACGCCACCGTGATCCGGCCGACACGCCAGTCGAGGTCTTGCGTCAGCCAGGAGTGGATGAGGGAGAGTCGCGCGTCGTTCTTGAGCATTCACATAAGTATAGTGCGCGGATGACGAGAGAGACCCGGAAGCGGGGGACAATAGTGGTCCCCTGCCTGACCCTGCTGTTGGCATTGGCGCATCCCGCGATGGGTGCCGATGAACCGACCTGCCCCGAGTCCTCGCGCTCCTCGGACGACGCGGATGACAACGCACCACCCGGGCCGGAAACGCCAAAAGTCGACTCCGCCAGCCAGCCCATCACCATCGACGCCGATGACGACGATTTCCGCTTCGACGTGAACGGCAACGCCCGTCTTTGCGGGAACGTGGAAATGCGCCAGGGCGAACGGGGCATCCGCACCGACTGCCTCGAATACAACGCCGCGACCGAGCGTTTCAAGCTCGAAGGCGGCGTGGAGTACTCCGACCCCGCTGTCCGGGTGCGCGGCGGCAATGGCAACTACTCGCCGGCGACGGGCGCGCAAATCGAGGGCGCCGAATTCGAGATGGTCGAGCGCAGTGCGCGCGGCTCGGCCACCAGCCTGCAGATCGACGGCCAGAACAAGGTGACGCTCTCGGGCGTGTCGTTCACTACCTGCCCCGCCGACGACGTCGCCTGGGAGCTGCGCTCGAAAAGCATCGAGCTGGACACCAATGCGCGGCAGGGCACGGGGCGCGGCACCAGCGTGCGCTTCAAGGACGTGCCCATCTTCTACATGCCCTACATCAGTTTTCCGCTGGGCCCGCAGCGCAAGAGCGGCTTCCTGTTCCCCGAGCCCGGTTACTCCTCGCGCAATGGCGCGGAGATCCCAGTTCCTTACTACTGGAACATCCGCCCCAACGTCGACTTCCTGGCCAAGCCCGTGTGGTATGGCCGACGCGGCGTGGACCTCGGCGGCGAACTGCGTTACCTCACACCCCGCCAGCGCGGCTGGTTCGACTTCAACTATCTACCCAGCGACGACCTGCGCGGCATCGATCGCACCTTCGCGCGCTGGCGGCACGTCGCGGAGCTGCCTGGCGAATGGCGCTTCCGCATCGACGCCACCGATGTGGGCGACAGCGCCTATTTCGAGGATTTCGCACTGGGACCGGAAGGCACCAGCGTGCCATTCACCGAACGCCTCGCGGAGGCTTCGTATCGCGACGAGCACTGGAACGTGCGCGCGCAGCTGCAGCACTTCCAGACCATCGACGAGGAACTGCTGGAAGAACAGCGTCCCTACGCTCGCACGCCCCGCATCCTCGCCTCGGGTGACTGGGACGCGGGACTCGGCAGCATCGAATACGGCTTCGACGCGGAATTCGTGAATTTCGATCGTGACATCGGCGTGACCGGCTGGCGAATGGATATGGCGCCGCGCATGGGCTTCGACTGGTCGGCGCCCGGTTTCTTCGTGCGCCCTTCGGCCGGTTTCCGCTACACGCAATATTCGCTGGAGCACACCGACCCCGGCGCCGAGCGTTCGCCCACGCGCTCGCTGCCCTTCGCCTCCCTCGATGCGGGGCTGGTGTTCGAGCGCAGCTCGGGTTCACGCGGACAGCGCCGAATGACGCTCGAGCCGCGCGCGCTGTACCTGTACACGCCGTTCCGCGAGCAGAGCGAGCTGCCGCTGTTCGACACCGGCCTGCCCGATCTCAACCTCGTGCAGCTGTACCGCACCAACCGCTACGTGGGCGCGGACCGCGTCAACGACGCCAACCAGATGGCCTTCGGCCTCACCAGCCGGCTGTTCGATTCCGACAGCGGCGCGCAGTACGTGGCGGTGAGCCTGGGTCAGACCTATTACTTCGAGCGTCCGCGGGTCGTGTTGCCCACGGAGACGCCGAGCGCCCGCGATACCTCCGACTTCATCGCGCAGCTTTCGCTCACGGCCTGGAAGAACTGGAACTTCGAGGCCGGCCTGCAATGGAATTCCGAGGACACGCGCAGCGAGCGCTCGCAGTTCCGCCTGCAATACCGTCCCGGCGGCGACCGCGTCGTGAACCTGGCCTACCGCGCGCAGCGCGACCGGCTCGAGCAGGTCGACGGCTCGATCGCCTGGCCCATCGGCAGGAAATGGAACGTCTTCGGCCGCGTGGTGCACAGCCTGCGTGACGAGTCCACGCTCGAGCGTTTCGCGGGCCTCGAATACAAGTCCTGCTGCTGGCGTGTGCGCGCAGTGGCGCGACGGTTCCTGTCGAACAGCCAGGGCACGCAGGAAACCGGCTTCCAGCTGCAGCTGGAACTGATCGGTATGGCCAGTGTCGGAACCGATGCCGACGCTTTCCTGGAACGCTCAATTCGAGGATACTCGCCGGAAACTTCCCGGCGCTGAAAGACAACTACATGATCCATAAAGACTTTTCGCGCGGCGCCCTCATGGTTCTCGCCGCCCTTGCCAGCTCTTTGGGCTGCTCCGTCGCCCTCGCCCAGACTCGCGAAGCCTCGAGCTCCGGTGAACTGCTCGACCGCGTGGCGGCCACCGTCAACGAAGGCGTGGTGCTCTCCAGCGAAGTGGACGAGCAGATGATGATGCTCACCGATCGCCTGCGCGACCAGAAGCTCGATCTGCCGCCGCAGAACGTGTTGCGCCAGCAGGTCATGGAACGCCTGGTGCTGCAGGAACTGCAGATGCAGCGCGCCAATCGCGCCGGCATCAAGGTGTCGGACGAAGTCCTCAACAACGCGCTGCGCGATCTGGCCGAGCAGAACCGCATTCCGCTGGCGCGCCTGCCCGAGGCATTGGCCTCGCAAGGCATCGACTACGCCAGCTACCGCGAAGGCATGCGCAAGGAACTGGCCATGCAGATGCTGCGCCAGCGCGACGTGTTCGCGCGCATCAACGTGAGCCCGCGCGAGATCGACCAGTTCATCGAGCGGCAGAAGAAGCTGCCCTCGGCGGACCAGGAGTACAACATCTCGCACATCCTCATCGCCGTGCCCCAGGCCGCGACGCCCGAGCAGCTGGCGGAAGCGGAGAACAAGGCCAACGAGGTGTTCCAGAAGGCCACGGCCGGCGAAGACTTCGCGCGCCTCGCGGTGGCCAATTCGAATGCGCAGACCGCGCTCGAAGGCGGCGCGCTGGGCTGGCGCAAGGGCCCGGAACTGCCGACCTTCCTCGCCGAAGTGGTGTCGGGGCTCAAGGGCGGCGACGTCACGAAGCCCATTCGCACGCCGTCGGGCTTCCACATCGTGAAGCTCAACGAAATGCGTGGCAGCACCAGCTCGAGCATCGTCAACCAGGTGCACGTGCGCCACATCCTCATCAAGCCCAATGAGCTGCAGGACGACGCCACCGTGCAGCAGAAGCTGGCCACGATCCGCGACCGCATCGTGAGCAAGGGCGAGAACTTCACCGCCGTAGCCTCCGTCGTGTCCGAAGACCCGGGCTCGGCTGCGGAGGGCGGCGACATGGGCTGGGCCGGCCCCGGCACCTTCGTGCCCGAGTTCGAGCGGCAGATCGCCCAGCTGCAGCCCGACGAGATCAGCGAACCCTTCCGCACGCAATTCGGCTGGCACATCGTGCAGTTGTTAGGCCGCCGCCAGTTCGACAACACGCAGGACATGGTTCGCCAGAAAGCCTTCCAGGCGCTGCGCGAGTCCAAGGCCGACGAGGAAACCGAGCTGTGGCTGCGCCGCCTGCGCGACGAGGCGTACGTCGAGTACAAGCTCTGAGCGCCCCGGCGAAGCCGGTCCATTGGGCGAGCACGAAGCCGGTCCATTGAGCAAGCATGACCATCGCCGTCACTGCGGGTGAACCCGCCGGCATCGGCCCGGATCTCTGCCTCGCCCTCGCCCAGCTCGCGCTTCCCTGCCCCATCGTCATTCTCGGCAGCTTCGATCTGCTGGCCGAGCGCGCTCGCATGCTGGGAATCGACCCGGCGATTCGCGTCTATCAACCCGGTGACCAGCGCCCGGGTGTCTCGGTGCTCGACGTTCCACTGGCCGCTCCCTGCGTGGCGGGGCGCCTCGACCCCGCCAACGCGCGCCACGTGCTGGCCATGCTCGACCGCGCCATCGACGGCGCGCTGAGCAAGGAGTTCGCCGCCATCGTCACGGCGCCCGTGCAGAAAAGCGTGATCAACGATGCCGGCGTGCCGTTCACGGGCCACACCGAATACCTGGCCGAGCGCACTCGCGCGAAGCACCCGGTGATGCTGCTGGCGGCTGACAACCTGCGCGTGGCGCTGGCCACCACCCACCTGCCGCTGCGCGCCGTCAGCGACGCGATTTCTGCCAGTCTTCTGGATACCGTATTGCGCGTGCTCAACGACGACGTGCGTCGCCTCTGGGGCGTCTCGCGGCCGCGCATCGCGGTCTGCGGTCTCAATCCGCATGCCGGCGAAAGCGGCCACCTGGGCACCGAGGACCGCGACGTGATCGCGCCGGCGCTGGCGCGTGCCCGCGCCGCCGGCATGCTGGTGGATGGCCCGTTGCCCGCGGACACGGTGTTCGTCCCGCGCAACTTGTCTAACTACGACGTGGTTCTGGCCATGTACCACGACCAGGGCCTGCCCGTGCTCAAACACGCGGGCTTCGGCCATGCCGTGAACGTCACGCTGGGCCTGCCGGTGATCCGCACCTCCGTGGACCACGGCACCGCTCTCGATCTCGCGGGCACAGGACGCGCCGATGCCGGCAGCCTCGAGGCCGCCACGCGGCTCGCGATGGATTTCGCCGCGCGCGCCCGCCCGGCGTAGCCGTACTCGTGCACCAGGTCCGCAAACGCTTCGGGCAGCATTTCCTGCATGACCGCAGCGTGCTCGACCGCATCGTGCGCGAGATCGCGCCCGGTGCCGGCGACGCACTGGTGGAGATAGGCCCCGGCCGCGGCGCGTTGACCGAACGCCTGCTCGCCCGGCTCGACCAGGGCATTCCCCGCACGCTGGACGCCGTGGAAATCGACCGCGATCTCGCCGCCGAATTGCGCGCGCGCTGGGGCGGCGAAACGCGTTTCCATCTTCACGAAGCCGACGCCCTCGACTTCGACTTCCAGGCGCTGGCCGAGTCGCGCGGCGGCCGGCTGCGCGTCATCGGCAACCTGCCTTACAACATCTCCACCCCGCTGCTGTTCCACCTCGCGGCCGCGCATGAATACATCGACGACCTGCACGTGATGCTGCAGAAGGAAGTGATCGACCGTATCGCCGCCGCGCCCGGCAGCGACGCCTATGGCCGGCTCACGGTGATGCTCGCGCCCTGGTTCGAGACCACCCACCTGTTCGACGTGGGTCCCGGTGCCTTCACACCGCCGCCACGCGTGTGGTCGGCCGTTGCCCGGCTCAAGGTGCGCCGCGAGCCGGCATTCGCGCTGCCGCCGGCTTTCGCGCGAACGGTGTCGGCGGCCTTCTCGGCACGACGCAAGACTTTGCGAAACGGCTTGCGAGCCCTGATGGACATCGAGGACATCCAGGCAGCGGGCATCGATCCCGGGGTCCGTCCCGAGACGTTGTCACCCGCGGATTTCGCGCGGCTAGCCGCGCGTGCGCGCGTAAAAGAACAAGCGTAGTCCGGTATCATCCGTCTCACATGGAGACGACCCCACACAAGATCCGCGTCGACGTCGACACCTCGTATCTCGCGGAACAATCGAATCCGGGCGAACGCCGCTACGTGTTCTCGTACACCATCACCATCCGCAATGAAGGCACCGTGCCCGCGCGGCTGTTGACGCGGCACTGGGTCATCACCGACTCCAACGGCAAGGTGCAGGAAGTGCGCGGCGAAGGCGTGGTGGGTGAACAGCCCTATCTCAAGCCCGGCCAGGGGTTTCGTTATTCCAGCGGCGCCGTGCTCGAAACTCCGGTGGGCGCCATGCAGGGCAGCTACCAGATGGTGACCGACGATGGAGCGCAGTTCGACGCGCCGATCGCGGCATTCCGCCTGGCAATGCCCGGGCTGCTGCAGTAGCCCGCCGAACGGGATCCTGAATGGCCCGCTACGCCATCGGCGACGTCCAGGGCTGCTGCGACGAACTCAAGACGCTGCTCGAGCGTTGTCACTTCTCCGCCGACCGCGACGAACTATGGTTCGTCGGCGACCTGGTGAATCGCGGCCCGAAGTCCCTCGAAACCCTGCGCTTCGTACGCTCGCTGGGCACGGGCGCCACCGTGGTATTGGGTAACCACGATCTGCACCTGCTGGCGCTGGCGTATGCATCGAAACGCAAGCGCAAGGACGGCGACACGCTGGATGAAATCCTCGATGCGCCCGACCGCGATCAGTTGCTGGAGTGGTTGTCAGGCCGTCCGCTGGCCGTGTACGACGAACCGCGGGGCGACTTCCTGGTCCATGCCGGCCTCGCGCCCGACTGGACGCCGCGCGCCGCCGCCAAGCTGGCTCGCGAGGTGGAAGCCGTGCTGCGCGAGGACGCCCGCACACTGTTCGACGCCATGTACGGCAACAAGCCCGACCACTGGAATGACAGCCTGCGCGGCATGGACCGCCTGCGGTTCGTCATCAACGCGTTCACGCGCATGCGCTTCTGCCGAGCCGACGGCACCATGGATCTGAAGGCGAAAGGCGCGCCCGGCGAACAACCCGAAGACCTGCTGCCCTGGTTCGACCTGCCCGGCCGCAAGAGCGCCGACGTGCGCGTGGTCTGCGGACACTGGTCCACGCTGGGATATCGGCGTCGCAAGGATCTGCTGGCGCTGGATACAGGTTGCGTGTGGGGCGGTGCCCTGACCGCGGTGAACCTCGATACCGACGAGCCGCCAGTTCAGCTGGCGTGCTCGGGGCATCAACCGCCCGGGGCGGGCTGAGCGGCTTCGGCCGGCGAGACGATGTCGCTGGCCTTCTGTGTGTCTTCGGCGGCCGCGTCGGCAGCGCCGTCGGTCGAGCTCTGGTCCGAGGTCGGGGCCGAGGACTTCGGCACTTCAGTTGGCGACACGAACTCGGGTTCGGCCGGAGCCTCCGGTGCGGTGTCCACGATCACGGGCGCCGGCCGCCAGGAGATGTAGATAGCCGCCGTCGTCGGCGTATACAGGCTGGAGGACAGTTCGATGTCCACCGGCTTGGCGCCCTCGGGCGACACCGCCACGACGTTGCGTTCCTCGGCCTGCATTTCGAGCTGGCCGACTCGGCCGGGCTGCACGCGCACGGCCACGCGCACCGGCCAGGTGGTCTCTTCGGGAAGGCGCGCGGCGACGCCGCCCTCGCCGCTCACGCCGCTCAAGTCGATGACCAGCGTGTTGCGGCTCCAGTACTGCGGATAACTCGCGCCGGACCCGTCGCTGTTCACCAGGTTTAGCTCGTGGACCGCTTCCGGCACGGGCTTGGGCTTCTTGTAGAAGGGCCAGACCTTCACTTTCGGCATGTGCAGCGAGCCGCAGGCCGTGAGGGCCAGGCAACAGGCGACGACGAGCACGTGGCGGAATTTCAAGGGCGGCCCCTCTGTTAGAGGATTTGAGTGGGCGCAAACATAACACGGGCCCCGGCGTCCGGGCCCTCGCGGGGCTGACGCCGACCGGCGACAGCATTGCCAACTGTGCAGAGGGTCACATCATGGGCTGGCAGCGAATATGATCGGTGGGCCATGAGAGAACTCAAACCCTTCAATTTCCGACGCTGGATCGACGAACACCGCCACCTGCTCAAGCCGCCGGTGGGCAACAAGCTGGTGTTCACCGACAGCGAGTTCATCATCATGGTGGTGGGCGGCCCCAACAGCCGCAAGGATTTCCACGTCGACCCCGGCGAGGAGTTCTTCTATCAACTCGAGGGCGGCATCACGCTGGCCACCGTGCAGGATGGCAAGCGCGTGGACATCCCCATCAATGAGGGCGAGATCTTCCTGTTGCCGCCCAACATGCCGCATTCGCCGCGCCGCCCTGCGAACACTGTGGGGTTGGTCATCGAACGCAATCGTCACCCCGGGGAGCGCGACGGCTTCCAGTGGTACTGCGAGAGCTGCGGTCACAAGCTCTACGAAGAGTTCGCCGAGATCACCAACATCGAGACGCAACTGCCGCCCATCTTCGACCGTTTCTTCGGCAACCCGGCCAATCTCAAATGCGCGAGTTGCGGCGCCGTGATGGAAAAGCCCGCGCCGCAGCGTTCGTGAAGACAGACGTGACGAGCGGGACATGCAGGCGGAATTGAACATCGGCGGGCGAAAGGTGCGCGTGGCGCTGGATCGCGGCGTCAGCCTCGCGATTCCCGTTGATTTCAACGGCGCCGGGCCGCGGCACTTCGGCGCGCCGCCCGCCACCAGCAAGCCGTGGTCGGTGGGCAACTTCTCCGGAAGCGTGGCCACGGGTGCGAGTTGCAACTGTTCCACGCTCACGTTGATTCCGCATTGCCAGATGACGCACACCGAGAGCGTGGCGCATCTCACGCGCGAGGCCGGCGACGCCTGGCGCGTGGTGCCGCGCGGCCTGCTGCCCGCGGTGGTAGTTAGCGTGACACCCGAACCCGCGCGCGAGACCAGCGAGAGCACCGATCCGCAGCCCTGGGGCACGGATGTGCTGATCACCCAGCGCCGGCTGCGCGCCGCGTGGCCCATGGGGCGCCCCAACACGCCCAACATCGAGCCGGTGGCCGCCATCATCCGCACGCTGCCCAACGACACGGGCAAACGCACGCGCGACTACAGCGATACCGTGCCGCCGTATCTCACGCGCGAGGCCGTGCAGTGGCTGGTGGAGAAGCGCATCGAACACGTGGTGCTCGACCTCCCGTCGATGGACCGCACGCACGACGAAGGCCATCTCGTCGGCCATCGCCTGTTCTTCGGCCTGCCGCCCGGCAGCCATGCGCGCGGCGATGCGGCGCGTTCGCGCGCCACCATCACCGAGCTGGCTTTCATTCCCGATGAAGTCGTGGACGGGCCGTGCA
>JAQSWD010000101.1 GCA_029266835.1 Steroidobacteraceae bacterium
AAGCGATTATGGCTGGATTCCGGGGAGCCGGGTGTTCCCGGGCCTCACAAAGGAAAACGCCGCCCGAAGGCGGCGTTCACCAAACATCACATTGCGGAGATCAACCTTGCGGGCCGCAGATGGCGTCCTTCTGCTTGAGCGTATCCACGCGGGCCTGCGCGAGCTCGGCATCGTTGAGATATTCGCGCTCGCCATTCGGCTTTTCGCGGTATATGCGTCGCGAGTTGATGGTGCTTTCGTAGGCCTCGCGCGCCTTCTTGCAGCGGTCGAGGCGCGTGGCCTCGAGATCCCGGGCAACCTGATCAGCAGCGCGCTGATTCGTCTGGTTGTCGGCAATGCGCTGATTGCTGGAATTCAACTGATTGGCGGTCGCGGTCTGCTGCGCGGAATACTCGCGCTGCACGACGGACTGCGGACGCAGGTTGCCCGCGGACACCAGGACCGCGCCTGGCATGGGCTTGTCGGTGTACAGCGTGTTGCCCCGCTCATCGACGTACTTGTAGACGTCACCCGCGTTCGCACACGCGGCTGTGAGCAGGCCGACAATCACGGCAAGGATTTTTGTCTGTCGCATGACTCTTCCTCCGGTACGTGGATTATGCCGGGACGGGCCTATCAGAACCCTTGACGCTCATCACAGACAAGCCCCTTTACAGGGGCTGTTTCGCGAAAATTGTCGCAAAGGAAAGGGCCTGCCGGGGTTTCCCGCCGGCAGGCCCTTGGGTTGCATTCCCTGCCCGAAGGCCGGATCTGGCGATCCGGGCCTCCGGGAAGAGCGATCAGGACTCGTAGGCGCGTTCGCCGTGCTCATTGGTGTCCAGACCCTCGCGTTCGGCTTCCTCGCTCGGACGCAGGCCGATGGTCACCTTGATCAGCAAGAACGCGATCGCCGTGACCACTGCCGACCAGACGATGGTGATCAGCACGCCTTCAGCCTGGATCACCAACTGCGGTCCGATGGACTCGAAGGCGCCCACACCGCCCAGGGACGGATGTCCCAGGATCGCGCAGGAAAGTGCACCCACGATGCCGCCGACGGCGTGTACGCCGAACACGTCCAGCGAGTCGTCATAGCCGAGCGACTTCTTGAGTCCAGCGACCGCCCAGAGGCAGATCAGGCCGACGACCAGGCCAAGGATGATCGCGCCGCCGGGGCTGAGCACGCCGCAGGACGGCGTGATGGCGACCAGGCCGGCCACCGCACCCGAGGCCGCGCCGAGCATCGTCGGCTTGCCGCGGAAGATCCACTCACCGAAGGTCCAGGCCGACACTGCCGCGGCGGTGCAGACGAAGGTGTTCAGGAACACCAGGCCTGCGCCGTTGTTGGCTTCGAGACCCGAGCCCACGTTGAAACCGAACCAGCCGACCCACAGCAGGGCGGCGCCGATCATCACGTAGGGAACGTTGTGCGGCGGCATGGCCACCGTACCGTAACCCGTGCGCTTGCCGACCATCAGCGCGCCGACGAGGCCCGCGATACCGGCATTGATGTGCACCACCGTGCCGCCGGCGTAGTCGAGGGCGCCTGCCTTGAACAGGAAGCCTTCCGTGAACCACACCATGCGCGCGATCGGGAGGTAAGAGAAGGTGAACCAGATCACCGCGAAGACCAGCACCGCCGAGAACTTCGTGCGTTCGGCGAAACCGCCGACCGCCAGCGCCGTGGTGATGGCCGCGAACGTCGCCTGGAAGGCCACGAACACGTACTCGGGGATCACGACACCTTCCGAGAAGGTGGCCGCGTTGCTGTCAGCGGTGATGCCGGACAACAGGAAGCGGCTGAAGTCGCCGATCCACTGCCCGGTGCCGTTGAACGCGAGACTGTAGCCGTAGACCACCCACAGCACGGTCAGCAGCGAGAAGGTCACGAAGACCTGCATGGAGATCGACAGCATGTTCTTGGCGCGGACCATGCCGCCGTAGAACAACGCCAGGCCGGGGACGGCCATCATGATCACCAGCAGCGTGCAGACCATCATCCAGGCGGTATCGCCCTTGTTAGGTACCGGCGCTGCCTCAGCCGCCTCCTGCGCGAGGGCCAATGCCGGACCCATCATCAGCAGCATTGCGCCGAGACCGCGCGTGAGCCAGCTGCCACCCTTCGTTCTTTTCTTATCTTCTTGATGCATGTATTAGCTCCTCAACGACATCTCAGGCTGCCGCCGCGCCGGATTCGCGGGTGCGTATGCGCACCGCTTCACCGACTGGCGCCAGAAAAATCTTGCCGTCCCCGGTCTTGCCGGTCCGGCACACATTGCTGATGGCCTCCACCACCGCTTCGGAGGAGGCTTCGTCGAGAACGATCTCGACGCGGAGCTTCGGCACGAATTCCACCTGGTACTCGGAGCCACGGTAGTGCTCCGAATGCCCGCGCTGTCGGCCGTAACCGGTGACTTCGGTGACGGTGATCCCCTGCACGCCCAGTCGCGCGACGGCCATTTGCAGGTCGTCGAGCTTCCACGGGCGGATGATTGCAGTGATCATTTTCATCGCTTTGGCATCGTTATCCGATGGCTGGCGCGGCTGGGCCGCGCGTATGCTCCCTATCAACATTCCCCGGGTTGAAGCCCGGGGCTCGTGTTCAAAGTGCAGGTTCCATGCCAGCCCAAACGATGCGATGAGGGGCCGCTGCGGCGCGAAATGCCGCAGGCGCCTCATCTCGCGCCCAAACTTGGGGCGGCTGGCCGGGCCTCGCTACAAAACAGGGCATTTGCCCCGCAACCAGTCAGGAGAGCCGCCGGTGGAGTTACCCAAGGTTGAAGATTTGCTACGCAGCCTGATGCAGGGTTTGCCGCCGGGGCTCGCATCCGGTGCCAGTGGCCTGCGCGAAGACCTCGAAAACAACTTCCGCGCCGTGCTGCGCGCCAACCTCGGCAAGCTCGATCTGGCCGGCCGCGAGCAATTCGACGCGCAGCGCAAGGTGCTGGAGCGCACGCGAGCGCGTCTCGAAGAACTCGAGAAGCGGGTGGCCGAGCTCGAGGCGAAGTCCGCAAGCGCCGCGAACTGAGTCGACGCCGGCAAGGAAGCCGGCGCTGCTTTCCAGGAAGATCTACCCAAGGAGGGGACATGGGGCTCGCCCGAGTCGCCAGTCGCGCGCAGCTCGGCCTGTCCGCGCCGCGTGTCGAAGTCGAAGTTCACCTGGGTGGCGGCCTGCCCACTTTCACCATCGTCGGCATGCCCGCCACCGCGGTGCGCGAGAGCAAGGACCGCGTGCGCGCGGCGTTGGCCAATTCGGGCTTCGAATGGCCCGCGGGACGCATCACCGTCAATCTTTCCCCCGCCGATCTGCCGAAGGAAGGTTGCCGCTACGATCTGCCGATCGCGCTGGGCATCCTGCTGGCCTCGTCGCAGATCACCGTGCCGGAACAACACCTCGCGGACAGCGAGTTCTATGGTGAGCTCGGCCTCGCGGGTGAGCTGAAACCCATCAAGGGTGTGCTGCTGGCCGCGGCGCACGCGGCGCGCGAGCATCGCGCACTGGTGTTGCCGTCGGGCAATGTCGACGAGGCCCGCATCGCCGCGCGGCGCATCCTGGCCGCCGACAATTTGTTAGGCGTGTGCGCGCTGGCGCGCGCCGGCGCGGTGACGGACGCGGAGCCGGGCGGTCCGCTGTCGCTGCCCGGCCCGTCCTCGCTCGACCTGGCCGACGTGCGCGGGCAAGCGGTGCCGAAGCGCGCGCTGATCGTCGCGGCCGCCGGCGGTCACAGCCTGCTGCTCGTGGGCGCCCCCGGTACGGGCAAGAGCATGCTGGCGCAACGCCTGCCCGGCATCCTTCCCGAGCTCGATGCCAGCGAAGCGCTGGATGTGGCGGCCATCGCTTCGGTGAGCACACGAGGGTTCTCGGCAGCGGAGTTCGGGCGGCGGCCGTTTCGTGCTCCCCATCACACGGCATCGGCGGGCGCCATCATCGGGGGTGGCCCGCGCGCGCAGCCAGGAGAGGTCAGCCTCGCGCACCGCGGCGTGTTGTTCCTCGACGAGCTGCCCGAATTCAATCGGGCCGTGCTCGAGTCGCTGCGTGAACCGCTCGAATCCGGCGTGGTCGCGGTGTCGCGCGCCGCCGTTCAGGTGGAGTACCCCGCGCGGTTCCAGTTCGTCGCGGCGATGAATCCCTGCCCTTGCGGATATCTCGGCGAGTCCACGGGCAAGTGCCGATGCGCGCCACCCGAGATCGCCCGCTACCGCGCGCGCATCTCGGGGCCACTGCTCGATCGCATCGATCTGCGCGTGGCCGTGCCTGCCGTGAGCAGCGAAGAACTGCTCGACGAATCCGCCGAACCACGGCTCACCAGCGCGCAGGCAGCCGTGAAGGTGCGCGCGGCGCGCGACGTCCAGCTGCGGCGCGCTGGCAAGCTCAATGCCGATCTCGCGGGGCGCGAGCTGTCGGAACACTGCGCGCTCGATCGCGGCGCACGCGTGCTGCTCGGCCAGCTGCGGGTGAAGTTCGAGTTGTCCGCGCGCGGCGTGCATCGCGTGCTGCGAGTGGCGCGCACTATCGCCGACCTCGAACTGGCCGACCTCGAACTGGCCGACCTGGAACAGGAGTCGCCGTCCGCGCTTTCGTCTCCGCACCTGGCCGAGGCGCTGCAATTGCGGCGTGCAATTAGTTAGGCCCGAAATGAAACGGGCCCCGATCTTTCGAAGGGGGCCCGTTTCCGGAACGAATACAGCGATGCTTCAGTTGTTCAGCTCGAGCATGTGGTCCACGGCCTGCTTGACCAGGTCATCGGGCCAGGCCGTCTGGCCGCCCTTGGCCGGCATCACGCCGGTCTTGCCGTTGAAGCCTTCGATGGCGTGCTTGTACAGGGTGTCCTTGCCCTGGGCGACGCGCGGAGCCCAGGCGGCCTTGTCGCCCACCTTGGGAGCGCCGGCGATGCCGGAGCCGTGGCAGGCCGTGCAGGCCATGTTGTACGCGGCGGTGCCATCGGCGGGCAGGGCCGGGCCGGCGGTGGCGGGACCCACACTCTCGATTTTCAGCGCGCTGTTGTCCTGGCCGGCGACGGCCACGCGGTCCACGGGCTGCAGGCGCTCTTTCACGCTCGCAAGGTAGCGCGGATCGTTGGTGACCTGCGCTCCCTGGTGCTCGGCGCCGACGTGCCGGGCGAACGCGAAAAGGCAGATGGTCACAGCAAACAAAATGCCGAGAACCAGGCTGAAATTATTGAAGAAATGCGAGTCCTGCTTGCTCATGGGGGCGAAGTATAGCTTTTGAAGAAATGGCGATGTGAAATCTGGCGCGCCCGATTGGATTCGAACCAACGACCTGCAGCTTCGGAGGCTGCCACTCTATCCAGCTGAGCTACGGGCGCGAGGACGCGTAGTTTAGCCGCTCAGAGCCAACCTTTCCGCTTGAAGTACAGGAACGGACCCACGGCTGAGGCTGCCATGACGCTCAGGGCGGCCCAGAAGCCCCAGGGCTCCTGGGCGCCGGGAATATGGTCGAAATTCATGCCGTACACCGCGCCGATCACCGAGGGTGGCAGCAGGAAAACCGTGACCACCGAGAAGATCTTGAGGATGTTGTTCTGCTCGATGTTGATCTGGCCCAGGGTGGCGTCGAGGATGAACGACACCTTCGTGCCGAGGAACGAAGCGTGGTCGCTCATGGCCATGACGTCGCGGGCCAGCGTGCGAAAGCGCGCCCGGACCTCCTGCGACATGGGGATGGAAGTGCTCTGCTGCACGAAGGTCAGCAGGCGTCCCAGGCTCACCAGGCTCTCGCGCGCCTTGGAGATGAGTTCACCGTTCTGACCCAGCCGCTCGAGGACGCGACGAAAGTCGCGCATGACGCCGCGCTTGTGGCGCGAGATGCTGAAGACCTCCGCTGACGCAGCGTCGAGATCGGTCGCCACGCGTTCGATGACGTCGGCGACGCGATTCACCACCGATTCGATCAGGCCGGCCAGCACGGCGGGTGGCGAGTTGCAGGAGTTCGGGTGGCGCTCGGCGTAGGCGATGAAGCGCCGGAACGGCAACGGGTCCACGTAGCGGTTGGTGACCAGCTTGCTGGCGGAGAGGATGAAGGTGATCTGCGTGCTCTCGGGAAGGTCCGAATCGAGCTTGGTGACGACAGTCGCGGTCATGTAAAGCGCGCCGTCCTCTTCGTAGAGACGATTCGACGCCTCGATCTCGCGCATTTCATCGCGGGTAGGCACATCGATGGAGAGGAAGCTCTCCACGCGTTTTTCTTCGCTGGGCGTGGGTTCGAGCAGATCCAGCCAGATGGCTTCCGTGGGGATCGCCGCGTCGGCGCGCAGTTCGAAGCGCGCCAGGCCCTGGGGTTGCGATACGAAAGCGCTCAGCATGGTCGGGGAGGCTGCCTGTGACCGACCGGGGCCGCAAGCGTCTCGCTAGCGTTTCTCACTCGCGGCGAGGCTGTCGATCACCGCTTCACCACCGGCCGGCATGACCATGGCGGAATATTTGCCGTTCACGAACACCACCGGGACGCTGTCCACGCCCAGCGATTTCGTGAGGTTTTCGGCCCGCTGCATGTTCATCGCCACCGTCATGGAATCGTAGGCCGCGTTGAACTGCTCTTCGGTGACGCCGTGCCGGGCGAAGAACGCCAGGTGCATGGCTCGTGCGGCTACTTCGTCAGGGTCGGCGAGCAACGCGCTCTCATGGTGAATGGTCTTGAACACCCTGGCATGGAGGTCGGGCCGACGCAGGGCCTGCAGCGTGTAATAGAGCTTGGCGTGCTGGCGATGTGGCGGGCCCCAGATCACCGGGACACGCGCGAACTCGATGAACGGCGCCTTGCTCTTGTTCCAATCCTCGAGGACGGGGTCGAGCGCGAAGCAGTGGCCGCAGCCGTACCAGAAGACTTCCAGCACTTCGACCTTGCCGTTGGCCACGGTTGGTGGCACGGGCTCGCGCAACAGCTGGTAGTGAGTACCGGCTTGCCACTTCGAAAGCGGATCGGCCGCACCGGCCACGCCTGCGAGCGCCGCCAGCGCGGAAACCGAGACCGTGGCCAGGAAAGCGCGGCGGGCCGTCATTCGACTGGTTAGCGCAGACCCTGCAGGTACGACGCGACATTGCGGATGTCTTCCGGCGTCAGGCGTGCGGCGATGGTGGTCATCATCGCGCTGTTGCGCGTGGCGTGGACCACAGCGGGATCCGCGGGATCACGATACCGATTCTTCGTCAGGTAATCCTGCAGCAGCGCAGGCGGGAATGTTGCGAGCGACGTCGCCCGACTTGTAGAGCGCTTCGCCAGCCTTCCAATAAGAAGGGTCGGCTTCCAGGCCCGAGGGAGTCTGCGTGGCGAAGTAGGCGGCGAGATCCGCGAAGTCCTGCTCGGTGAGCGGCTCGATGATGGGAAACATCACCGGGTTGTTGCGCTTCTTCGACTTGAACATGGCCAGCTGCTCGCGCGTATAAGCGGCATTCTGGCCGGCGAGACTGGGCCATTCCGGGTTGGCGCTGTTGCCGCCCGGGCCGTGGCAGGCCGCGCAGACGGCTGCCTTGGCGGCGCCAGCTTCGGCGGAGCCAGTGACAGGGGAGGCGGCTTCGTCAGCGGCGGCAACCGGGCCGAAGCTCAAAGACAGGCAAGCGATCACGCCGGCGAGGCCTAAGGAAAATCTGCTCTCAATCATGATGTTGCGGGCTCCCAGGAAGGCGGCGGATTGTACACTAGGCGCCGTGCAGTTCCCCAACGTGCGCTTTCTGCTGTCGGTCGCCAGTCAACAGCAATTTCCCCAGGAGCCCGCCCGCGAAGTCGCCTTCGCGGGTCGTTCCAACGCGGGTAAATCCAGCGCCATCAACACCATCATGGCGCGCAATGGATTGGCTCGAACCAGCAAGACGCCGGGACGAACCCGGCTGCTCAACTTCTTCGAAGTGGAGCCTGGTCAACGCATCGTCGACCTGCCGGGCTACGGCTACGCCACCGCGCCGCCTCCCGAGCGCAAGCAATGGACCGAGCTGATCAACTCCCTGCCCGAACGCGAGTTCATCGCCGGGCTGTTCCTGATCATCGACATCCGCCGCGGCCTCAAGGATGAAGACGTGCAGCTGGTGGAATGGGCACTGGCCAGCGGCTGGCAGGTACACGCCCTGCTTACCAAGGCCGACAAGCTCAATCAGCGCGAGAGGGCAGCTGCCCTGAAAGAGGCGCAAGCCCGCCTGCCCGAGGCCGTCACCGCCCAGGTCTTTTCTTCGCACGAAAGGATTGGAGTAGAAGCCGCCCAGAAACGATTACTTCAGATGTTGAGTTCCTGATTACTCAACAGACCCAGTCGCTTCGACCAGGCACAGAAGTGGCCACAGCCCTGTTCTCTGACTCTTGGCGACTCACGGACGCCGCCCCTTCAGGGCGGCGATCAAGTCCGGGCGCCAGCCCTAAAAAAGAAAGCCCCGGTGGTAAAACCACCGGGGCCAGACTAACCCGGCACAGGTCTCGTGAACCGGGCTAACACGCTCAGGGAGGGAAGCGTGGAGCGGTTTTACGCGCTCATGAGTTGAGACACGCGAGACCCTGGAAAGGTTCCGAAAATTTTCAAAAACTTTTGCTGGGAAATGACCCTGCAATCATGTGGTTACAACGCTACCTGTGGCGCCCAGCGCATCGGCAGAGAAGCGCTCCCACTCGGCCCTGAGGCCAAGGCTGCCGAAATGCGCGCCGATGCCCACGCCATAGGTGGGTTCCCAGCCGTCATCGGAAACGGTGCCGAGGTCCTCGACATTGAAGTCGGAGTCCCAGTTGGCCATACCGAGGCGGGCGTAGACATCGATGACCTGAAACTCCTTGATGAACAGCGCCGAGGCGGTGATCGCCTTGGAATCGATCGTCACACCACTGCCGTCGTCGAAATCGACCGTGCCCAGGTCGATGTAGTTCGCCTCGAGGGCGAGCCAATCGAGTGGGCGGAATCCGACGATGAACTTGAAAGCGTTGTCGTCGAATGACTCTTCGAGGCCGTCCACGCTGACGGAAGTTTCCGACTGAGTCAGGCCGGCGCCCAAATAAAAGCCGTTGTCAGCGGCAGCCGCCTGCGGCGCCATGGCGGCGATCGAAAGCGTGCCGAGCACCGCGACCGCGGCGAACTTCATGTTCATGAGAAACCTCTCCAGTGTTTTAGGACGACGGATTAGAGACCGGAACCCCTTAACGGTTCCTGAATTTCCGTGCGCAATTGTGACGCGATGCTCGTTCCAACGCACTTCGCGAGTTGGCGGGAGCCGCAAAAATGCGACAAAAGCCCTCCGCGGGTCGTTAGGCCAATGTGATACCCGAGGTATCGGAAGTTAGAGACAATCTAGTGGGCTTCGTCCCAGTTGGACCCTGTGCCCACATCCACCTTCAGCGGCACGCGCAGGTCCGCCGCGCCCATCATCTTCTCGCGCACCATCCCGGTCACTTCGGCAACGCGGTCGGCGCGCACTTCCAATACCAGTTCGTCGTGCACCTGCATGATGAGTTGGGCGCCGGCGCCCGCGGCGCACAGCCGGTCGACGGAAATCATGGCGCGCTTGATGATGTCCGCGGCGGTGCCCTGCATGGGCGCGTTGATGGCGGCGCGCTCCGCGGCCTGGGCGAACTGCTTGTTGCGCGCGTTGATGTCCGGTAGATAGAGCCGCCGGCCGAACACCGTCTCGACGTAGCCGCGCTCGCGCGCGGACGCGCGGGTTTCCTCCATGTACCGCTTCACGCCGGGATAACGCGCGAAGTACAGGTCGATGTATTCCTGCGCGGTGCCGCGCGCGATGCCCAGCTGCGCGGCCAGTCCGAAGGCGCTCATGCCATAGATGAGGCCGAAGTTCACGGCCTTGGCCGAGCGTCGCTGGTCGGCGGTCACTTGATCCAGCGGCGTGCTGAACACCTCGGAAGCGGTCGCCTGGTGGATGTCCTGGTCGGAGGCGAAGGCGTTGAGCAGGCCTTCGTCGCCGGACAGGTGCGCCATGATGCGCAGCTCGATCTGCGAGTAGTCGGCCGCGAGCAGCACGTGCCCTTCCGGCGCGATGAAGGCCTGGCGGATGCGCCGGCCTTCCGGCGTGCGGATCGGGATGTTCTGCAGGTTCGGATCCTGCGAGCTCAGGCGGCCGGTCGCGGCAACGGCCTGGTGATAGCTGGTGTGCACGCGCCCGGTCCGTGCATTGATCTGCTCGGGTAGTTTGTCCGTGTAGGTGGACTTGAGCTTGGACAGGTTGCGATGCTCGAGGATGAGCTTGGGCAGCCTGTAGCTCTCGGCCAGTTCCTCGAGCACGTCCTCGGCCGTGGATGGCTGACCCGTGGGTGTCTTGCGCAACACGGGCAGCTGCATCTTCTCGAACAGGATGTTGCCGAGCTGCTTGGGTGAATCGAGGTTGAAGGGCGTGCCGGCTTCCTGGTGGGCCTCGCCCAGCAGTTCCATGAGCCGCTTGCCCAGTTCGCTGCCCTGCGCGCGCAGCATCTGCCGGTCGAGCAGTACACCGTGTTCTTCCATGCGCGCGAGCACCGGCACCAGCGGCTGTTCGATATCTTCGTACAGCGTCTTCAGTGCCGGCACGCTCTGGATCAGCGGCCACAGCACTTCATGCAGCCGCAACGTCACGTCCGAGTCCTCGGCCGAATATTCGGAAGCCTTGTCGACCGGCACCTGGCTGAAGGGAATCTGCTTGGCGCCCTTGCCGGCCACGTCTTCGTAGTGAATGGTGCGGATGCCGAGGTACTTCTCCGCCGCGGAGTCCATGTCATGCCGGATGGTGGTGCTGTTCCACACGTACGATTCGAGCATGGAGTCGAAGCGCATCCCGCGCAGCCGGATGCCGTGGTTGGCCAGCACGTGCGCGTCGTACTTGAGATGGTGGCCCACCTTGGCGTGCTGCTCGGATTCCAGCAACGGCTTGAGCTTCGCCAGCGAGGCATCGCGATCCAGCTGGTCGGGCGCCCCGGCGTAGTCGTGCCGCAAGGGTAGATAGGCCGCGACGCCGGGCGACACCGCGAACGAGACACCGACGATCTCGGCCTGCATGTACTCGAGGCTGGTGGTCTCGGTATCGAAGGCGAACAGGCTGGCCGACTCGAGCTTCTTCAACCACGCGTCGAGCTCGGCCCCGGTGGTGATGGTGTCGTACATGCGCGGCGCCGCGGCCACTGCGCGGGCGGCGCCGTCGATGGTCGGCGCGGCGGGCGCGGGACGCGCCGGCGGCGTGCCGCTGGCGGGCGTGTCTGCCGGCGTCGCCGGGTCGCTACCCTCGAGCTGCTTGAGCAGGGACCGCAGTTCGAGCCTGGAGTACAGCTCGCGCAACGCGGCGACATCGGGCGCGCGGCGCTTGAGGCCGTCGATCGTCACCGGCAGCGTCACATCGGTGCGGATGGTGGCCAGCTTGCGCGCCAGCTCCAGGGTCGCGAGACCCGCGCGCAGGTTCTCGCCCACCTTGCCGGACACATTCGCCGCATTCGCCACCAGCGAGTCCAGCGTCTGGTACTGGCCCAGCCACTTGGCCGCGGTCTTGGGCCCGACCTTGTCGATGCCCGGGATGTTGTCCGAGCTGTCACCCACCAGCGCCAGGTAGTCGATGATCTGCTCGGGAAACACGTCGAACTTGTTCTTCACGCCGTCGCGATCGAGCAGCGTATTGCTCATGGTGTTGATGAGCGTGATCTTCGGCGACACCAGCTGCGCCATGTCCTTGTCGCCGGTGCTGATCAGCACGCTCAAGCCCTGTTTGGCCGCCTCGCAGGCCAGCGTGCCGATGACGTCGTCGGCCTCCACACCGGACTCGCGCAGGATGGGCAGGCCCAATCCGTTCACGGCGTCGAACAACGGCTGGATCTGCGAACGCAGATCATCCGGCATGGGCGGGCGATGCGCCTTGTACTCGGTGAACAATTCGTCGCGGAAGGTCTTGCCCGGGGCGTCGAACACCACGGCGATGCGCTCGGGGTCGTAGTCCTTGAGGAACTTGTTGAGCATGTTCAGCACGCCGAACACCGCGCCCGTGGGCTCGCCGCGCGAGTTGCTGAACGGTGGCAGCGCATGGAACGCGCGATAGAGGTACGACGAACCGTCGACCAGCACGAGATCGGGACGGGATGCCATGCTCATTTCTTCGGCGGACTCTGCGCGCCGTCTTTCTTGTCCTTCTTGCCGTCGTCTTCGGGTGCGGTGACTTCGGGCGCCGGCGTGTCGGGCACCGGCGGCGAGTCCACCGATCGGGGCGAGTTCGACGTGGCGCCGGACTCCGGCGGCGGCGTCTGCGTCGGGCGGGTGATCACCTCGCCCTGGCCGCTCTCAGGTAGATAGAGCTTGCCGGTCTGACCGCAGCCGGCGAGCAACATCAGCGAGGCGGCGGCCACCGGGCCGCTTCGTGCAAGTCGCCAGGCGAAATCAGACATTCACCGCCCTTCCGTCTTTCAATGCCAGCCAACCGCGGATCACGCGGTACAGGATCCAGATGCCGGTGATGATGGCGCCGATGGTCAGCGCCAGCCAGGCCCCACCGAAACCGATGCCTGCACCCGCGGCGCCGGCTGCGCCCGTGACCGGCGTCGACGCGAGGCTGATCAGGCCGAACAACGACAACACCAGCGCCACGACCACCAGTGCGACCAGCAGCAGCGCCGCGCCCCAGAACGTGCGCGATTGCCAGCGGAAGTGTGTCTCGAGCCAGGTGCCGTACACCGCGTCGCGCCGCGCATAGTTCATGACGATGGCGATGATCGAGGGAATGCCGAAGACGAAGGCGCCCACCACCGATGCACTCGAGGTGACGCCGATGAAGCCGGCCAGCGCATGCAGTGCGTACATGCCGTGCGTATAGCCAGTCAGCGGATGTGTGTTCATGAGCGGGACTCCATCGTGGCCCGGTCCACCACGGCGATGGTGAGCCGCGAAATGCAGGTGAGGCGGTCCTGCGCATCGCGAATCTCGATGCCCCAGACCTGGCTGCGCGACCCGAGGTGGATGGCGCGCGCCGTGCCGGTCACCAGGCCGGATTTCACCGGCCGGATGTGGTTGGCGTTGATCTCCTGGCCCACGCAATAGAACCGCGCGGGGTCCACGGCGTAGTTCGCCGCGACGCTGCCCAGCGTTTCGGCCAGCACCACCGATGCGCCGCCATGCAATATGCCCATGGGTTGATGCGTGCGTGGCTCCACCGGCATGGTGCCGCGCAGGTAGTCGGCGCCGAATTCGGTGAACAGGATGCCGAGATGCCCGCCCAGCACGGGTTGCATGTGCCGATTGGCGTCTTCGATCGTGGGGCTGGTGAACCAGATGGACATCGATACCTCATCTATCGCGCGGTCCCGCGCGACGCGAGGCCGGAACTACTTGCGGTATTTCTCGCCGATGCGCCGGTACGCTTCGCGGAACGGAATGCCCTCGCGGGCGACCAGCGCGTTGGCTTCCTCGGCGGCGTGAATCGCGGGGTCGAGTTTGACCGCCTCGGCGCGGAAACGCACGCCCTCGATTCCTACCGCCATGATGGCGGCGGTAGCCAGCGCGAGGTCAATGCCTCGGAAGAGAGGCGGCTTGATGAGCTGCAGATCCCGCTGATAACCCGAGGGCAGCTTGGCGAAGATCCCGAGCACTTCCGTGAGACAGGAATGCGCCACCGCGGTCCGGCCGCGCACCAGTTCGAAAACGTCCGGATTGCGCTTCTGCGGCATGATGGAGGAGCCGGTGGTGAACGAGGCCGGCAGCGACACGAAGGCGAATTCCTGCGTGTAGAACAGCAGCAGGTCGGCGGCGAGCCGGCCGAAGTCCTGCATGAGCAGCGCGCATTCAAACAAGAGCTGCGACTCAGCCTTGCCGCGCGAGAGTTGCACGGCCGTCACCGGTTCGTGCACTTCATCGAAGCCCAGTTTCTGGCGTGTGGCTTCGCGATCCAGCGGCAACCCGGGTGTGCCATATCCGGCGGCGGACCCCAGCGGCGAGCGTGAAGCGCGACGTGCGCACGCCGCGAGGCCCGCGGCGTCATCGCGCAGTTCGCTGGCGAAGCCTTCGGCCCACAACTTCACGGAACTCGGCATGGCCTGCTGCATGTGCGTGTAGCCGGGCAGCGCCAGTGCGCCTTCGCGCTCGGCCAGCGCGCCCAGCGACTCCGCCACGTTTTCGGCGGCTTCGGCCAGCTCGCGCGAGGCGTCGAGAAGATAGAGGCGCACCGCCGTGAGCACCTGGTCGTTGCGTGAACGGCCGAGATGCACGCGGCCGCCGGCGGCGCCGATGCGCGCGGTCAAACGTTTCTCCAGCGCGGTCTGGCCGTCTTCGTCGGCGAGCTCGATCTTCCACTGCCCGGCGGCGTGTTCGGCGCCGATGGCTTCGAGACCTTCGCGAATCGCCTTCAGGTCCGCGTCGGCGAGCAGCTTCCGGGCGTTGAGCATCTCGGCGTGCGCGATGGAGGCGCGCACGTCGTATTTAACGAGCCGCTCGTCGAGCGCATAGTCATCACCCGCCGTGTAGGCGAGCACGCGCTGATCGAGATCGACGCCCTTGTCCCAGAGTCGTGACATCAGACGCCGCCGATCTGCTTCTCCGCCGCCGACAGGGCATTTACGTCGGCGACGATCAGCGTGCCCGCGCCTTCGTTGGTGAAGACTTCCGCGAGGATGCCTTCCGGCGATTTGTACGACATCACGTGCACGCGGCGCACGCCGCCCTTGATCGCGTCCTCGATGGCCTTGGCCTTGGGCAGCATGCCGTCGACGATCTTCTTCTCCTCGCGCAGCTTCTTGAGGCCGGCGAGGTCGGTGAACGAGATGATGGACGAGGGGTCGTTCACATCGCTGAGGATTCCGGGCGCGCCCGTGCACAACATGAGTTTCTCGGCATCCAGCGCCGCGCCAATGGCCGCGGCCACGGTGTCGCCATTGATGTTGAGCAGCATGCCGTTCTCGTCGGCCGACAGCGGGCTGACGATGGGCATGAGGCCGTTGTCGAGCAGCTTGTTCAACACGGTGGGGTCGATGGCGTCGATGTCGCCCACGAAGCCGTAGTCCACGGTCTCTCCATCCACCTTCACGGGGCCGCGCTTGTGCGCGCGCACCAGGCCCGCGTCCACGCCAGACACACCCACCGCGTCGATGTTCATCTCACGGCAGTAGGAGAGAAGCTGAGTATTGATGAGGCCGTTGAGCACCATGGAAGTGGCGTCGATGGCGCCCTGATCGGTGACCCGGCGTCCCTGGACCATGCGCGTCGGTACACCCAGCTTCTCCGTGATCTCGGTGAGCTGCGGGCCGCCGCCATGCACGAACACCACGCGCACGCCGAAGTAGTGGAGGATGGCGATCTGCTCGATGAGGCCGCGCACGGCGGCCGCGTCGGCAAACACGCCGCCGCCGGCCTTCACGACGAAGGTCTTGCCCTTGTACATGCGGATGTAGGGCGCGGCGCTCCGCAGGCTGCGGATCGCGGCGGAGGGATCGGGACGATGCATGATCATTGCGTGGTTTCCGTTCGAAAACGTCAGTGGGTGGGCGTGGACAGAAGTTGGTGCAGCACGGCCGCCTGAACGACCATGCGGTTGTAGGCCTCGCGTTGCACCACGCTGCGCCGGCCGTCGAGCACCTCGTCGGCGACCGCGACATTACGCCGCACCGGCAGGCAGTGCATGAGTTTGCAATCGACGGCGGCGCGCGAGAACCAGGTGTCGCGCACGCACCAGTCCGCCAGACCCGAGCGCGCCTTGGCGTCGGCTTCGGCGTTGCCATAGTGAGCCGTGGAGCCCCACTCCTTGGCGTACACCACGTGCGCGCCCGAGAGCGCTTCGTCGCGATCGGAAGTCTCGCGCAGCGTGCCGCCGTTAGCGGCCGCGGCATCGGCCGCCTTCTTCATGACGGCAGGCGGCAAGGCGAAGCCTTCGGGACGCAGCACCACCACGTCCATGCCGCGCATGGCGGCCATGTGCACGGTGGCGGCGGGCACTGCCAATGGCAGCGCACGCGGATGGTTCACCCACGAAAGGACGAACTTCGCGCGGCGCGGTACTGCGAGGTCGTCCATCGTCTTCCAGTCGGCCAGCGCCTGGCAGGGATGGTTGATGGCCGACTCCATATTGATGACCGGCTTGTTGACCAGGCCGACCATCTCGTTGAAAGAGCTCTCGGCCAGATCGGCCTGGAGATCCACACCCGACGCGAAGGCGCGGATGCCGAGTGCGTCGCAGTAATGGCTCAATACCGGAACACCCTCACGAACATGTTCCGCTGGTGCGCCATTCATCACCGCGCCTCGGCGCATTTCGAGCTGCCAAGTGCCCTGGCCGGCCGAAATGACGAAGGACGTTCCGCCCAGGCGTGCCATCGCGGCCTGCATGGACGCGAGCGTGCGCAGCGACGGATTGAAGAAGAGCAGGCCGAGGATTTTTCCGGCGAGCGCCTGCGGCTCCGGCTTGTGTACGAGGCGTTCGGCCAGCGAGAGCAGTTCGACGACTTGCTCGCGCGGCATATCGGCCAGGTCGATGAAGTTCTTCATGTGCAACTCAGAGGTCGGACAGCGCCGAGCGCAGCCGGTCGATGTGTTCTTCCTTGAGGATGAAGGCGGGCAGCAGACGCAGGATGGCGGGGTCGCCCGCGGTACCCGCGAGGATGTCCCTGGCCAGCAGCGCCTTCTGCACATCCTTGGCGGGCTTGTTGAGCCGCAGTCCGTGCAGGAAGCCCAGGCCCTGGAAGTCCACCACCGGCCCGACCTTGCAGGTCTTGCGCAGATAGGCGCTCACGCGAGTCACGTTCTCGAGCAGGCCTTCCTTCTCGATGGCGTCGATGGTGGCTTCCGCCACGGCGCAGGCCATGGGGCCGCCGCCGAAAGTGGTGCCGAGGTTTTCCAACTTGAGCTGGGCGGTGATGGGCGGCGTCAGCAGCATGGCCGACACCGGGAAGCCATTTCCCAGCGCCTTGGCCGTGGTGATGATGTCGGGCATCACGCCGTAGTAGTTGGCCGCGAAGGGCGTGCCCGAGCGGCCCACGCCACATTGCACTTCGTCGAAAATCAGCAGCGCGCCGGTGTCGTCGCAGCGCTTGCGCAGCGCGGCCAGGAATTCCTGGCCCATGTCGAAGGCGCCGCCCACACCCTGCACGGGCTCGACGATGACGGCCGCCGTGTTCTCGGTGACGTGGTTGGCGATGTCGGCGACGTCACGACGCTTGATCCAGCTGACGTCGAAGGGCGCGCGCGGCAGGAAGTACCACTTCTGCGGCGCGCCGAACGTGGTGGACGCGCAGGCCGCGGTGCGGCCGTGGAAGCTCTGCTCGACGGCGGCCACGTGCGTGCGGCCGGGCCGCATCTTGAATGCCATCTTGAAGGCGTTCTCATTGGCCTCGGCGCCGGAGTTGATCCAGAACACACTGTCGAAGGGCAATGCTGAAAATTTCAGTAGTTTCTGCGCGGCGCGCGCGCGGACTTCCATGGGCACGGCATTGGTCTGGAAATTCATCTGCGCGGCCTGGTCGGCGAGCGCCTTCGTCCAGCCCTTGTGGCCGTAACCCAGCGATGCGACGGCGTGGCCGCCGTAGAGATCCAGCACCTTGCGGCCGTCGCGCGTGTGCAGCCACACGCCTTCCGCGCCGACAACTTCGATCGGGTACTGGGCGTATACGGGCGCCAGGCCGTCGGCGGGTGAGGCCGGTTTGTTCAGTTCGGCGTTCATGGGTCTCAGGTGCAGCTCTTCACGTCCAACCCGGGGCGGGCGCGGTGAGGCCCGTGGTCTCGGGCAGGTTGAACAGGCGGTTCATCCACTGCACGGCGCCGCCGGCGGCGCCCTTGTTGAGGTTGTCCACCACACTCATCACGGCCACGGTCTTGCCGTTGGCAGCCGCGGAGAGATGGGCGTAGTTGGACGCGACGATGTCCTTCACGCGCGGTGCGTTGTCGAGCACGCGGACGAAGGGCGCACCGGCGTAGAACTCGCGCAACATGGCGATGACGGCGGCGGCGTCCTTGGGCGACTTGAGCTGCGCCTGCACGGTGGCGTGGATGCCGCGCGCGAACGGGCCGGAGTGCGGCACGAACGAGTAGTTGGCATCGATGCCGGTGGCGGCCTTCGCCAGAGCGGTGATCTCCGGTGTGTGGCGATGCCCCAGCGCGCCGTACGAGTACAGGTCGCTGTGGCGCGTCGGATGATGTGTGCCCTCCACGGGCTTGCGGCCCGAGCCCGTGCTACCCGTAACGCCACTGACGAACAGCATGGGCTCGACGAATCCCGATGCCAGCAGCGGCACGCTGGCCAGCAGGATGGCCGTCGAGAAGCAACCGGGATGGCCGACATGCTGGGTCTTCACGGACTTCAGGTGCTCGGGCACGGCGCAGGTGAACTGCGACAGCCGATGCGGCGCGCCGTGATCATGCTTGTACACGGCCTTGTACGCATCGGCCGTGGTGAAGCGGAAGTCCGCGGAAATGTCGACGAAGCGCGGCTTGGTACCCGCGGCCTCGGCGGCCTTCAGGAGGTTGTCGATCAACGCGGCGGCGGCGCCATGCGGCGCCGCGCAGAACACGGCCGAGGTCGGTTCCTGCGCAATGATCGCGGCGATCTCAGCCTGAGACTTGAACGTGGTGTCTCCCAGCGCGCCGGCCAGATGCGGAAACGATTTCCCCGCAAGCTCGCCCGGCGAGCTGTCCGACAGGATACCGGTCAGCACGTAGTTAGGATGGCCGAGGATCAGGCGGATGAGCTCGCCCGAGACGTAGCCAGTGCCACCGAGCACGATGGCGGGAATTCTTTGCAGCATGTTATTGACCCGACGCCTTCTCGAGCGGCCGCGCCTGCTTGAGCCCCACGGACTGGATGATGGAATC
>JAQSWD010000208.1 GCA_029266835.1 Steroidobacteraceae bacterium
GCCGAGTCGCGCCGCACGGGCTTGCCGCATTGCCGGCAATGCAGCTGCGCCGCGCGCGCGAACAACAGCTTCAGGTGATCGTTGAGCTCGGTCATCGTGCCGACCGTGGAGCGCGAGGTGCGCACCGGGTTGGTCTGGTCGATGGCGATGGCCGGCGGAATACCGTCGACGCGGTCCACCGCGGGCTTGTCCATGCGGTCGAGGAACTGCCGCGCGTAGGGCGAGAAGGTCTCGACGTAGCGGCGCTGGCCTTCGGCGTACAAGGTGTCGAACACCAGCGACGACTTGCCCGAGCCCGACACGCCCGTCACGACCACGAGCTCGCGCAGTGGAATCTCGACGTCGAGATTCTTCAGGTTGTTCTGGCGCGCGCCGTGCACGGCGATGCAGGCGTACGGGTGGGGCGCGGCGGGCTTTCGGGGGTGGCTCATGTATTGAAGCAATGGCGAAGGCGCGGATCGGCCATTGTACCGGCCTCGTCAAGTGCGCCCAGAGCGGGGAGCCGAGATGGGTGGGAAAATTCCCAGTTCAACCGGGGATCCCCGGTGATGGAGGCTTGCATCGCCGGGCGCGCATGGGAAGATGCCCGGCGCAGAACAAGAACAGAGGGGAAATTGGTGGCCAGTGATCTGAGAGCGGGCGCGCAGCCCATGGACCGCGCCCATCGGCGCGTCATTTTCGCCGCTTCGCTGGGCACGGTCTTCGAGTGGTACGACTTCTACCTGTACGGCGCGTTGCTGGCCGTCATCACCAAGAAGTTCTTCGCGGGCATGAACGACACCACGGCGTTCCTGTTCGCGCTGCTGGCCTTCGCCGCGGGCTTTTTCGTGCGCCCCTTCGGCGCGCTGGTGTTCGGCCGTCTCGGCGACCTGGTGGGCCGCAAATACACCTTCCTGATCACCATCGTGATCATGGGCGGCTCCACGGCGCTGGTGGGCATGTTGCCCAGCTATGAGACCATCGGCGTCGCCGCGCCCATCATCCTCATCCTGCTGCGCCTGTTGCAGGGCCTGGCGCTGGGCGGTGAGTACGGCGGCGCGGCCACCTACGTGGCCGAACACGCGCCGGACGGCAAACGCGGCCTGTACACCAGCTGGATCCAGACCACGGCCACCATGGGCCTGTTCCTGTCGCTGCTGGTGATCCTGGGTTGCCGCAGCCTGATGTCGCCCGAGGCCTTCGATCTGTGGGGCTGGCGCCTGCCATTCCTGCTGTCCATCGTGCTGCTGGTGGTTTCCGTGTACATCCGCCTGCAACTCAACGAGTCGCCGGTGTTCGAGGAGATCAAGAACGAGGGCAAGCTCTCCAAGGCGCCGCTGAAGGAATCCTTCGGACAGTGGAGCAATCTCAAGATCGTGCTGCTGGCGCTGCTGGGCGCCACCGCCGGCCAGGCCGTGGTCTGGTACGGCGGGCAGTTCTACGCGCTGTTCTTCCTCGAGAAGATACTGCAGGTCGATTCGAAGACCGCGAACCTGGTGATGGCCGCGGCGCTGCTCATCGCCACGCCGTTCTTCATCGTGTTCGGCGCGCTGTCCGACAAGATCGGCCGCAAGAAGATCGTGCTCGCGGGCTGCCTGCTCGCGGTGTTCACGTATTTTCCGATCTTCAAGGGGCTCACGCTGTTCGCAAACCCGGCGCTGGATGCGGCCGTGAAGTCATCGCCCGTGACGGTGGTCGCGAATCCGGCGGAGTGCAGCTTCCAGTTCGACCCGGTGGGCCGGCAGCAATTCACCAGCGGTTGCGACCTCGCGAAGGGCGCGCTGGCGCGCATGGGCGTGTCGTACTCCAACGAGGCCGCCGCCGTGAACGCGCAGGCCGTGGTGCGCATAGGCGATGTTTCGCTGGATATTCCGAGCCTGCAGGGCAAGCTCAGCGCGGCGGATTACAAGAAGGAGCAGGACGCCGTCACCGCGAAGATCAAGGCTGCGCTGACCGATGCGGGCTACCCGGCGAAGGCCGACATGGCGCAGTTCAACTACTTCATGGTCATCCTGCTGTGCACGATCCTGGTCATCTACGTGACCATGGTGTACGGCCCCATCGCGGCCTGGCTGGTGGAGCTGTTCCCCGCGCGCATCCGTTACACGTCCATGTCGCTGCCGTATCACATCGGCAATGGCTGGTTCGGCGGATTCCTGCCGGTGACCTCGTTCGCCATCGTCGCGGCCACGGGCAACATCTACAACGGGCTGTGGTATCCCATCGTGGTCGCCAGCATCACCGTGGTGATCGGCGCGTTGTTCCTGCGCGAGACCAAGGACTCGCCGGCCTAGTTAGGGTGCCGGTTGGCTCGCGGCGGCGTCGGCGGTGATCACGCCGCAGGCGACCCGCGCACCGGAGTTGCCGGCCGGCTGGCTCTTGTAGTCGTCGGCCTTCTCGTGCACGACCACGGCCTTGCCGACCACGTCGGCCGGGCCGCCGTCGCCCAGCGTCAACCCGCTCACGTGCACATTGATCGCCGCACTGCCCGTGTCGTCGGACTTCGCGTTCTGCATGTCGCCACCATGATGGACGTCGCCCTGCGGGTCGCCATGCTGCGCATTGGTGGGGTTGAAGTGTCCGCCAGCGCTGCTGGCATCGGGCGCGCTGCAATCACCTTTTTCGTGGATGTGGAAACCGAACTCGCCGTTGGGCGCGAGACCCTGGAGGTTGCCCGTCAGGTGCACGCCATCGCCCATGGGCACCACGGTGATCGAGCCCGTGACACTGTGACCCTGCGTGGCGGCCATCTGGACCGACGCGCCCTCGGGTTGCATGGCGGCCGCCGTGTCGGGCGGCATGGTCGGGGTCGCATCGGCTGCGGGCGGTGTGGCCTCGGCGGGCGGTGCGGCTTCTTCCTTCTTTCCGCAACCCGCGATCAGTACGGCAGCCAGACAGGCAGGGGCGAGGTACTTCATGGT
>JAQSWD010000102.1 GCA_029266835.1 Steroidobacteraceae bacterium
GTGAAGGTGCCGTGGAAGAAACGCACCAAGATCCTCAAGGACATCGCGCGCGCCGAGGCGGTGCTCAACGAAGACCACTTTGGCCTCGACAAGGTCAAGGAACGCATCGTCGAATACCTGGCCGTGCAGCAGCGCGTCGACAAGATCAAGGGTCCCATCCTCTGCCTCGTGGGTCCGCCGGGCGTCGGCAAGACCTCGCTGGGCCAGTCCATTGCGCGCGCGACGAACCGCAAGTTCGTGCGCATGTCGCTGGGTGGCGTGCGTGACGAGGCCGAGATCCGTGGCCATCGCCGCACGTACATCGGTTCCATGCCCGGCAAGATCGTGCAGAACATGGCCAAGACGGCCGTGCACAACCCGCTGTTCCTGCTCGACGAGATCGACAAGATGTCGATGGACTTCCGCGGCGACCCGTCATCGGCGCTGCTCGAAGTGCTCGACCCGGAGCAGAACGCCACGTTCAACGATCACTACCTGGAGGTCGATCTCGATCTCTCGCAGGTGATGTTCGTCTGCACGGCGAACTCGCTGAACATCCCGGCGCCGTTGCTCGATCGCATGGAAGTCATCCGTCTGCCCGGTTACACCGAAGACGAGAAGCTCAACATCGCCAAGAAATATCTGCTGCCCAAGCAGGTGAAGCAGAACGGCCTCAAGTCCGACGAGCTCAAGGTTTCGGACGACGTCATCCTCGACATCATCCGCTACTACACGCGCGAAGCGGGCGTGCGCAATCTCGAACGCGAGATGGCGCGCATCTGCCGCAAGGCCGTGAAGCAGCTGTTGCTGGGCGCCCGGAAGACCGACAAGGACAAGAAGGGCGAGTCGAAGAAGGCGGACCAGAAGAAGGCCGACAAGGCCGAGAAGGGCGCAGACAAGGTGGTGAGCATCACCACGAAGAATCTCGACAAGTACCTGGGCGTGCGTCGCTTCCGCTACGGCAAGGCCGAGGAAGAGAACCGCATCGGCCATGTCACCGGCCTCGCGTGGACTGAAGTGGGCGGCGAACTGCTGACCATCGAAGCCGCGGTGGTCGCGGGCAAGGGCAAGCTGCAGCACACCGGCCAGCTGGGCGAGGTGATGCAGGAGTCCATTCAGGCCGCAATGACGGTGGTGCGTTCGCGCGCCAATGTGCTCGGCATCGATCCGGACTTCTACCAGAAGCACGACGTGCACCTGCACATGCCCGAGGGCGCGACGCCCAAGGATGGCCCGTCGGCGGGCATCGGCATGTGCACGGCGCTGGTCTCGGCGCTCACGAAAATACCAGTGCGCTCGGATGTCGCCATGACCGGCGAGATCACGCTGCGTGGTGAAGTGCTTCCCATCGGCGGCCTCAAGGAAAAACTCCTCGCGGCGCATCGCGGCGGCATCACCACCGTGATGATCCCGGTCGACAACGAGAAGGACCTCACCGAGATCCCCGACAACATCAAGGGCAAGCTCGACATCCGCCCGGTGAAGTGGATCGACGAAGTGCTGGAAGTGGCGTTGGCCTCGCGGCCCACGCCGCAGCTCACGACCCCGCCGGCAACCGAGAAGCCGGCCCGGCCGGCGCGACGCGGCCGTAAGGGTTCCAAACAAGTCCAGGCCCATTGAAACGGCTGACGCCGGAATCTCTGCCCGGCCTTTGGCCGGGTCCGTGAGTTGATTGGCACTTACGTGGACGGGCGCAGTTGATAGACTGCGCCCGCCTCATTTCGGGCCCGGGTCGTTCACACGGGTGCTTAGCTCAGCGGTAGAGCGGCGTCTTTACACGGCGTTGGTCGGGGGTTCGATCCCCTCAGCACCCACCATTCTCGCGGTCAAAACCGTAGGAAGGACCTGACAGAATCTTCAGACCGATGTTTCGGCTCAGGGCGGCATAGTGCCGACCCGAGCTAACAACGGGTCCGACGGATTGCTGTTCACCAGCGGCGAATTTCTATTTCTTTACTTGCCGATCACCCTGCTGGTGTTCTTCGCCACCGCGCGGTTCGTAGGCAAGGGCGCCGCCGCCGCGTGGCTGGCGATCGCTTCGCTCGTCTTCTACGGCTACTGGCGCGTGGAACACACGCTGCTGCTGGTGGCGTCCATCGCGTTCAACTACACCCTCGGCGAGTGGATCCTGCGCGCGCGCGAGGCGAGACCGTCGTCCGCCAAGACGCTGCTCACCGTGGCCATCGCGGCCAATCTCGCCGCGCTGGCCTATTTCAAGTACGCCGACTTCTTCCTGCGCACAGTCGCCGAAACGACGGGGCAGGACCTTCCGCTGCTGGGCGTGGTGTTGCCCCTGGGCATTTCGTTCTTCACGTTCACGCAGATCGCCTACCTGGTCGACGTCTACAAGGGCAAGGTGGTCGAGCGCAATCCGGTTCACTACGCGCTGTTCGTCACCTACTTCCCGCACCTGATCGCGGGACCGGTGCTGCACCACGCGGAGATGATGCCGCAGTTCCGGCTGGCGGAGATCTACCACCCGCGGCTGCGCTGGTTCGCGATCGGCCTGGCGTTCCTGCTGCTGGGCCTGGTGAAGAAAGTGCTGGTGGCCGACAGCGTCGCGCCCATCGCCAACATGGTGTTCGGACACGACCCCGGGACCACGCTCGCGGCATCGGCCGCGTGGATAGGCGTGGTCGCGTACACGCTGCAGATCTATTTCGATTTCTCGGGTTACTCGGACATGGCCGTGGGCCTGAGCCTGTTGATCGGCGTGCGCCTCCCTTACAACTTCAACTCGCCCTATCAGGCCTGGAACATCACCGAGTTCTGGCGTCGCTGGCACATGACGCTGTCGCGCTTCCTGCGCGACTACCTGTACGTGCCGCTCGGCGGCAATCGCCACGGGCGCGCGCGGCGCTACATCAATCTCATGCTGACCATGCTGCTCGGCGGACTGTGGCACGGCGCTTCCTGGACCTTCGTCTTCTGGGGTGGCCTGCATGGCGCCTACCTGGTCGTGAATCACTTCTGGCAGTGGCTGCGCGAAAAGTTGGGCATCGGCCCGGCGACGGGCGTGCGCGGCTGGCTGGGACGCGCCGCCGGCGTGGCGCTCACCATGCTCTGCGTAATGGTGGGCTGGGTGTACTTCCGCGCCACCGAGCTGCATACCGCCAACGGCATCGTCGCCAGCATGTTCGGTTTCAACGACGGCGGGGCGCGCATCGACTCGCTGGCCGGATACTCCGAGGGCATCCTGCCGTGGCTGGTGGGTTTCTCCGCGCTGGCCCTGTTTGCACGCAATTCACAAAAACTCATCGATGGGAGTTTCACTCGCTGGCTGGATCGCAGGGCATCGATGCCGCGATTCGGCGAACTGCTGGCTTTCCTGGTCGGCGCGATGTGCGTGGGCATCGTGCTCATGGCGGTGGCCGCCGCATCGCGTTCGGTCACCGAGTTCATCTACTTCAACTTCTGACGCATGAAGACCTTCTTCACACGCACGCTGGCATTTGGAATCGGGGTGGTCGCCACGCTGCTGCTGCTGGAACTGCTCATTCGCGTGTTGCCCGTCATCGAAGGTACTTACGCGGCCGATCCGCGCGCCGGTTGGCCGGTGCACACGATGATCCCGAACTCGACCTACACGTATTCCACGGCGTGGAACCTGCAGAACGTTCATCGCGGGCGGATCAACAACTACGGGTACGCGTCGCCGCACGATTACCGGAAGGGCCGCGCTGACATCGCCGTGTTCGGCGACAGCTACGTCGAAGCGATGATGAACGAGTACCCGGACACGTTGCCCGGCGTGCTCGGCAGCCTTGTGAAACGCGATGTGTCGAGTTTCGGCATGTCGGGCGCCGAGTTGCCCGACTACCTGGGCACGGCGGCGCTGGTGGGAAAGGAGTTCTCGCCGCAGTGGGGCGTGTTCGTGATCACCGCCGGCGACTTCACGCGCGGCTTCGACGCCGCGCCGGGATACTTCGAGTGGGATGCCAACCTTTCTCCGCCCATCCGCCTGGTGCCCGAGCTGGATCGATCGGCGCTCAGCAAGTTCTCGCGGACGGTGGGGTTGATTCGGTACCTGCGCGGCAATCTCTCTTTCCGCGCGGATGAGGTGGTGAAGCTTCGCCGCGGCGCGGATCACGTGGCCGGCATCACGCGCTGTCGCGACGAGGTTCTGTCAAAGCAGGATGAACAACTTCTCGAAAGCTTCGCGCAGGACCTGCCCCGGCAGTTGCGACTTCCACCCGCCAAGGTCGTACTGGTATTCGACGCCGATCGTAAAAGCATCTATGCCGGGTCCGCGCCTGGCGCCGCATCGGCCTGCAAGACGCGGGCGGTGCTGGCCAATCAGCGCCTGGCGGAATTGGCGCGCCAGGCGGGCATGCAGGTGATCGACACCGAGCCGCTGTTCCGGCGGCATTTCGAGGCGGGCAAGGGTCCCCTGGACCGGTCGCCGCTGGATGCCCACTGGAACCCGGCGGCGCATCGGCTGGTCGCGGAAGCAGTGGCGAAGGTGATCCAACCCTAGGTTTGCGGTCCTCTGTTCCGTTGGCCTGCTTTTTTTGAATTCTTCCGCTAAACTGCGCGCCCTTCCGGAACCGGGGCTCTCTCCCCGACACGCCGGGAACGCAAAATTGGAGCGGTAGTTCAGTTGGTTAGAATACCGGCCTGTCACGCCGGGGGTCGCGGGTTCGAGTCCCGTCCGCTCCGCCAATTTTCATCTCAGCGCGTCTTTAGGACTATCGATGCTGCAACGCATTCGTGATGGCCTCCAGGGCCAGAAATGGCTTACTTGGGTCATCCTCGGCGGCATCGCTGCCACCTTCGTTCTCTGGGGTGGTGCAGGGTCGCTCGACCTGACCGGTGTCGGCAGCAACGCCGCCGCCGAGGTCAATGGCGAAGAGATTCCCGCCTCCGATGCCACCATCGCCTGGAACGACACCCAGCAGCGTTTCTCGCAGCAGTTCGGCACCGAGGTGCCCGAAGACCGCAAGGCGGAGATCCAGGAACGTATCGTCGATAACCTGGTGATCCGCAAAGTGCTCGAGCAGCGCCTCGACGAGCAGCATTTCCGTGTCAGCGAAGCGGCGGTATTCGCCGAGTGGCGTTCGATCCCGCAGTTCCAGACCGATGGCAGGTTCGACCCCGCCAAGGTCGCGATCACGCTGCAGAACATCAACAAGACCGAGAGCGAGTTCTTCCGCGAAACCAAGGCCGACCTGCTCAGCAACCAGTTGCAGCAAGGCATTGGCGCCTCGTTCTTCCTGACGCGCGGCGAACAGCAGCGGCTCTCGAACCTCGAGAACGAAGAGCGCGAGGTGCAGTATCTGCAGCTGTCGGCCGAGAAATACATCGGTGACGCGCCCATCGAAGAAGCGGCCATCAAGGACTACTACGACAAGAACGGCGACCGCTTCATGTCGGCCGAGTACGTCGCGCTGGAATTCGCGGAGCTGCGTCTCGAGCAGCTGGCGTCGCAGGTGGTGCCCACCGACGCCGACCTGCAGAAGCTCTACGACGACAACCGCGCCATGTACGTACGCGAGGAAAGCCGCCGCGCGCGCCACATCGTGATCGGCGTAGACGAAGGCGGCGACGATGCCGCGGCGCTCAAGACCGCCGAGACGGTGGTTGCCGAAGCACGCGCCGGCAAGGATTTCGCGGCGCTGGCGAAGCAGTACTCCACGGATCCCACCAAGGAACAGGGCGGCGACCTCGGCTTCGTGACCAAGGCGCAGTTCGAAGGCCCGATCGGCGACGCGTTGTTCGCCATGAACGTCGGCGACGTGTCTGCGCCGGTGAAGTCGCAATACGGCTACCACATCCTCAAGCTCGAGGAGATCCAGCCCACGGAGGAACGTCCGTTCGCGGAAGTTCGCGCGGAGCTCGACTCCCAGTATCGACAGGACAAGGCCGTCGAACTCTTCGGTGAGCGCCAGGATCAGATCCAGTCGCAACTCGAGAAAGGCGTCACCGACATCGACCAGGTGGCGAAGGATCTCGGCCTCACGCGTGGCTCCATTCCGCAGTTCCTGCGCGGCGGCGGCGGCGAGCCGCTGGGTTCGGACCCCGAACTTCAGGCCCAGGTGTTCAGCGACGCCACGCTCAACCAGGGCAAGATCGGCGGCCCCGTGGCGCTGGGTGAGGACCGGCTGGTGCTGGTCAAGGTGGCTTCGCATCACAAGTCCGCGGTGAAGCCGTTGCCCGAAGTTCAGGCCGAGATCGTCGACCTGTTGCGCGAGGAGCGCGGGTTGGCCGCCGCCAAGGCCGCCGCCGAAGAGGCGCTCAAGAAACTGGAAGCCGGCGAGAAATTCGAAGTCGTGGCGAAAAGCCTGGACGTCGCCGCGGAGCCTGCACGCTTCGTGAGCCGCGGCGATCCGTCAATCCCGGCTGCGCTGCGCACGGCCGTGTTCGATGCGCCTCGCCCCGGCGAGAAGCCGGTGCTCAAAGTCGCCGCGCTGGATGAGGGTTCGGCGGTGTTCATGCTGACTCGCACGCGCACGGCAGACCCCAATGCCAATCCAGCCCTGGTGCAGCAGCAGAACCAGCAGCGGGTGTACCGTGCAGCGCAGGGCGACCTGGCGGCTTACATCAGCGAAGCCCGCCGCAAGGCCAAGGTCGTGAAGAACCCGCAGGTGTTCGGCGACCTGTAAGAGTTGCGGCAGTCATCGTTCGCGAGCCCGGGCTCGCTGACGATCAAGCCGGGTTCGAAAGCTTGGTGTAGCGGTCCACGACCGTCGTAGTCACCACGTCCGACCCCACGTTGACCATGGTCCGCGTCATGTCGAGGATGCGGTCGACGCCCAGGATGATGCCGATGCCTTCCGGCGGTATGCCGAAGGAGGCCAGCAGGCCGGCGATCAACGGCAGCGATCCGCCGGGAATGGCGGCGACCGCCACGGCCGACAACACGGCGAGCAACAGCAGCGTCAGCTGCTGCGCGAAACTCAAATCGATGCCGAATACCTGCGCCACGAACAGCACGACGCAGCCCTCGTACAGTGCCGTACCCGCCATGTTCATCGTGGTGCCCAGGGGCAGCACGAAACCCGCCACCGGCGGGCTGACCTTCAGCTGGTCGCGCGCCACGGCCAATGCCGTGGGCAGCGTCGCGGCGCTGGAACTGGTGGAAAACGCAGTCACCAGCACGGGCCGCATCTCGCGCCAGAACTCGCCCACGCGTCTCTTTGCCAGCAAACGGACCCAGATGGACATGGTGCCGAACAGGTGCAGCAGCATCACCACCACGCAGCTGGCAACGAACAGGCCCAGCGCCACGACGATGTCCCAGCCGATCTTGATGATCACGCTGTAGATCAGCGCCGGCACGGCGAAGGGCGCCAGTGCAAGCGCGAAGTGGACGATGCCGGTCATCAGGTCGTTGACGATCTCGAGCCCCGAGCGAAGTTTCTCGCGCCGATCGGATTTCAGGCGCAGCGCCGCGGCGCCCACGAGGATGGCGAACAGTATCAGCGGCAGCACATCGCCCAGGGTCTCGCGACCGTTGCCCACGAAAGCACCGAACAGGTTTCGCGGCATGAACATCTCGACGATGGTCATGGGCGTCATGTTCGGCTGCCCGGCGCGTCGTTCGACGTGCTCCGCAGCTTTGCCGCCGTATTCTTCCATGAGACTGGCCTGGGCCTCCGGCGCCAGGTTTTCGCCGGGTCCCACCACGTTCATGACGAGCAGGCCCAAAGCGACGGCGATGCCCATGTTCAGGAAGAACAGCAGGAAGGTGCGACCCGCCAGCGGTCCGAGCTGGCCGAGGCGTTCGAGTTGCGCGATACCCATGGCCAGGGAAGCGAACACCAGCGGGATCACCACGAAGAACAGCATTCGCAGGAATACCTGTCCCAGCGGATCCAGCACGAGAGCCGTGAATTGGCGTGCGCCCTCGAGCACCCCCGGCGCGAACGAGCCGATCACCAGCGTAGCGGCGCCGGCGACGGCGCCGGCGAGCAGGCCTAACAGGATTCGATTGGCAAGGCGGGTGTCGACGTCCGTCATCGGGCGGCTCCGGAGTGGCCGACATTCGCCGGCGCACGGGTGATCAACGATTATTCGCCGCCGGCTTCCTGCGGGAAGCTCATCCCCACGGTGCTGAAGCCCGCGTCCACGTAGGTGATCTCACCGGTGATGCCATTGGCGAGATCCGAGCACAGGAACGCGGCGGCGTTGCCCACGTCCTCGAGCGTGACGTTGCGCCGCAGGGGCGCCACGTCGGCGACGCGGCTCAGCATCTTGCGGAATCCGGCGATGCCCGCCGCGGCCAGCGTCTTGATGGGGCCTGCGGAGATGCCGTTCACCCGGATGTTCTGCGGCCCCAGGTCGGCGGCCAGGAAGCGCACGTTGGCTTCGAGACTGGCCTTGGCGAGACCCATGACGTTGTAGCTGGGGATGGATTTCACCGCGCCCAGGTATGACAGCGTGAGGATGGCGCCAGCGCGTCCGGACATCAGCGGCTGCGCCGCGCGGGCCAGGGCAGTGAGGCTGTAGCTGGACACGTCGTGCGCCACCTTGAAGGCTTCGCGGGACGTGCTCGCGGTGAACCCGCCGGCGAGCGCTTCCCGCGGCGCGTAGGCCACGGCGTGTACCAGGATGTCGAGTGAACCCCATTCCTTCCGGAGCGCGCCGAAGGCCGACTCGATCTCGGCGTCGTTGGTGACGTCGAGCTGCACGCAGACCTTGGAACCCAGGCTCTCGGCCAGCGGCTGAACGCGTTCCTTGAACTTCTCGTTGACGTAGGTGAACGCCAGTTCCGCGCCCTCGCGATGCATTGCCTGCGCAATGCCCCAGGCAATGGAACGATCGGACGCGACACCGACGATGAGAGCGCGCTTGCCGCTTAAGAAGCCCATGCGAAAACCCCTGGTCACCCAATGAAACGAGGCCGGCATTTTGCCAGCCTCGTGAGCCATTCTGTAAAAGATTGGCGGGGAACGCGGGTTGTCAGTGCCGGCGGACGCTGACCATCAGGCGCTGCCCGGGACGCAGCGTCGAATTGCGCGTGATGCCGTTCCAGGAAACCAGGTCACTCACGGTGACGCCAAACACCTTGGCGATACGCGACAGCGTGTCGCCACGGCGCACCTTGTACGACACCTGCCGGGCGTCACCCGACGCGACGCTGGCCTTCTGGCCGCCGGAAGCGCCACGGTTGAGCACCAGTTTCTGGCCGGCGCGCAGCGTGTCGCTGGTGCGCATGTTGTTGAGCCGGGCCAGCGTGTTCACGTCCATGCGATGGCGCTTGGCGATGCGCCACAGTGAATCGCCGCTGCGGACCACGTGCACGGTGGGACGACGTCCACGGCGATCGGCGCCGCCGTCGACGCGTGCCGCGGCCAGCATGACCTTGGCGGGTAGATTGACCACTGCGGTGGGCACGCGCAGCTCGGCGCCTTCGACCAGCGGCGCGCCGGCTTCCAGCGAATTCATGTCGCGGACGACGATCGCCTGCGTCTTGTACTTGGCCGCGATCGACGCGATCGACTCGCCTTTCTGGACGGTGTGCAGCGAGACGCGCACGCGCTCATCGGGGCTGAGCATCTCGAGATTGCGCTTGAAGGCGTCGGCGGTGTCGCGCGGCAGCAGCAGGAAGTGCGGGCCGGCCGGATCCGTGGCCCAGCGATGGAAGCCCGGGTTGAGTTCGTAGACTTCATCGAGCGTGATGCCCGCGAGTTCCGCGGCGAGCGTGAGGTCGAGCTGGCCGCCGGTCTCCACTTTCGTGAAATAGGGTTCGTTGGGAATCGGGCTGAACGCGATGCCGTAATCCTCGGGATTGGCCACGAGGCGGCGCATGGCCATGAGCTTGGGCACGTAGGCGCGCGTCTCGGAGGGCAGGCGCAGGCTGAAGAAGTCCACGGGCTTGCCCAGCGCGCGATTCTTCTTCACTTCGCGCTGCACGCGGAACTCGCCGCAGTTGTATGCCGCGATGGCCAGCAGCCAATCATCGAAGAATTCGTCGTGCATGTACTGCAGGTAGTCGAGCGCGGCCTTCGTGGACGCGAGCACGTCGCGGCGGCCGTCATACCACCAGTCCTGTTTGAGGCCGAAGCGCTCGCCCGTGCCGGGCATGAA
>JAQSWD010000209.1 GCA_029266835.1 Steroidobacteraceae bacterium
GCTGCTCACCCGGGGCCGCATGGCACAGGTCAGTGAATCCGGCCAGCTCGATACGGACCGCTTCCGGCGAGTTCTGGAGCTTGCGGCGTCGAAAGCCGGATGGGGCCGCCCGATGCCCGCGGGCACGGGCCTCGGCATCTGTCTCAGCCCCTATGGCCAGACCTGCGTGGCCTGCATTGCCGAAGTCACCGTCAAGGACGGCGCGCTGAAGGTGAACAAGGTGTGGGTGGCAGTGGACTGCGGCCGCCTCATCAATCCACTGGGCGCGGCCAACCAGATCGAAGGTGGAATAGTCTGGAGCCTCACGGGCCTGCTGTACGGCGGCGTGCCCATCCAGGACGGGCGATGCGTGCACAGCAACTTCGCCGACAACAAACTGCTGCGCATCCACGAGTGTCCCGAAATAGAGGTTCACTTCGCGGGTACGGACGCTGAGCGGCCCTGGGGCATCGGCGAAGTGTCGACGCCGGTCGCGGCCCCCGCCGTGCTGAACGCCATCTTCGCGGCCACGGGTCAGCGCATCCGCACCCTGCCGCTTGAGGGCAAATCGCTCCAGAACCCGCCCGCCTGAGGAAAAAAGACGACGCGCCTATTACCTTTGGGGTAAAGGCAATTCGCGGGCGCGTCGATATCATGACCGCATGAAAAAGCCGCTACGTCCTTTCGGAGAAGAACTGCGTACCTGGCGCCAGCGCCGTCACCTGAGCCAGCTCGAGCTCGCGACGGAGGTGGACATCTCCACGCGCCACCTGAGCTTCATGGAGACCGGCCGCTCGCAGGCCAGCCGCTCGATGGTGCTGCGCCTGGCCAACAAGCTCGACGTGCCACTGCGCGAACGCAACGATCTGCTGATCGCCGCAGGCTTCGCGCCCATGTACCCGTCGCGGCCCTTGTCCGATCCGTCCTTCCATTCGGTGCGCGAGGCGGTGGACCTCATCCTCAAGGGCCACGAGCCCTATCCCGCGCTGCTGGTGGACCGGCATTGGACGCTGGTGTCGGCTAACAAGGCTGCGCAGGCGTTCATGGTGGGCGTGGCTCCCGAACTGCTGAAGCCGCCCGTCAATGTGTTGCGCATGTCACTGCATCCCAACGGCAGCGCGCCCGGCATCGTGAACCTGGCCGAATGGCGCGCCCACGTGTTGTCGCGGCTGGCGCGCGACGTCGAGATCACGGCGGATGCCACGCTCTCCGAACTGCTCACCGAGCTGCGCGGCTATCCGGGCGGCGAGACCCACTTCGTGGGTGACCCCGCGAATGCATCCGTCGTGGTGCCGCTCAAGATCCGCACGCCCGAGGGCGCAGTGCTGTCGTTCTTCTCGACGACCACGGTGTTCGGCACCGCGGTGGAAGTGACGCTGTCGGAGCTGGTGCTCGAGGCCTTCTATCCGGCGGACGAGTTCACGGCGGCGGCGCTGCGCAACCAGGCCATGCCCGCCCAGTCGGCCGCCTGAGCCGGGGCGGCCGGCCGGAGCCTGGGCAAGACCGTTCCCGCGAAACGTGAAACCGGTTCCGCGCCCGCTGAAGAAGAATTCAGCGGGCTTCAGGAACCATTCAGGGGGTGAAGCGCAATCTAATACTCAAGAAGAGTATCCGGATTTCGCCATGCACCTCTCAGCCCGTCTCCTCTGTCTGCTCGCCGTCACTTCGATCTTCGCCGGCTGCGCCACGAGCAAGCAGTGGACCGTCACCGGCGGCCAGAAAAGCGAAGGCCTGGTGCGGGTGTCCTACGAATATCCCGAGTATCGCGAGCCGCAGCTCAGCGAGAAGCAGGCCGAGCAACTGGCACTGCATCGCTGCGAAGGCTGGGGTTACGATGATGCCGAGCCCATCGCCGGCCAGCTGCGCCAGTGCAGCAACATGGACGACGGCAATTGCAATCTGTGGATAGTGACGCGCGAATATCAGTGCACGCGCGAAGTGGCGCATGCCAACCAGCTGGCGCGTTAACCCGCGGGCCCGGGCTTCGCGATGACTCCTTGATGGATTCATCGCTGACGTCCTTGCCCGTGCCGTAGTTCACCTGCGCGTACGGGTGCTTGTTGGCGTCGACCAGCACCAGCAGGCGCGAGCCGGGCTGCATCTTCCGCGCGACCAGCCCCGTGGCGAACTTCACGCGGTGCTCCTTGCCGGGCGCCAGTAGTTTGCGCTTCTCGGGGTCCGCGTGACTCGCGCGATGCAGCGCGGTGGCCAGGTTGAAGAGCTTGCCGTCCGGCATGGCTTCGAAGACGGTGACGCCGAGGTCGAAGTCCTTCTTGTTGATCTTCACCACCAGCTCGCCTTCGAACTCGCCCATCACGCTGGTGGAGACTTCGAAGGGGTCGCTCGCGAAGATGCTTTCGGTGACGTATTCCAGAGGCCCCTGCACGATCTGAAAGGGCGCGGCGTGGAAGTTGTGGAATTTCACACGGTCCGCCAGGTCGACCTCATGCACCACCTGCGTGCCCGGGGGTGGCTGACGATTGGACAGCGAGTACATGGCTTCGCTCTTCTGCGCGGAGAAATACAGGCGCATGGGAATGCCGTGCATGGCGCCCAGTGAAGGCGCGTGGCGCCACTCGTTGGCGCCCATCACCTGGTAGTTCACGCGGTCGGCGAGTAACGCCGGCCTGGGCTTGCCTCTCAGCACGTAGTCCATGAAGGCGAGCTTGAGCTCCTGCGAGTCGAGTTGCGCCACGGGGTCGATGGTGTACCCGCGCAGCTCCGTGGGCTTCACGCTCCAATGCGTACCCAGGTGGTCGTAAGGCCCGATGACCACGTAGTGCTCCGCGCCGCGGGCCCGCGCGACGTGTTGCTTGAAATACGTCAGTGCGGAGATCTGCGCACCGTCGTAGTAGCCGGTGATGGTGAGCGCAGGGATGTCGATGCGCGCGAACTCGTTGCCATACGGCACCATGTTCTGCCAGTACTTGTCGAAGGACGGGTGCTGCAGCCAGCGCTGCAGGAACGGGTTCGGCGTGCCCTCGACGGCATCGAGCTCGCGATAGGGGCGTCCGCTGGCGAACCAGTCGCGCGGGTGTTTCCACCAGCGCTGATTGTCCGAGTACAGCGTCTCGTCCAGCAGCTTGTTGTTGGTGACGTAGAACGCCCAGGCATAGTTGTCGGTGACGAACACATTGTTGTGCATGGGCAGGCCCTGGCCCGGTATGGCGGCCGCGGACACCGCGATGGCCTTGAGCGCCGGATGCCGACGCTTGGTGGCGGCCCAGGCCGTGAAGCCCGAATAGCTTCCGCCTGTCATGCCGACGCGGCCGTCGCTCCAGGGTTGTTTGGCGATCCAGTCGAGGACGGCGTGCGCGTCAGCGGCATCGTGCTCGTAGGGCACGGGCTTGTCCGGGCTCTGGTGCTTGCCGCGTGCGTACGCGACGACCGCGGCGTAGCCGCGTGCGCTGATCTCCGCCGTACTTTTCCTGTCTTCATCGAGATTGGCATAGATGGTGAATTGCATCACCGTCGGCACGCGCCCGGTGGTTTGAGGCCGCTCGACGATGGCGGACAGCGTCACTCCATCCCGCGTCTTGATGAGCACGTCCTCCGAGCGGGCGATGCTCGCGAGTCCACAGAGGGCGCAGAGGCCGAACAACGAATTGAGGCGCATGGGCCGAGTGTAAGCCGAAGTGCCGACCGAAAAAAACCGTTAGAGTCTCGTCCATGAGTGACGCCCGACGCTGATGAATCCACTGCACGAGCTGATCCGCCGGCTGCCGGCGCGCGTCGAATTCCTGTTCGTCATCTCCTGGGCCTTCGGGCTCTCGATTTTCACGTCCATCCTGTCGGTCGGCGCGACGCCAGAACAGAACCAGGGCTACTACGACAATGCCGCGCTGATCGGCGTGCTGATCTTCGAGCTGGCGCAGTCGGTGATCCTGGTCTGGTTCCTGCGCATTCGCGGCTGGACGCTGGAAAAGCTGGGGCTGAGCGTCAACCTGCGAAGCTCACTGCTGGGCGTGGTGCTGCTCATCGTCACCTATGGCCTGTGGATAGGCGTGCAGCTGCTGGCGTCCTGGGCGCTTCCCGCGGAAATGGAGGCCGCGGCGGCGCGATATCCTTCGCCCGCGGGCGATCTCAGCATGAGCCTCGTGGTCCTGGCGTCGGTGGTGAACGGGATATTCGAGGAAGTGTTCGTGGCGGGTTACGTGATCGCCGCGATCACGCCGGTGCGTGGCACGTGGACGGCGATCAACGTGAGCACCTGCATCCGGTTGCTGTATCACCTGTACCAGGGGCCGATCGGCATCCTCACCATCGTGCCCATGGGCGTGTTGTTCGGCTACGTGTACTCGCGTACGCGCCTGTTGTGGCCGCTGATCCTGGCGCACATCCTCATGGACATCATCGGGTTCGCATTCGGCGCGTCAGGCAACTCGCCGTGAGTTCTCGCGTGCGCTCGCTTCGCGCGCGATGCGCCGCTGTTCGCGCTGCACCAGCAGCTCCTGGTCCTGCGCCCACGCCAGCGCGTAGTCGGCCACTTCCTGCCAGCCCGGCTGCGCGATGATGAAATGCGTCCGGCCGGGGAATTCCTTGTATTCGGTGACGGCGGTGGATTTCCGGTAGGCGCGCACGTTGGCTTTGACGATGGACGGGGGCACCAGGTGATCCTGGCCCCCGGCGATCATGAGCAGCGGCGCGCGGTTGTTCCGCTACACGCGGAACGACTCCTCGGCCGTGGTGTTGTTCATGAACGCGTAGTGGAACTGCTGCGGCGTGAGCGGCTCGCACCGCCTCGGGTGCAACAGCTGCGGGGTGACCACGCGCAGGGTGGAGTAGGGCAGCGTCCAGATGCCCTTGATCGGCGCCGAAGCGATGGCGACGCCACAGGCTCCAAGACCGCGATCGAGCAGGGCCTGTACCACCAGCCCGCCGATGCAGTGCCCCATGATCATGGGAGCGCTGTCCAGGTCGAGTATCAGCTTCTCGTAGTGGTCGACGATGCGCCGGAAGCCGATGTTGGCGTAACTCTCCGGAGAACGGCGCAGTGCGCGAAGGTCGCGTTCCATGCCGGGCCAGCTGGGTGCGTAAACCTCGCAGCCGCGCTCGGAGAGATGATGCGCCCAGTATTCGAAACTGAGCGGCGTCATCCAGAGACCGTGCACCAGGACGATGTTGTTAGTGCCCATGAACTCCTCCGCGGGGTCGACGCAAGATACGCAGCGGGTGGTCGCCCAGCAACGGTCTTGAGTAGATGTACCTACCAGTGGTTAGGGCGCACGGGCAAGGCGTCAAGAATCCGTCGCGATCCGTGCCATTGCTGCGGGAGGGTTCCTACAACCGCCCTCTCGCCAATGACGCGTCGCGGTGCGCGGGTGGTGTAGGCTTCGGGTCATGCAAGAACCTACTCGCGAAGAAATCGATGCCCTCATCGAGCCCACGGTGCTGGAGTTCGGTGCCAGCTGGTGCGGATTCTGTAAAGCCGCGCAGCCTGACATCGGCGCGGTGCTCGGGCGGCATCCTGAAGTCAGCCACGTGAAGATCGAGGACGGCAAAGGGAAGCCCCTGGGCCGGTCGTTTCGCGTGAAGCTATGGCCCACGCTGGTGTTCATCGACCAGGGCAAAGAAGTGGGGCGGGTGGTGCGGCCCAACAATCAGGATGAAATCGAGGCCATCTTCGCGGGAGCCCGGGCTTGAGGCTTCGTGTGTGGGCGGCATTGCTGCTGGGTCTCGGTGCGATGTCGCAGGCTGCGGCGCAATCGATGCCGGACGACACCGATGAATCGGCATATGCGCCCTCCACGCTGGCGAAGGTCATGGGCGGCGCCGCGCGCTCGCAGAACGACGAGGCCGAGCTGGGTCCGAATGGCGCGTGGTACAGCACCACGGCGACGTTCACCGGTGCGAAGCGTCAGCCTTCGGGGCGCTTCCGGCCGCTGATCAGCTCGTGGGTGAGCAGCCGAGGCGAAACCGGCGACATCACCGACCTGTACTTCAGCGGCGACCTGCCGGAGTTGCAGTTCGAACAGGCCGGCAAGAAATACTGGTTGATGTCGGGCTTGCCCGCCGGCCTGGGGTTCGACATCTATCCGCCGGGGCAGAGGCTCACCCTCTACCTGCAACGGGTGGGCTTTGCTTCGGGTGTTCCCGTGGCGGTGTTGCGCATGGCCAAACTACCCGACGGCGCCACTTCCGCTACCGTGACCACGGGGCGCCGCATGCGCAACGCGCGCATGGGCGAGGGCGCACGGCGCCAGGAGGCGGCATTCAAGACGGGGTCAGCGACGTTTCGCTATGCGGGCCGAGAGTATTCGCTGGCCCTGGATGTCATGGGCAAACATTCCATCGCGCCGGGCCTGTATCGCTACGAGAACGGTGTGCGCACCGCGCTGCTGGAATACGGCGGCACCGACGAGCAATATCTGCTGCTGCGCGTGACGGTGCCGGAGGGCGGCGAAGCGTCCAGCGTGGTTCCGTACCTGGTTCTCGGCGGTCGCATCGTGCCTCCCATCGACGTGAGCTCCTGTTCGGTGAACGTCGAGAAAGTCGAGCGCGGCGGAACCAGCGGCGCCGTCGATTGTGAGAGCATCGAGCGGTCCGTGCTGCGCAGCCTGAAGTTTTCCGCTGACTAGGTTGGTGCCGGGTGGGGAAAGTGGGGAAAGTTTCAGTTTCCCCACTTTCCCCACCCGGCACCAACCATCAGGAAGGGTTGGACTTCCACCCGCGCGGTTTGCGGTTGAAGGCGATTTCCACCTTGATCTGCCGCGCCTGGCATTGGGAGCAGCGCAGCCGCGTGCAGGCTTGTTTGAGCGTGGTGTTCCAGCCCAGGATGTTAGCCAGCGACCGGGGGTCCATCTCGCGCTGATGCTGGCATCGGGCGCAGGTCACGCAGATGACGTAAGCGCCTGAGTGGTCTGAGAGTTTGTCGATGGATGTGGCGGGGAGGGGCATGGCGGAAATTCTTCCGCGGGATCGCCCCGGCGTCCATTCAGTGCCGAAAACCGGTCAACACTGTATGACCCCGTATTTCGCCTGATACGCTTCTTCCCATGACGCAGAAAATGACGATGGAGCGCTGCATCAGCCTGGACCAGCCGGGGTGGCTGGATTTCCGCATGGCGCTCTGGGCGGACGCCACCGCCGACGAGCACCGCGCTTACATGGCCATCGCGCTGGCGCAGCCGGAGCGTTTCCTGCAGCTCATGATGTACGACGACCAGCGTGTCCCCATCGGATTCATCGAAGGCTCCATCCGCGCCGATTACGTGAATGGAACGGAGACTTCGCCCGTGGGCTTCGTGGAAGGCGTCTACGTGTTGCCCACCTGGCGCCGCCGGGG
>JAQSWD010000210.1 GCA_029266835.1 Steroidobacteraceae bacterium
ACGCCATCGACAGCGAGCGGAGTGGAGTTGACGCTGGTGACGTCGAGATCGAGGGTCCACGCGAGTCTGAGGCGCGAAACCGTGTCGCGGTTGATCTCGATCAGCGGACTGAAATGACTTTCAGTGGCTACGCGGCCGTACGATGTCCAGTTGCGAGGATCGGCATCGTCGGGACCGGCGACCGGCTTGTCAGCCGCATTGGCGACGAACGCCAGAAGGCAGGCGAGGAAGAGCGGCGGAGACAGGCGCTTCGTGGTGGCTCGCATGCCGCGAGTTCACCACGAACTACCTGGATTCGACAAACCTCAGCTGGCGGTTTGCGTGGCTTCGGGGAACACGGGCGCGGCGGTGACGCGACCCTTGAAGTCCAGCCAGCGATGATTGGCGTAGTCGTACAACTTGCAGGTACGAACCGTCGCCCAGTAACGCTTCCAGTTGAGGACGTACGTGCGGGCCAGCTGCGGGACGGCGGTCTTGAGCGCGGTCTGCGCCGCGCGCAGGCGGTACAGCGGCACACCCGTGTTCACGTGATGCGCGCCGTGCTCGAGAATATCGTGAAGGATGCGGCCCACGGCCTTCGGCACCTCTACGTTGATGGTGGTGGTGATGAAGCCCAGGCGCTTCTGCCACTCGTCGCGCTTGTCGAACCAGGCGACATCGGGATGCGTGTGCTGCACGTAGATGACCCAACCCATGATGCAGTTGAAGGCCAGGAAAGGCAGGACGAAACCGCCGAGCAGCGTCCAGGTGACGGAGTGGTTGTCGTATACGGCCCAGAGCACCAGCGCGGTGATCCACGCGGCAGCGACGCTCAACACCAGCACGTTGTCCCAGATGAAGATCGCGCGGCGCACGCCGACGTGTTTCTTGCTGGGCAGGATGAGTTTCTTCCACCACATCTCGATGGTGTAGTAGAGGCCCTGGCCGAAGCCCGAGCGGTAGATGCGCTCGAGAACGCGGCGCGACGGCGAAGCGGCGGCCCACTCCTCCGCGGACATCGGCACCCAGACCTGGTCGCGGCCCTTCAGGTTGGTGAAGCCATGGTGCGCCACGTTGTGGCCCACGTCCCAGAGAGAGAACGGCGTGAGCGACGGCAGAAACGCGATGCGTCCGATGACCTTGTTGAGCCAGTCATACTTCGTGTAGCTGCCATGGCAGGCGTCATGGCCGATCACGAACAGGCGCGCGATGGCGATGGACGCCGGCACCACCATCAGCATCTTGGCCCACCAGGCCTCGAAGGCACAGGCGCCGACGATGGCGGCACCAAACAACAGCAGATCGAATACCAGCCGCAGCACGGGAAGCAGTGAATCGCGGCGCAGATATTCCTGCATGACGACGCGAACCGTCTTGCGGGCATCGGCGCGCGCGGAGTCGTTATTCGAAGCGTTCGGGGTGGGTGTCATAAGGCGGTAAGACTATACGATTCAGGGGTTTTGACCAAAAAATTCACTGTCAAGATTGGACTACGTCACGCATGAAAAATGTAGGACTGGATAAGGGTTCCCCTCCCGGTTTGCGCCCGCACTCGCTGCGCGGAAAACTTTTGCGCTCGATCACCGGATGTGGGGACGTCCGATGCAGTTTCATCCGTTAAATGCGTCGCACGATCAGCTCTCACGCAAGAAATTTTTCCATGTGATGCGGTGGGGATGGAAGCCCCTTCTCCCGCAAGCCCAGCGACCGTAGCACGCGGTTGACCCGGTTTCTACTTTAGTGGACGATTATTCCACTATGAGAGACGTCAACCACCGTATTGCAACCCGTGTCCGCACGTTGCGGACGAAACGCGGGTTGAGCCTGGAAGCCCTGGCCGGCCGGAGTGCCGTCAGCCGCGCCATGATTTCTCGCGTCGAGCGTGGCGAGACCAGTCCCACCGCCGTATTGCTGGAAAAAATCGCCACGGGCCTCGGTTGCACGTTGTCATCGTTGTTCGAAGATTCCGCCGCAGGCGACAACCCGGTGTCACGCGGCCCGGATCGAACCACCTGGCAGGATCCCGAATCCGGTTATCGTCGTCGGAACATCTCGCCCGCCGGCTTCCCCTCGCCCATCCGCATCGTCGACGTGCACTTTCCGGCCGGCGCCACCGTGGCCTTCGAAACCGGCGCGCGGGACACTGCGGTCGCGCAGCAGATCTGGATCCTCGAGGGCGCCATCGAGGTGTCTGTCGGCGACCAAGTCCACAAACTCGGCGCCGACGATTGCCTGGCCATGAAACTGGATGCGCCCGTCACGTTCCGCAATCGCACGCGCAAGGAGGCGCGCTACGTGGTGGTTCTGGCGTCATGAGTGGCATCACCACTTCTCGGCTGGCGCGCATCGACGCGACCCGGATGGACCAACTCTGCGATTTGCTCATCGATTGCGTGGAAGGCGGCGCGTCGGTGAGCTTCTTGTGGCCGATGACCCGCGCCAAGGCCGAAACCTTCTGGCGCGCCGTGGATGCCGGCCTGGCAAGTCAGGACCGCGTGTTGATCGCCGCGCACGATGCGCGCGGGCAGATCGTGGGCACGGCGCAGGCCATCTGGGCGTCGCCCGAGAATCAGCCGCATCGCGCCGACGTGGCCAAGATGCTGGTGCATCGGCGCGCACGACGCCTGGGCGCCGGGGCCGCGCTGCTGCGAGAAACCGAGGCCGCGGCGCGCGATGCCGGCAAGTCACTGCTGGTGCTCGATACCGCCAGTGAGGACGCCGAACGACTGTACGAACGCGGCGGCTGGCAACGCGTCGGCACGATTCCCTGCTACGCACTCATGCCCGACGGCGCGCCCTGCTCCACGGTGGTCTTCTATAAGAAACTGGATTGACGG
>JAQSWD010000103.1 GCA_029266835.1 Steroidobacteraceae bacterium
GGCGACATCACGCTCACCGTGAATCCCGCCGCCGGGCTTGCGCCCGACTCGCTGCACGTGGCGATGGTCACGCTCTCGTCCGCGAGCGCGAATATCGAACGCAGCGAGACCATCCGGGTGGGGTACTGGAAAGGCTCCGCCAACCCGGCGGACCTCAGTGTTTTGCTGCCGGAATTTCCCTGGGCGCAGGCGGTGAATCCCGTCGAGCCGTACGCGTACAGCCTCTATGGCGGCCAGGTCCACGTCTACCACGTGTATACCGGCGCCGAGATCGCGACGTTCGATAACGCGAACTTTCAGAACATCGCGGAGGGCCTTGGTTATCCCATCTCCATCGAGGTGAATTCGGACGGCACCGCGCTCTATGTCGCGAACGGAGCTACCAATCGCGTGGTGGCCATCGATGCCGTGACCGGCGCGGTGTTGAACACCTGGAACATCACGCCGCGTTTCCAGTCGCTGGACGCGAAGATCCGCTTCACGCGCGTGAATGGATACCCGATCCTCATCACGCCGCTGGGTTCCGGCAGGACCGAGATCATCGACCTCGAAGCCGGCACGCTGCTGGAACAGACGAGCCAGGGTGGTCAGTGGTTCGTCGAGTTCGAATCCGTACGTGCGACATCGCCGGACGGCAGCCGGCTGTTCACGATATTGGGGCATTCCACAAGCGAAACCGTGAGTCAGTTCGGCATGGTCTTCGGCACGCTGGGCGGACGCGCGCTCGAGATTTCCACGGCGGGCGCCGTGTTTACGCAAGACAACGGGTTCACGCGGCAGATGTGCATCACGCCCTCCGGCACGCGTCTGTACACGCACAATTCGGCCTCGCTGACCGAGATTGCGATCGACGTCGACCCGCCACTTCGGCTGCGCGAGATCGAACGGCCTGACTACCCCGGCACTTCGGTGCAGGCCATCGACTGCAACTGGAATGGCCGCCTGTACGTGGCGTTGCAGGTGTTCGAGGGCGATCTCGACAACGTGATGGTGTTCGACGCCGATGGAACCCAGGTGGACAGTTTGCTGAGCGGGCCATTGAACTCGGGAGTCGTCCTCGAGCTCATGGGTCTGACGGGCGACTCGCGACGCATGGTTACCACCAATGCGCAGGTGGGCGATCCGGCTCCGCTGGTCTCGATCAACTTCACCAACCTGCCCTAGTTGCCCTGGTTGCAAGGGCCGCGCGGCTCCTGCGTTCGGCGGTAGTCCCGCCCCAGCCAGGCGTTGTGTCCCGGCTCCCACGTGCTGCCGGCGTGAAGATCGCTGAGGCCCGACGCGGTCGCCGCCCAGGTCCCCACGTCGATCATGTAATCCACGCCCACGACATTCGGCTGGCGATCGCGCGTGGCGTATTCCTGGTGGCGGCTGACCCGCGCGCAAGGCAGCCGGGCGGCGACTTCCTCCATCGCGAAAGCCACGGCGCGGTGATCCGGGTGGTCGCCGGGGTTGCGCTCCTCATCGAGCTCGGCGATGTGCAGGTTCAGCGCGGCTCCGGGCGCATGCTCGCTGCGGACCACGGCTTCGAGCGTGGCGACGAAATCGCTCCATCCCGCGTAGTGCGCGCTGTCATCGATGGCCTTGGTTTCAATGGACGCGCCGCTGCGCAGCCTCTCCAGCGCCAGCGGATGCTGCTGATAATCGTCGCCATTGACGATGTTGCCGTCATGGATGCGCAGGAAGTAGGTGACCGAATTGGCGTAGTGGTGGCGAGCGATCTTGTGGCCGGCGCGATTCACCGCCTCGGGCTTCGAATCGGCGCCCAGCGCGGCGGTCGCGTTGGCGGCATTCGCCATGAAACGGATGGCGCGCAGTGCCCCTTCCTCACGCGCCAGATAATAAGGAGTCGGCTCGCCGCCCAGCACCTTGCCGGCATCACCCGCCGACACGTGCACGAACACCGCTTTCTCGTGCGCATCGTTCATGGCGTGAAACGCGGCGGGGTTCATGAAGAGCTGCCAGTCATCGGGATGCGCGACCACGAACACGCTGACCGCGGGTGCTGGCGAGTGCGGAGTTTCGCGTGGCAGGCCCGTGCATCCGGAGATCAACAACAACGTCGCGAGTGCGCCGTACTTCATGCCTGAATCCCCTCGTTCGCCAATGCGCAAAGGCTAGCGGACGTTTGATCCAACTGCCACGATGGCGCACCCAGGGCTCGTCAGTGTTGAGCGCCGGCGTCCCGATAATGGTCCTGCATCGGATACCGCCGCGCATACCACCCGAACACCATTGCGACGAGCAACGCGAATGCCGCGAAGAAGAACATGAGAAAGGCGGCTTCCGTCAGTCCCGTGCCGGCGATCTTCGACAACACCGCCTCGTTGCGCACGGTGGCATTGACCAGCAACACCCAGAGGTTGCCCGTCGTCACCGATAGATACCAGAACGCCATGATCACGCCTTTCATGGACTGCGGCGCCTGGCTGTACGCGAACTCGAGCCCGGTGGCAGACACCAGCACTTCACCGAAAGTGAGCAGCGCATACGGCAACACCTGCCAGACGATGGAGACCGGCTCGCCGCCGTCGATCGAAAGCTGGATGGCGCCGGCAGCGATCCACGCGACGCCCGAGAACGCGATACCGAAGCCCATGCGACGCAGGGGTGTCACGTCGATACCGAGACGCCGCAATGCCGGGTACAGCACCAGGTTGTTGAAGGGGATCAGGATCATGACCAGCGCCGGATTCAGCGCCTGCATCTGCGCGGAAGAGAACCACTCGGGCTTCACCATCTGGTCCGCCTGCAGAATCCACGTGGATGCCTTCTGGTCGAACAGCGACCAGAACGGAGTCACCAGCGCAAACACGATGAGGATGCGAAGCACCGCGCGCACACCGTCGATGCGATCCGCGGGATGCAAGGCGCTGGCGCGGTCCAGTTGCATGAACGCGCCCGCGCCGCCGAAAGCCAGCACGAAGACCAGCGCCAGGCAGGTGGATGCCACGAAGCCGAGCGACCCCATCATCGCCAGCGCGCCAACCGCCAGCGCCGCGCCGATGGCCGCGACGACGAGGCCGGGCCGGCCTTGTCCCTCGACTCGCGACAACAACGCCGTGCGTGCGACGCGCAGGAATGAATGAGGGTCGGCCGGTGCCGGCGGCACATTCACGTATTTCCTGCGCCCCGCCCAGAACACCACGGTGGCGATGAACATCAGGATTCCCGGGATGCCGAACGCGACCGCTCCGCCGTATTCGCGCAGGAAGATCGGCATCAGCAATGAAGCGAAGAACGAGCCGAAGTTGATGGTCCAGTAAAAGGCGTCGAAAGTGACTTTCGCGATGTGTTTGTTGGATTGGTCGAACTGATCGCCGACGAACGACACGACCAGAGGCTTGATGCCGCCGGAACCGAGCGCGATGAGGAAGAGGCCAGTGTAGAAACCGGCGCGGTTGTCCTCGAACGCGGCGAGACAGGCGTGTCCGACGCAGTAGACCAGCGACAGCCACAGGATCGTGCGGTACTTGCCGAGCAGCCGATCCGCGATCCAGCCGCCGAGCAGCGGGAAGAAATAGACGCCGATCACGAAGGAATGGAACACGTCCTTCGCGATGCCGGCACGCTCGGCTTCCGGTGCGTACAGCAGCAGCGTGCTGACCAGGAACGGCGTCAGGATGTTGCGCATCCCGTAGAAGCTGAAGCGCTCGCACGCTTCATTGCCGATGATGTACGGGATCTGCCGAGGCAACCGGGCCGGGGTACTCATCGCGAAAACATTACCCAATTGTCTCGCCGGCGTCATGTGGCAGCGTTCGTTCGCGGCCGGCCGCCACCTTCGCCCGTCTGCCTACAGCACTTTGTTCCGGTGAACACTAGCCTCCCCGGTGATGTTCAAACTCCGGCGGCATGTATTCCTGCTGTTCCTGGGCGCCATCGGCCTGGTCTTGTTGGGGGCAGCCGTTGGCGCCACGGTGTTGCTCTCGGGCGCGCTGACCACCGACGCCACCAAACAACATTTCCGGGCCACTCATCGGATACTGGAGCTCGGGTTGAAGTATTCCGTGCGTGCCGCCACTGACGAACTGGCGGCGCCGGAAACTGATGCACACATGCGGGCGCGCGGCGCCGCTTGTTTCCGCGAACATTGCATCGTCTGTCACGGCGCCCCCGGCGTGGCGCCTGAATCGTTCGCACTGGGCATGATGCCTGTGCCGGCGAGTCTGACGGATGCAGCGGCTTCACAGCCGCCCGAGTGGCTGTACCACGTCACTCGCAAGGGTATCCGCATGACCGGCATGCCGGCGTGGGAGTATCGATTGTCGGACGAAAGCCTGTGGTCCCTGGTGGCGTTCGTCGAATCGCTGCCCTCGCTCGATGTGCGCGGTTATCGCGAGTACATGGAGTCGACTGCGGGCGCACGCTGCGAACCGCGCCTCAGCCTCCCCGCGCCCGAGGAAGGGCCGGACGTACTGCTGCGGCAATATGCCTGTCATTCCTGTCATCGCATCGAGGGTGTGGTCGGCCCGCGCGTGGACACCGCGCCTCCACTGATCGACTGGCCGAAGCGCGCCTACATCGCCGGTGTACTGCCCAACACCGAAGACAATCTCACACGCTGGATCATGGATCCGGCCAGCGTCAATCCGCACACCCTGATGCCGGATCTCGGCGTCGCGCCGGAGCATGCGCGCGCGATGGCGAAGTTCCTGCTGGACCCGCCATGAACCGGCGACCCGGGATGCTGGCGATCGGTGGCGCGTTGGCGCTCGCGGGCCTGGGTTGCGGAGATCGCAGCGAGACTCGCGCTTCGATCATCGACGGCGACCCCGAGCGCGGACGCCTGGAAGTCGCGCGCTTGCAATGCGGAGCCTGCCACGTCATTCCCGGCGTGCGCGCGGCACGCGGAGTCGTGGGCCCGACTTTGATTGGCTTCGCACGGCGTCCCCACCTGGCGGGCAAGTGGCCCAACCATCCGGATCGGCTCGTGGCCTGGCTGCGCGATCCCCCTGGCATGGCGCCACACACGGCCATGCCGGCGGTGGTGGACGACGCGCAGTCCGCGCGTGACATCGCCGCCTATCTATACACGCTGGACTGACGCATGGAGCCCACCTGGAGGCCGGCCGCCGGCAGCAGTGCATCGCTCATCCACGAGTTGTCATTGACGATGTACGTGGGCTGTACGGTGATTTTCCTGCTGGTGATGGCATTGCTGTTGTATGCGGTGTTCTCGCGTCCCAGGCCGGTTCGCGCCAGGCTCTGGCTCGCGGTGGGAGGCCTGGCGTTTCCGGTCACGGTCCTCGTCGCACTGCTTGGATATTCCGTCGCGGTGGGCAACACGCTGAACAATTTTCAGGGGCAGGGCGTCCTGCGCTTCCTTCTGGACTGCGTCAGCGATGCCTCTCGCGCGCTGGGACTGTCCACCACCGACGCCGCCGCCATTCGCGTCGAGGTGAAAGCGAGGCAATGGTGGTGGGAGGTCCGTTACCGCATCGGAGCGGAGGAATTCGAACTGGCGAACGAACTGCGCCTGCCCGCGGGGCGCGCGGTCGAACTCGAACTCGTCACCGAAGACGTCATCCACAGTTTCTGGGTGCCTTCCCTGGCAGGCAAGGTCGACATGATTCCCGGCCATCGCAACCGACTGGTGCTGAAGGCGGATGAACCTGGCGTCCATGGAGGTGTGTGCGCCGAGTACTGCGGGGGCCAGCACGCGCTCATGGGGCTGGTGGTGGTCGTCGAAACCGAAGATGGCTTTCAGCGCTGGCGCGAACGGCAAGCACGCGATGCCGCCGCGCCCGGCGACGATTTCCTGGCGCAGGGAAGATCCGCCTTCATGCGAGGCGGTTGCGGCGATTGTCATGCCGTGCGCGGTACCGAGGCACGCGGCGATCTGGGCCCGGATCTCACGCACGTGGGCAGCCGCCACTCGCTGGCCGCCGGCGTTCTCACCAATCACGTCGGCACGATGGCGGGCTGGATCGCCGGCGGACAAGCGCTGAAGCCGGGCAATGCCATGCCCGACGCTCGCGATTACGATGGCCAGGAACTGCGCGCGGTCGCCGCGTGGCTCGAGAGCCTGAGATGAACATCGAGGACCTGTCACTCGCTGTTCTCATCCCGGTTTTCATTGGCGCGGCCATTGCCGTCTGGATCGCAGGCACCCGACTGGCGAGGCTCGCGGATGTCATTTCGCGGCGCACGGGCATTGGTCAGGCGGCGATCGGCATGTTGCTGCTCGGCGCGACCACGTCGCTGCCCGAGATCGCCGTTGCCGTCAGCGCCACGCTGCATGGCGCAGCCATCCTGTCGATCAACGACATTCTGGGCAGCGCCTCGATCAATGTGGTCATCCTCGCCGTCGCGGACGCCGCCTATCGTCGGGAAGCATTGACCTCGCGCGTACCCACCATCAGCCTGGTGCTGCAGGGGGTCGTATGTGTCATCGCCCTGGCGCTCGTGGCGTTATCCGCCTCGTTGGGACCGCGCCAGTTCCTCGGTATCGGCTGGGGAAGCTGGCTGCTCGTGGCGACCTACGCCGCCGGCATCCGGCTGTTGACGCGATCACGCAGCGACGCCAGCTGGCATGCGGATACCGGGAAACCGGACGACGAATCCAGTCACACGGGGCCAGCCGACGAGCGCAGTCTGCGACGTCTCAGCCTGTACATCGCCGCCTGCGCGTCGGTCATCCTCATCGCCGGTTTTCTGCTGGCGCGTTCCGGCGAAGTGCTCGCCGGAAAAACCGGGTTGGGCACCAGTTTCTTCGGCGCCGTCATTCTGGGCTTCGGCACGTCGCTGCCCGAGATGAGCACGGTGCTCGAGTCGGTGAAGCTGCGGCGCTATACGATGGCGATCGCGGACATCTTCGGCACCAACCTGTTCAACGTCACCATTCTTGTTCTCGTCGATGCCCTGCATCGCGGCGGGCCTGTGATGGTCGAGGCCGGTGCTTTCGCCGCCACGGCGGCGCTCCTCGCGCTGGTGCTGACCTCTATCTACCTGGCAGGAATGCTCGAACGCCGCGACCGCACGCTGCTGCGCATGGGATACGATTCCATCGCGGTGATCCTCTTTTATCTTGCGGGCCTGGGACTGCTCTATGAGCTTCGCTGAGCGCAAAGACGCGCCGCTGCCCAATTCGCTGCCGCGGCCGCCGGGCGAATTCGAGCAGCTGGCCGAGGTGTGGAAACCCCCGCGTGGCTGGCGGATCTTTTCCGCGGTCAACAATACCTACGTCGGGCTGATGTACATCGGCGCCGCGCTGTTGTTCCTCGTGCTGGGCGGGGTGCTTGCGCTGATGATGCGTGCCCAGCTCGCGGTGCCGGACAACGACTTCGTCGACTACGACACGTACAACCAGCTGTTCACCATGCACGGCAGCGTCATGATGTTCCTGTTCGCGGTGCCGGTGGTCGAAGCGATTGGCATCCTGCTGCTGCCGGCAATGCTCGGCGCACGCGATCTGCCGTTTCCACGGCTCTCTGCCTATGCCTTCTGGGCGTATGCCATTGGCGGCCTGCTGTTCTTCGGCACGATCTTCTTCGATGTCGCGCCCGATGGCGGCTGGTTCATGTACCCGCCGCTCACGGGAACCGAGTACTCGCCGGGCATTCGCACCGACTTCTGGTTGCTGGGCATCGGCTTCATCGAAATTTCCGCCATCGCCGGCGCCATCGAAATCGTGGTCGGCATCCTGCGCACGCGGCCGCCAGGCATGACGCTTGGCCGCATGCCCATCTACGTGTGGGCCATGCTCGTGATCGGCGGCATGATCATCTTCGCCTTCCCGCCCGTCATCGCCGCGACGGCCTTGCTGGAACTGGAGCGCGCTTTCGACTGGCCGTTCTTCGTGTCCGCGCGCGAGGGTGACCCGGTGTTGTGGCAGCACCTGTTCTGGCTGTTCGGGCATCCCGACGTGTACATCATCTTCCTGCCCGGAGCGGGGCTGGTGTCGATGATGGTGGCGACGCTGGCGCAGCGGGAACTGGTGGGTTATCGCTGGGTGGTGGCGTCCCTCATCGCCACCGGCACCGTGTCCTTCCTGCTGTGGGCCCATCACATGTTTTCGGTGGGGATGTCGCCCGCATCCACGCTGTTCTTTTCCGTCGCGAGCCTGTTCGTCGCGATTCCCGCGGCTGTGCAAGTCTTCGCATGGATCGCGACGTTCGCCAGCGGGACGGTTCGTCGCACCGCGTCGACCTGGTTCCTGCTGGGTTTCTTCGGCATCTTCGTGCTCGGCGGCCTGACCGGAGTGATGCTGGCCGCCGTGCCATTCAACTGGCAGGCGCACGACACTTATTTCGTGGTCGCGCACCTGCATTACGTGCTCATCGGCGGCATGGTCTTCCCGGTGTTCGCAGCGATCTATCACTGGGCACCGGTAGTGAGCGGTCGGCAGCTGTCCGAGCGCGCCGGAAAATGGGGCTGCGCCCTCATGTTCATTGGCGTGCACCTCACGTTTTTTCCGATGCACATCGCGGGCATGGCGGGCATGCCGCGACGCGTGTGGACGTATTCGGAATCGGCGGGATGGGATGTGTGGAACCTCCTGTCGACGGCCGGTGCCATGGTGGTGGCGGCCGGAGTGCTCGTCGTGCTCGTGGACCTGATCCTGCATCTGCGACCGGCGGACAAGGTGGACACGAATCCATGGAATGCCGGCACGCTGGAGTGGCTGCCGCTGGACAGCTATGCCGCGCGCAGCATTCCTCGCGTCGAGGGGCGTTATCCGCTCTGGGAACGACCCGCGCTGAGAGAGGAAGTCGACAGCGGGCAGCACTATCTACCCGGCAGTGTGACCGGGATGCGCGAGACCATGGTAACCAGCGCGATCGAGGCCAGGCCCGAGTATCTGCTGCGCCTTCCCGGGCCCAGCTGGCTGCCGTTGCTGGCTGGCCTGGGCACCGCGGTGTTCTTTTTCGCGTTGACAGTGAAGTTCATGTGGGTGGCGCTGGCCGGCGCCGCTCTGGCGGTCGTCGCCATCCTGCGGTGGCTGTGGGAAGGAGACCCGCGGCCCGGCGGCAAGCTTCATGCGGTGGGAGGTGGCGTCGAGCTGCCGGACTACATGTCCGGTGCGAGATCACACGGCTGGTGGGGAGTGGTCGTGCTTCTGCTCGTCAACGGTTCCATTTTCGCCAGCTTTCTCTATTCCCGGTTCTACCTGGCGTACATGGCGGACGCATGGCCGCCACCAGGCGTTGGAATCGAGGGTGGATGGTTCGATGCAGTGTCCGGCGCCGCCACCATCATCAGTATCGTCCTTGCCTGCATCGCTTCTTCGCTACTGAAGAAGGGGCTACTGAAAAAGGGGCTGCAGCGGAAAGGGCGCGCCGGATGGTTCGCGGCCGCGACGGTGCTCGGCATGGTGACTCTTTCGCTTGCCTTTGCCGTTCAATGTCATGCCGCCCGTGGCGCCGACCCCACCCTGCATGCTTTCGCGGCGACCGCTTGGGCACTGCTGTGCTGGCAGGGAGTGAACGTGATACTGAGCGCGTTGATGGCCACGTACACATTGGCGCGGCTGGCGACGGGGAAACTCGACGCCGTGCGCCGCGCGACGTTCGACAGCACGTGGCTGGTGTGGCTCTACACCGCCCTGCAGGGTCTGGTGATGCTCGGGGTTTCCTGATGCCGGTCGAGTTTCAGGGGCTCGGATAGTTTGACCCTCAGGATTCGACCGAACAGTTAGTTGGACGCGCCAATTGGGAGGACTACGCCGCACTCTCACTTTTCTGGTAAAAGTACGAGGTACGGCAATTGCGTGCCATTCATTCCAACGAGGACGACTTCATGAGCGCTTCGAAGCAAAACGTCGGACAAAACGTCGCATTCATGCTGGTGACT
>JAQSWD010000010.1 GCA_029266835.1 Steroidobacteraceae bacterium
TTGCCCGCGATCGCGTTGTCGCGCGCGTACAGCAGCAGGCCGGCGCCGGTCGAATAGATGGGATTGCGGACCACGTCCGACAGCCCCTTGATGTGCTGCGGCAGGCCGAGGCGCACCGGCACGTGGAACACTTCCTCGGCGAGCTCGATGGCGCCTTCCATCTTGGCGCTGCCGCCGGTGAGCACGATGCCGCTCGCGATGATTTCCTCGAAGCCCGAGCGGCGCAGTTCCTCGCGCGCCAGGCCGAACAACTCTTCGTAGCGCGGCTCCACCACTTCGGCCAAAGTCTGGCGCGCCAGTCGTCGCGCGGGGCGATCGCCCACGCTCGGCACCTCGATGCTCTCGTCGGGGTTCGCGAGCTGCGACAGCGCGCAGGCGTAGCGCACCTTGATGTCCTCGGCGTACTGCGTGGGCGTGCGCATGGACACGGCGATGTCGTTGGTCACCTGATCGCCGGCGATCGGTATCACGGCCGTGTGGCGAATGGCGCCTTGCGAGAACACCGCGAGGTCCGTGGTGCCGCCGCCGATGTCGATGATGCAGACGCCAAGCTCGCGCTCGTCGTCGGTGAGGCAGGCGAAGCTCGAGGCGAGCTGTTCGAGCACGATATCGTCCACTTCCAGGCCGCAGCGCTGGATGCACTTCTCGATGTTCTGCGCCGCGCTTTCCGCGCCGGTGACGATGTGCACCTTGGCCTCGAGACGCACGCCCGACATGCCAATGGGGTCGCGGATGCCTTCCTGCCCGTCGATGATGAATTCCTGCGGCAGCACATGCAGGATCTTCTGGTCCGCGGGGATGGCCACGGCCTTGGCCGCGTCGACCACGTGTTCCACGTCGGCATGGCTCACCTCGCGATCGCGGATGGCGACCACGCCGTGCGAATTCAGCGAACGCACGTGCGAGCCGGCGATGCCGGCGAACACCGAGCGTATCTCGCAGCCGGCCATGAGCTCGGCTTCCTCGATGGCGCGCTGGATGGACTGCACCGTGGATTCGATGTTCACCACCACGCCTTTCTTCAGGCCGCGCGAAGGCTGCGTGCCGATGCCGATCACCTCGATGGAGTTGTCGGCTGCGACCTCGCCCACGAGTGCGGACACCTTCGACGTGCCGACGTCGAGGCCGATGATGAGGTTCTTGTCAGGGCGCTTAGCCATTATGTTGGGCCATTATTTTGGGCCATCTTTAGTAATCGCCTTCTGTGTTGTCTTCGTCGGCGGTGGCCGCGGCGGCGGCCACGCGCTGGTTTCCCGAGCGCCAGCCGATCGCGAAGCCGTTCGTGTAACGCATGTCGATGTAGTTGATGTCGTTCGCATGGCTCGCGATCTGGCTGACGCCGGCCTGCACGAAGCGCGCGAAGCGCTCGTCGATCTGCCGGCGGCCGAGCCGCACCGTGATGCCATTGTCGAGATCGAATTCCCAGGCGCCGCGTGCATCCAGCCTTACGGCGGTGAGGCGCATGCCCGCCTCGGTGATCTGGCTCTGCGCGGCGAGATATCTCCGCGCCACCTCCCCTTCCGAGCCGCGCGGGCCTGAGAGCCGCGGCAGCTCCGCCGGAATGTGCCGCGCCTCGGAGATGAAGAGCTCGCCGCGCGTGTTCAACAGCCCGTTCGCGCCCCAGCGCGCGGCCGCCACCTGCTCGACCACGCGGATGTTCAGCGCGCGCGGCCACTGCCGCTCGACGGTGGCGCCATCCACCCAGGGCAATTGTTCGACGGCGCGCTGCACGGCGGCCAGGTCCACGCTCACGAGACCGATGTCGCGCACGCGCGCCTTCACCGCCTGCTCCACTTCCATGGGCGAGACACGCTGAAAGCGCCCCGTGACGGAGACCTGCGAGATGTTCTGGTCGAGCGCGCCCAGGGTCAGCGTGCCGGCGATGGCCAGCGCGGCGAGCGCGATGGCGGCAATGCCGAAGCGCGCGAGCAACGCCGTATTGAAGGAGAACTTCTTCCCCTCTGACTTGCGCCGGTTTTTGGGCTTGCTGAAGATTACGGCGTCCTCGTGAAGGAGGTTTCGAGCACCTGCCAGACCAGCTGCTCGAAGTTGATGTCCAGCGCCCGCGCCGCCATCGGCACCAGGCTGTGATCGGTCATGCCGGGAACCAGGTTGACTTCGAGTAGATAGGGCTTGCCGGCCTTGTCCATCATGAAGTCGACGCGCCCCCAGCCCTCGGCGCCCACGGCGTTGAAGGTGGCCAGCGCGAGATTGGCGAGGTGTTTTTCCGCCTCGACGGAAAGACCGGACGGGCAGGAATACTTCGTGTCATTGCGGAAGTACTTGGCCTCGTAGTCGTAGAAGGTCGCCGGCGTCTCGATGCGGATCGACGGCAGCGCCCGGCCTTGCAACACGGCGACGGTGTACTCGCCTCCCGTGATCCACGGCTCGGCGAACACGGTGGGTTCCAGCATGGCCGCGGCCTGGTAGGCCGGCAGCAGCTGTTCCGCCTTCTCCACCTTGGTCATGCCCACCGAGGAACCCTGCGTGGCCGGCTTGACGATCAGCGGCAGGCCCAGCCGCTCGAGGCAGTTCTCCATATCGGCGGGCGATTCGGTAAGCGGCTTTTCCTTCGGATCGAAGCCGTGCGCATCCACGCCGCGCTTCAGCAGCGCCGCGAGGCAGGCATTCCCGGACTTCAGCGAGATTTCGCGCTCGCTGGAAGTGCCGCCCAACAGCACGGCCACGCGGCCGAATTCCTTCGGGTCCGTGACGTGCCGCAACAGCTTGGGGTCGTGACGCAGTCTCATCGGCCCGGCTCCTGAGGGGGTTCACCCACGGTGTGGAACTCGGGCGTCAGGCGCACGCCGGAACGGTTCTGCACCTCGTCCTGGATGAACTTCACGAGCTTCTCCACGTCGGCAGCCCTGGCTTCGCCAACGTTCACGAGGAAGTTCGCGTGTTTGGTGGACACCATGATGTCTCCGATGCGATGGCCCTTGAGGCCCGCCGCTTCGATGAGCCGTGCGGCGTGATTGCCGGGCGGGTTGGTGAATGTCGAACCACAGCTCCATTCACCGATGGGCTGCGTCTCCTTGCGCCTGGCGATCAGGTCCCGCATGCCGTCCTCGGTGAGCCCGGGGCGGTGTTCGAACTCGAGCACGGCGCCGAGGAAGAACTCGCCAGGAACCGGCGGGATGAGGCGGCGATAGGAATAGGAATACTCGCGCGCATCGCGGCGGCGCTCGCGGCCGCGGGCGTCGCAGACATCGACGGCGCGCACGCGCGGCCAGGTTTCACCACCGAACGCGCCGGCGTTCATGACCAGCGCGCCGCCCAGTACGCCCGGAATTCCGGCAAAGAACTCCGCGGGCCCGAGTTCGAGCGAGATGCAGCGGCGCGCGATGCGGGCGCAAGGCACGCCCGCGTCGGAATACAGCGTGGTCGGCCCGGTCTGCTCGAGCTTGTCGAGTCCCGTGGTGTCGATGACCACGCCACGGATGCCGCCGTCACGCACCAGCAGATTCGAACCCAGGCCCAGCCAGAACAACGGCGTGCCCTTGGGCAGAGTTTCCAGGAACGCGATCAGGTCGGTGCGATCGGCCGGCGTGAAGAACACGTCGGCAGGGCCGCCCACGTGCCAGGACGTGTGGCGCGACATGGGCTCGTCGCGTTTCACGCGCGGCAGGAACTCGGCAGGGACAGGAAGCGGAGCGCTCATGAGCGTTGCCTCGACGATGTCCAGTTTTCGGATGGCGGCACGCACGTCACACCTGCCTCCGGGCCGAATCGGCCCCAAGCTTGCCGGGCAACGCATGCGACACGGCACTGATGGAACCGGCGCCCATGGTCAGCAGCACGTCGCCGGGCTTGAGCACGGCCTCGAGCGCCTCGTCGAGCGTCTCGACCTTTTCCACGAACACGGGCTCCACCTTGCCGCGGGTGCGGATGGCACGGCAGATTGCGCGGCCGTCGGCGGCGGCAATGGGCGCTTCACCGGCCGCGTACACCTCGGTGACCAGCAGAGCGTCTGCGCCCGACAGCACGGTGGCGAAATCGTCGAGCAGATCGCGCGTGCGCGTGTAGCGATGCGGCTGGAAGGCCAGCACCACGCGGCGCCCGGCGTACCCCTGGCGGATGGCATCGAGCGTGGCGGCGATTTCCGTGGGATGGTGCCCGTAGTCATCCACGATGGTCACCGCATCGCCCTGCGCCGGTAGTTTGACGTCGGCGACATGCGTGAGACGGCGATCGATGCCCTGGAAGCTGGCGAGCGAACGCTGGATGGCTTCCTGCGAGATGCCGATCTCCAGGGCCACGGCAATCGCCGCGAGAGAGTTCAGCACGTTGTGCAGCCCGGGCAGGTTGACCGTCACCGGCATGCGCAGTCCGTCGGCGCGGCGCACCACGTCGAAATGCGTCTTCAAACCTTCGCGGCGCAGGTTCTCGGCGCGCAGGTCGGCGCCCTCGGAGAATCCATACCCCACCACCGGGCGGTTCACTTTCGTGAGGATGCCGCGCACATGCGCGTCGTCCACGCAGAGCACCGCGAGGCCGTAGAACGGCAAGTTGTGCAGGAAGGCCACGAAGCTGGCCTTCAGCCGCTCGAAGTCGCCGTCATGAGTGCCCAGGTGATCGTTGTCGATGTTGGTGACGATGGCGATCATCGGGTTCAGGTGCAGGAACGACGCGTCGCTCTCGTCGGCTTCGGCCACGAGGTACTTGCCCGCGCCCAGCCGCGCGTTGGTGCCGGCGCTCTTGAGCAGGCCGCCGATCACGAAGGTCGGATCCTCACCGCCCTCGGCCAGCAGCGACGAGGTGAGGCTGGTGGTGGTGGTCTTGCCATGCGTACCGGCCACCGCGATGGCGTACCGGAAACGCATGAGCTCGCCCAGCATCTCGGCGCGTGGCACCACGGGGATGCGCCGCGCCAGCGCCGTGGCGACCTCGGGGTTCTCGTGATTCACCGCGCTGGAGGTCACCACCACGTCGGCTTCGCCGACGTGCTCGGCGCGGTGGCCGATCATCACGCGGGCGCCGAGTTGCTCGAGGCGCCGGGTCACCGGGTTCGGCTTGATGTCGCTGCCCTGCACCTCGTAACCGAGATTGAGCAGCACTTCGGCGATGCCACTCATGCCACTGCCGCCGATGCCGACGAAGTGGATGCGATGTTTGCCCCGCCCCGCGCACAACTCACGCAGCGTGGTGGCGAGCCGGTCGGCGGTCAGGTCGCGATCCGCGATCAGGACCGCGGCGCCTTCACGGACCAGGAACTGCGCATTGAAGGTCTGGTGATCGTCGACGGCGGCGGGAAATGGGACCAGCACCGAGGCCACGCCCACTGCCGCGAGCTCGGAGATGGTGAGCGCGCCGGCGCGGCAGATCACGAGATCCGCCTCCGCATAGGCGCGCGCCATGTCGTCGATGAAGGGCGACACGTCGCCAGGTACCTTGGCCTCCGCATAGGCCGCCCGCGCGGCTTCGATGCCGCGCTCTCCCGCCTGGTGACGGACATGCAGCGTCATCCCTTCCTTCAACAGTTGCGCCACGGCGAATGGCACCACGGCATTGAGTCGCGACGCGCCCAGGCTGCCGCCCACGACGAGAAGGCGCAGCCCGCCCTCGCGCCGGGCGAATCGCACGGCGGGCGGATCCTGCGCGGCGATCTCGGCGCGCACGGGGTTGCCCACCACTTCGTCATCGACGCCCGGCGGAAAGGCCTTGGGAAATGCGCTCAGCACGCGGCGAGCGAATTTCGCGAGCACGCGGTTCGAATATCCGGCAATGGCATTCTGCTCGTGGATGAGCAGCGGTCGGCGCGTGAGCCACGCGGCCACGCCGCCGGGACCCGTGACGAACCCGCCGAAGCCCACCACCAGGCTGGGCTTTCGCCGGCGCATCACGCCCAGCGCCTGCCAGATGGATTGCAGTAGTTTGAAAGGCGCCAGCACGATGGTCAGGGCGCCCTTGCCGCGCAGCCCGCTCATGGCCAGGTATTCGATGGCGAGATTCTCCGCGGGCACCACGCGTGCCTCGAGGCCCTTGCGCGTGCCCAGCCAGACCACCTCGTGCGAAGACGCGCGCAACAGGCGCGCCAGCGCCAACGCGGGAAAGACGTGGCCGCCGGTGCCGCCGGCCATGATGAGCACGGTGCTCATGCTTCCGCTCCCGCGATCCGCATCGCGCGCGAGCCTTCGTCGCGCGCACTGGCCATGCCGCGCGTGCTCTGCATGGCTTCATGGTAGACACGCAGCAGCAGGCCCACCCAGGCCAGGGTCACGATCATGCTCGAGCGGCCGTAACTCATGAGCGGCAGAGTCAGGCCCTTGGTGGGCAGCACGCCCATGTTCACGCCAATGTTGATCAGCGCCTGCGCGCCCAGCCACAAGCCGAACCCCAGCGCGAGGTACGACTGGAACTTGAGACCGGCGCGCGAGGCCAGCTGCGCGATCCAGAAGCTGCGCCAGACCAGCGCGATGAACAGCGCGAGCGTCGCGGCCACACCCACCAGGCCCAGCTCCTCGGCCAGCACCGCGAACAGGAAGTCGGTGTGCGCCTCAGGTAGATAGAACAACTTCTGCACGCTTTCGCCGAGCCCGACGCCGAACCATTCGCCCCGGCCGATGGCGATCAGCGACTGCGTGAGCTGGAAGCCACTGTTGAACGGATCGGCCCAGGGGTCGAGGAAGGAAGTCACGCGCTGCATGCGATAGGGCGCCAGCATGACCAGCGCGGCCATGGCGGCCGCACCCGCGATGCCGGCGATGAGCACGTAACGCAGGCGCGCACCGGCGATGAACAGGATGCCGAAGCCGGTCAGGAACAGCACCGACGCCGCGCCGAAATCCGGCTCAGCCAGCAGAAGAAGGGCCACGAAGGACAGAAGGCCGACGGGCTTGATGAGGCCCATGGCGGTGCCGCGCAACTCGTCCTCGCGCCGCACGGCGTAGCTCGCAATGAAGATGAGGACGAGCACGCGCGCGAGCTCGGAGGCCTGGAAATTGAAGCCGAGCAGGCGGATCCAGCGGCGGCTGCCGTTGACCACGTGGCCCAGCCCCGGAATCAGAACGAAGAACAGCAGCGCCACGGCGACGATGAGCAGCGGCCACGCCATTTTGTCGAGGAACTCGGCGCGCACGCAGAACACGAGGCCGGCGAGCACGAAGCCCACCACGCAAAGGATCAGCTGGCGCTCCAGGTAGGCGAAGGGGTTGCCGGATTCCTTGCTGGCGATGGAGATCGAAGCCGAGGTCACCATGATCAGGCCCAGCAGTACGATGGCCGCCACCAGTGACAGCGCCACCCCGTCGATGTGCATTCCGCGGCCCTTGCTCATCGTGGTGTCCCCTGCTCGCCGGAGGGCGAACCTGGCAGCTCGTGGACGGCTGCGGCGAAAACGCTGCCGCGGTGCGCGTAGTCACGGAACATGTCGAGACTGGAGCAGGCGGGCGACAGCAGCACGGTGTCACCAGGCCGCGCGAAGCGCGCGGCCTCGCGTACCGCCTCTTCCATGCCGTTGACGCGCACCGTGTGGCAGACACCCGCCAGCGCGGTCTCGATGAGACCGGCATCGCGGCCTAACAACACCGTCGTACGCACCTTGCCTCGGAAGGCATTGGCCAGCGCCGTGAAGTCCTGGCCCTTGCCATCGCCACCGGCGATGAGCACCAGCGGCCCGGAGAAGCCGGCGACCGCCGCCAGCGTCGCGCCCACGTTCGTGCCCTTCGAATCGTTGATGAACCGCACGCCATTGCGCTCCGCCACCCACTGGGCGCGGTGCGGCAGGCCGGTGAATTCGCGCAGTTCGTCGACCATGGGCTGCAGCGGCAGACGCAGCGCGTCGCCCAGCGCCATCGTTGCGAGCGCGTTCGCGGCGTTGTGCCTGCCGGAAATCCGCAGCGAGGACAGCGGCAGCAGCGGCGATCCGCGGCGCGCCAGCCACGGAGCCTTGTCGGAGGCCGGTGTTGCCAGCGTGAAATCAGCGTTGCCCTGCAAGCCGAAAGTGATGACGCGCGAACCGGCGCGCGGCATGCGCACCACCTCCGGTTCGTCGGCGTTCACCACCGCTGTCTCGCAGCCGGCGTAGATGCGGGCCTTGGAATCGGCGTAGTGACGCAGCGTCGCGTAGCGATCGAGATGATCCGCGGACACGTTGAGCACCACCGCGGCCTTGAGCTTGAGCGAGTGCGTGGTGTCGAGCTGGAACGACGAGAGCTCCAGCACGTACAGATCGGTGGGGCCGCGATCCAGCAGGTCCAGCGCCGGCTGGCCGAGATTGCCGCCCACGCGCACGCGCACGCCGGCGCGCTCGGCCATGCGGCCTAACAAGGTGGTGACCGTGCTCTTGCCATTCGTGCCCGTGATGCCGACCACCGGCGCATCCGCGGCCCGCGCGAACAATTCGATGTCGCCCACGATGTCGAGACCGCGCGCGCGGGCCTGCGTGAAGAAGGGGTCATCGAGCGGCACGCCGGGAGAGGTGACGACAATGTCGGCCCGTTCCAGCAGCAGCGGATCGAACCCGCCGGTACGCGTGACCACCGAGGATCCCAGGGCCTGCACACCCGCGAGTTCCGGTGGTGATTCCCGCGTGTCGGTGATCGAGATGCCGTAGCCGCAGCGCTGCAGATGGCGCGCAACGGACAGGCCCGTGCGTCCCATGCCGACGATGACGGCATTCCGGGCCGTGCCCCTGGCCGAGTTGCGTGCGTCGCTCATCGGAGTTTCAGGGTGGCCAACCCTGCCAGCACGAGGATGAAGCTGATGATCCAGAAGCGCACGATCACCTTGGGCTCGGCCCAGCCCTTGAGCTCGTAGTGATGGTGGATGGGCGCCATGCGGAACACGCGCTTGCCAGTCATCTTGAAAGACGCCACCTGGATGATCACCGAGGCGGTCTCGACTACGAAGATGCCGCCCATGATCAAGACCACCAGTTCCTGCCGCACGATCACGGCGATGGTCCCGAGCGCGGCTCCCAGCGCCAGCGCCCCGATATCGCCCATGAACACCTGCGCGGGATAGGTGTTGAACCACAGGAATCCCAGCCCCGCGCCCACCAGCGCGGCGCAGAAAATGATCAGTTCACCGGCACCGGGGACGGCGGGAATGACCAGGTATTGCACGAAGTTCGCATTGCCGCTCGCGTAGGCGAACACACCCAGCGCGCCGCCCACCATCACGGAGGGCATGATGGCCAGGCCGTCGAGACCGTCGGTGAGGTTCACCGCGTTGCTCATGCCCACGATCATGAAATAGGACAGCACGATGAAGGCGAATGCGCCCAGGGGCAGCGCGAAATTCTTGAAGAACGGTAGATAGAGCGTGGTCTCGGCGGGCGTTTTCGCGGTGTAGAACAGGAACACCGCGGCCGCCAGGCCGAACAGCGACTGCCAGGAATATTTGTAACGCGCGATGAGGCCCTTGGGATTCTTCTTCGCGAGCTTCAGATAGTCGTCCCAGAAACCGATCGCGCCGAAGGAAAAGGTGACGCCCAGCACCACCCAGACGAAGCGGTTGGAAAGATCCGCCCACAGCAGCGTGCTGGCGAAGATGGCGATGAGGATCAGCATGCCGCCCATGGTGGGCGTGCCGGCCTTGGAGAAATGCGTCTTCGGGCCGTCGTCGCGTACGACCTGCCCGACCTTGCCGAAACGCAGCTTTTCGATCATCCACGGGCCCAGCAGAAGACCGAGCGCAAGACCGGTGATCACCGCGAAAATGGCGCGCACGGTGAGGTACGAGAAAACGTTGAATGCCGAGAAATGCGGCGTGAGTTGTTTGGCCAGCCAGTACAACATCGTCAATGCGCCCCGTTCGAATTCGTGCCGGTCAAAGCATCAACGACCCGCTCGAGCCGGCTGCTCCGCGAACCCTTCACCAGCACGCAGACTTCGCGCGTGAGTTCGGCGTTGACCGCGCGTGACAGCGACTCCGTATCCGCGAACCACTGCGCGCCCGCACCGAAGGCTTCCACGGCCAGCGCCGACAACTTGCCCGTGGCGAACAGCCGGTCGACACCGTTCACACGCGCGAACCTGCCGATCTCGCCGTGGCTGTCATTGGCGGCTTCACCCAGCTCGCCCATGTCACCCATGACCAGCCAGCGGCGCGCATCGACATTCGCCAGCACTTCGATACCCGCCTTCATGGAACTCGGATTCGCGTTGTAAGAGTCGTCCACGATCCAGGCACCACTGGGCGCGGTTTTGAACTGCAATCGGCCAGGAACCGGGCGCATTGTGGCAAGGCCCTGCCGTACGTCGTTCAACGACGCGCCCGCCGCCATGGCGGCGGCCGCGGCGCACAAGGCATTGCTGACGTTGTGCCGGCCGGCGAGGCGCAATTCCACCGGCGTCGATCCGGCGGGCGTGCGAATCTCGAAACGCGTGACGAAGCCGTCGCCGTCGATGGCCGTCTCGATGGAGCCTGCCGAGTAGTCAGCGGGCTGGTCGATTCCGAAGGTGACCACGCGCGCGTGCGTCATGCCGCGCCACAGGCCGGCGAATTCGTCATCGGCGTTGATCACCGCGGTCTGGCTGGCGTCGAGATCCGCGATCATCTCGCCCTCGGCACGCGCCGCGCCCTCTATGGTTCCGAAGCCCTCGAGGTGTTCCGCGCCGGCGTTGGTGATCAGGCCGACCGTGGGCCGCGCGAGTTTGCACAACGCCGCCACTTCGCCGGGATGATTGGTGCCGATCTCGATAACGGCATGCCGATGCGCGGAGCCGAGCCGGTGCAACGTCAGCGGCACGCCGATGTGATTGTTGAGCGAGCCGCGCGTGTGCAGCGTTTCACCGGTACGCGCGAGAATGGCCGCGGCCATTTCCTTGCAAGTGGTCTTTCCGTTACTGCCCGCCACGCCCACCACCGGCAGGCTGAACTGCGCACGCCAGGCCGCCGCGGATTTTTGCAGGGCCTCGAGCGTATCGCCGACGAGGATCTGCGCGATGTTCGCTTCGATGCGCGTGTCGACCACGGCGCCCGCCGCGCCCGCGGCGGCGGCCGCCGCCACGAATTCATTGGCGTTGAACCGCGGACCACGCAGCGCGACGAACAATTCGCCGGGCTCGAGGGCGCGCGTATCGCTGGACACGCCCGTATAGGCGCGGTCCTGGCCGACCAGCTCGCCGCCGCAGGCCTTGGCGAACCAGCTCAGCGTGCGGCTCATGCGTCACCGCCGGCGCGCGTGCCTTGGGATCCATCGCGAGCCGCGCCGAGCGCCGCCCTGACTACCTTCTGATCGCTGAACGGCCGTCGTTCCTGGCCATAGATCTGGTAGTCCTCGTGACCCTTGCCGGCCACGACGACCACGTCGTCCTTGCCAGCCTCGGCGATGGCATCGCGAATGGCGCGCGCGCGATCGAGTTCGATGCGGAAAGGCTTGCCGGCCGGAATCCCCGCGCCGATCCCCGCCGCGATCGCTTCCGGGGATTCGGTGCGCGGGTTGTCGTCGGTGATGATGATGTCGTCGGCGATCTCGGCGGCAATGGCGCCCATGACGGGGCGTTTGCCCGGGTCGCGGTCCCCGCCGCATCCAAACACCACGCCGAGCCGGCCGCGACAATGCGCACGCGCAGCGCTCAACGCCTTCTGCAAGGCGTCGGGCGTGTGGGCGTAGTCGACGATGGCCAGCGGCCCGGATGCGCCGCCGAAAGTTTCCATGCGCCCGGGTGCGGCGTGCACCTGCGCGATCGCCGCCAACACCTGATCCAGCGGCACATCCCAGTCGAGCAGCACGGCGACGACAGCCAGAAGGTTGTCGACGTTGAAGTCGCCAACCAGCGAGCAGGTCAAGGCGCCCGTGCCCCAGCTCGAGTCGAATTCCAGCTCGATGCCGCGCGTCGACAGTTCGACGTGCATGGCGCGCACGAAGCCGTGCGTGGCACGCACGCGCGACTGGTGCCCGCGGCAGGTGACCACCAGGCGGCCGCGTCCGCGCGGATCGATGGCGAGTTGCCGGCCGAACGCGTCGTCCACGTTGATGACGCGGGACTCGAGGTCTTCGCGAGTGAACAGCCGCGCCTTGGCGGCGCCGTAGCTGTCCATGGTGCCGTGGTAATCGAGGTGATCGCGTGTGAGATTGGTGAAGACCGCCGTGCGGAAGCGCACGGCCGCGACGCGCGACTGGTCGAGCGCGTGCGACGACACTTCCATGGCCACGTTCGCGGCACCGCCGGCTCGCAGCCTGGCGAGCGTGCGCTGCACCGTGATGGCATCGCCGGTGGTCAGCGAGCTGGCGGCGAGTTCACCGGGGCGGCCTGTGCCGATGGTGCCCATATAGGCGGCGGCGCGCCCGACGCGCTCCAGCGCCTGCGCCAGTAGATAGGCACAGGTGGTCTTGCCGTTCGTGCCGGTGACCCCGGCGATCGAAAGACTGGCCGAGGGCGCACCGAAGAAACGGCCGGCGATGGCGCTGGCGTGCTCGCGCAGATGCGCCACGGGCGCGATGACGATGTCCGACGGCAGATCGGGCACCACGGCGACCGGCGCCGGCTCCCACAGCACCGCGCACGCGCCATTCGCCACGGCCTGGGATGCATACGCGAGGCCATGCTCCTGCGAGCCGCGTACCGCGAGAAAGGCACTGCCAGGACGCGCGGCGCGGCCATCCTGCGTGAGATCGCTGATGGCGACGTCACGCGGCAGTTCCGCGAGTCCCGCGAGCAGATCCTGCAGCGAATGCGTGGCGGTCATCGGGTGGCGACCTGGCGAACGGGCGTCGGGTCGTCGTTCACCGGCGCATCCGGCGGCACGGCCAGAAGGCGCAGGGCGCCACCGACGACACCGGAGAACACCGGTGCGGCTACTTCGCCGCCGTAGTACTTGCCGGCGCCCGGCTCATCGATGACCACCACGGCGGCGAGGCGCGGCGAACTGGCGGGAGCGATGCCGCCGAAAACCGCGAGATATCGATCCGTGGCATACCCGCCGGCGGTGGCCTTCCACGCCGTGCCGGTCTTGCCCGCAACCGAGTAGCCAGGGATGGCGGCCAGTTTGCCGCCGCCCTCGGGCGCGACCACGGACTCCAGCAGGTGCACCAGCATGCGCGACACGCCAGCATCCATTGCCCGGTTGCCTTCCGGCGGGTTTTCGACGCGCAGGAACGAGATCGGTCGAGAGACACCCATCGACGCCACCGTCGCATAGGCATGCGCCAGCTGCAGCGGCGTGACGGAGAGCCCGTAGCCGCGCGACATCGAGGAAATCCCCACCGGGCGCCAGTGCGAGTAGTGAGGCAGGAGCCCGGCGGACTCACCCGGATAACCAGAAGTCGTCACCTGGCCGAAGCCCAGCGCCGTCAGCGTGCCGTACATCTGCGCGGGTTCCAGCGCCAGTGCGACCTTGGTCATGCCGACGTTGGAACTCTTGGCGAGGATGGTCGCGAGATTCACCGCGCCGAGGTTCTGACGATCCTCGAGTAGTTTGGCGCCGACCTTGATGTAACCGGGGTTGGTGTCGATGACGCTGTGGTCGTCGAAGCGGCCGGAGGCGAGACCGGCTGCGACGACAAAGGGCTTGATCGATGAACCCGGCTCCACGATGTCGGTGACCGCGCGGTTGCGATAGGTCTTGGCCTTGATCTGGTCGCGGTCGTTCGGGTTGTAGGCCGGCTGGTTGACCATGGCGAGCACTTCGCCCGTGGCCACGTCCAGCACAATCACCGAGCCCGACTTGGCACGCTGGTCGCGGATCGCGGCCTTCAGCTCGCGATACGCGAGGTACTGGATGCGCAGGTCGACGGAAAGCACGAGGTTGCGCCCCGGGCGCATCGCGCGGATCTCCTCGACGTTCTGCACGATCTTGCCGTAGCGATCCTGGATCACGCGCTTCGCGCCATCCTCGCCGGCCAGCCAATGATCGAACGCCAGTTCCAGGCCTTCCTGCCCTTCATCGTCGATGCTGGTGAAGCCGAGGATGTGCCCGGCCACTTCGCCGGTGGGATAGTACCGGCGGTATTCGCGCATCAGGTAGACGCCGGGAATTTCCAGCGCGCGGATCTTCTGCGCCTCCACCGGCTGCATGTGACGCGCGAGATAGAGGAACTCGCGGTCGAGATTGGAGGTTACGCGGCGCGCGAGCTCGGTCTTGTCGCGCTTGAGAGCCTTCGCGAGGCGCGGCAGCTGATCGCTGGCCAGCGCGAGCTCCTTCGGGTTCACCCACACGGAGTCCACTGGCGTCGACACCGCCAGCGGCTCACCGTAGCGATCCGTGATCGTGCCGCGCGTGGCGGTGATTTCCGCCACGCGCGAAAAACGCGCATCACCCTGCCTGGCAAGAAACTTGTGGTCTTTGAGCTGCAGCTGCACCGCGCGGTAGGCGAGACCGAAGGCCCCGCACACCAGCAGCGCCAGCACGAAGTTGGCTCGCCAGCGGAAGTTCCTCGGATCGTCTCGGCCATTGCCGCCCGTGCCGCCGCTCTCGCTGCGGACTCGGCCGCGCTTGCTGCCGGAGAAGATCTTCATGGAGCCGGCCTTCATGGCGACACCAGCTCGATGTCCTTGGGTGGCGGCATGGACATCTTCAACTTCGTGCCGGCCACGTTTTCGACGAAGGCGTGCGTGGACCAGGCGCTCTGCTCGAGCTGCAGCTGGCCCCACTCGACCTCGAGATTGTCGCGGCGCGCGTTCAGCCGCTCGAGCTCGACGAACAACTCGCGCGCGCGGTGCTTGGAGTAGATAGCCCCGGCCGCGGAGCCGAGCGCCGCGAGCCACAGCAGCGGGATCGCCAGGGCGACGATTTTGCGACCGACGGCACCCATCTACCGGACGCTCCGTGTGACGGTCATGCGCGCACCTTCTGTGCATCCTTCATGCGCGCACCTTCTGTGCATCCTTCATGCGCGCACCTTCTGTGCATCCTTCATGCGCGCACCTTCTGTGCGACTCGCAGAACGCTGGAACGCGCGCGCGGGTTGGCGGCGAGTTCCTCGTCTCCGGCGCGGGTCTTGGAGCCGATCCGCGCGAGGCGCGGCTGCGCGCTCTCCGGAATCACCGGCAGACCCGCGTACACCGGGTCGACCGTGGAATGCGCCTGAATGAACTGCTTTACGAGACGGTCTTCCAGAGAATGGAAACTGATGACGGCCAGCCGGCCGCCGACGGCCAGCAGATCCAGTGCCGCCGCGAGCCCGCGGCGCAACTGGCCCAGCTCGTCGTTCACGTGCATTCGCAGGGCCTGGAACGTCCGCGTAGCCGGGTTTTTTCCGGGCTCACGAGTGCGCACGGCGCGGGCCACCAGTTCGGCGAGTTGCAACGTGGTGGTCAGGGGCTGGCTGGCGCGCGTCGCCACGATCTGCGCGGCGATCCGCCGCGCGAAGCGCTCCTCCCCGAGAGTCGCGATCACCTCGCGAATCTCAGGCTCGCCCGCACGCGCGAGCCATGCGGAAACCGGTTCGCCGCTCGCCGGGTCCATGCGCATGTCGAGCGGGCCATCCGCCCGGAAGCTGAAACCACGTGTGGGGTCGTCGAGCTGCGGTGAAGAGACGCCGAGGTCGAACAAGATGCCGCGCACGGCCCGGCCCGGAAAGAGCCCTTGCACGCGCGCGGCGATATCGGCAAACGGCGCGCCGACGAGCGCAAGCCGCACTTCGTCGGGAAAACGGCGGTGGCCGGCCTCGATGGCCGCCGGGTCCCGGTCGAACGCGAGCACGCGCCCTTCGGGGCCGAGTGCCCCGAGGATGAGTGCCGTATGTCCGCCGCGCCCGAACGTCGCATCTATGTATAGGCCGTCCGCCTGTACCGCGAGTGCTTCGAACGCTTCCCGGGCAAGCACCGGTATGTGCGCGTCCAAATCACTCACTCCTTCAAGCGGCTGTCAGTCCGCCCCCGTCTTCTCAAGCGCCGTTGCCCTCACTCCTTCAAGCGGCTGTCAGTCCGCCCCCGTCTTCTCAAGCGCCGTTGCCATGGATGCGGGCTGCCGAGCAGCGTCGCACCCTACCCATTGACCTTTCGTCCAACCCATCTGTCTGGCACTAACTACTCAGCCCGGCCCGCTCACAGCGTGAGCGAATCGAGCTCGGAAGGCAGATCGGTGGTGGCGGCCTCGTTCGCGAGCCAGAGGGTGCGACGCTCGTTCCAGCGCGCCTCGTCCCATAACTCGCAGCGATTGCCCTGACCGATCAGCATCCCGTGTCGCTCGAGTTGCGCGAATTCGCGCAACTCGGACGGCAGCAACAGTCGTCCATGCCCGTCAAGGTCCAGTTCGGTGGCGTGACCCACCATCAGGCGTTGCAGTCGACGCGCTTGCGCATGTAATGAAGGCAGCGCCATCAACTTCCGCTCGATCTGTTCCCAGTCGGGCAAGGGGTAAAGGAGGAGGCATTGATCCCGGTCGACAGTGGCAACCAGCTTTCCCTGACTTCGTTCGAGCGCGTGCTCGCGGTACCGGGTGGGAAAAACCATCCGGCCCTTGTCGTCCAGGGTCACTTTTGTTGCACCGCGAAACATGGATCAGCAGGCTCGTTAAGCCCATTTCTCCCCACTTTCTCCCACTTGCCGCCACTATAGACCCGCTGTGGGGAGGGTCAAGCGTTAAATCGCTAAATTTTCTCGTGGCGACAGCGACTTACAGCATGTTGGATAGCATTTTATGAGAGTCGCTACCCTTCCCGATCAGTAGGTTGGCTCGGTTAGCTCATACAGTGCTTTCACAAGTAGCGGCCTGTATGGGGCTCCGAAACTATCTTTTCGGGGCCCGTAGATTGCCCAAAAGAGACAGCGTTTCACCATCGGATCAATGGGCCGCGCCTGGTGGAAATTGTCTCGACGCGTTGTTGCGGTGACGGCGGCTGCGTGCGCAGGGCAGTTCGACGCTCCCTCACCCGGAGATTGCGCAAGGACAGAGCCGCGTCGACCCATCGATTCTGTAAAGCCCAACTTGCTGCAAGTCTCATTTTGATGAGGCCCGCGCGCCGAAGCGTCCGGTCGAGGTCTGCACAGGGTGAATAATCCGGTGATCGCGAAACGGTGCTCTCGCACCGCCGTCCACAACAAACGAACGATCACAAATGCAGAACGCACAAAAAATCGTGTCGGAAGACCAAGCCGCCGGGAACATCGAACTGCTCCGCCATTTCCTCGCCGACCGTTTCCTGTTCGACCCCGATGCGCATATCGACCCTGACGCCTCGTTGATCGGGACCGGCGTCCTGGACTCGACCGGCGCGATGGAACTCGTGTTCTTCCTCGAGGAAAAATTCGGCATCGAGGTCGCGGACACGGAACTCGTTCCCCAGAACCTCGACTCGCTCCACAAGATCGGGGCGTACGTCGAGCGCAAGACCTCGGCAGCTAGTTAGTACCGGTCCGGCCGGCTGGATCGTGATGTTCCTGCTGCATGAGTGGATAGGCCGCCACGCGGAGGCAGCACCGGAGGGCATCGCGCTCATCGAGGGCGAACGCACCCTGACGTTCGCCGAACTAGAGCGTCGCGTGGCGGCGGGCGCGAGCCTGCTGTCGGCCGCGGACCTGGCGCCCGGCGACCGCGCGTTGATCCTCTGTCGCAATTCCATCGATACCGTCGTTGCCATCTGGTCGACGCTGCGCGCGGGTGGCGTGATCGTGCCGGTTGGCGCGGACGATCGCCCGGCGAGGATCCGCGGCATTGCCGACGACTGCGGCGCGCGTCTCACCATCGCGCCCGAAAAGCTGGCCGCGTCGATCGACGGTGTGAAGGGCATCACCACCACCTTCGCAGCCATCGAGCGCGTCGACCTCGACCTTGCCGCGATCATCTACACCTCCGGCACGAGCGGCGAACCGAAGGGCGTGATGCTCGCGCACCGCAACCTGACCAACACGTCCGCGGCGATCGCGCAATATCTCGGACAGCGCGCCGACGACATCACCTGCTGCGTGCTGCCACTCAACTTCAGTTACGGACTTTTTCAGCTCTTCGTCGCCGGCATGGTCGGCTCGTCGCTGCTGCTGGAGCCGTCCTTCGCCTTTCCATTCGATGTCCTGCGCCGGATCCGGCAATACCGGGCCACCATGCTGCCCGGCGTTCCTACTTTGTTCGCGCGCTTGCTGGGAATGTTGCCGCTCGAGGGAATCGATCTCGGTTCGCTGCGGCTGATGACCAATGCGGCGGCCGCGATTCCGCCTGCGCACGTGCTGCGCCTGGCCGAAGCCTTCCCCAGGGTCCGGTTCTTCGCAATGTACGGTCAGACCGAATGCACGCGCGCCACCTACCTCGACCCCGCCCTGTCCACCCAGTTCGCGGATTCGGTTGGCCGCGCCATCCCCAACTGCGAGGCCTATCTAGTGGACGAGCACCACCGCCGGCTGCCCAATGGCTCCGAAGGTGAGCTCGTCATTCGCGGCGCCAATGTCATGCGTGGATACTGGGGCCGGGCCGAGCAGACCGCGGCGAAGCTGATCGCGGGCCCGCTGCCGGGCGAACGTGTATTGCTGACCGGCGACCGGTTCCGCACGGATGCGCAGGGACTTCTGTATTTCATCTCGCGCAACGACGACATCTTCAAGTGTCGCGGCGAGAAGGTGGCACCCGCCGCCATCGAACACGTGCTCTACCAGATGCCCGGGATCGCGGAAGCTGCCGTGGTCGGCGTGGAGGACGCAAGCGACGGCATGGCGATCAAGGCCATCATCGTCCCCGTGGAAGGCCAGGCGATCAGCGAGCAGGTGATCCGGAAACACTGCCGCGCGCACCTCGACCCGGCCTTCATGCCCAAGTTCATCGAGATGCGCGGCGCGCTCCCAAAAACAGCGTCCGGGAAATTGCTTCGCCGGGCGTTGACCGAAGAGGCTGCGCACTGATCATGTGCGGAATTGCCGGCATCCTTACCGACGCACATGCGGCCCCACCCGGGAATGCCGAGCTTCGGAGCATGATTGCCGCCCTGCGCCACCGCGGCCCCGATGGAATCGGCTTCTATGTGGACGACCGCGCAGGTCTCGCGCACTCGCGCCTGGCTATCCTGGATCTCGAAGGTGGCGCGCAGCCCCTCTCGAACGAAGACGGCACTATCTGGATCACCTTTAATGGTGAGATCTTCAACCACCTCGAATTGCGCAAGCAACTCGAAACCCTGGGGCATCGTTTCCGCACGCGCTCGGACACCGAGGTGTTGGTGCACGCGTACGAGGAATGGGGTGAAGACTGCTGGCGGCGCTTGAACGGACAGTTCGCGTTCGCCATCCGCGACACCCGGCGCGCGCTCACCTGGCTGGTCCGCGATCGCGTGGGCATCGCGCCACTTTTCTATGCACGGACGTCCGGCGCCGTCGTGTTCGGATCGGAGGTGAAAGCGATCCTCGCTTCCGGACGCATCACACCCGAAGTGAACCCGGCGGCGCTGCTCGAAGTGTTCAGGTATTGGTCCGCGCCCGGCCCGGAAACGGTGTTCGCCGGCGTCAGCGCCCTGGGTCCCGGCTGCGCCATCTGCTTCGACGATCGCCTGCAGAGGCGTGAATCGCGATATTTTTCCCAGCACTTCGAAGCGCCCTCCGCGCTGACCGTTTCCGACGCGGCGGAGCGGCTCGAGAGCCACCTGCGCGAGGCGGTAAGGATCCGTCTGCGTGCCGATGTTCCTGTCGGCGCCTATCTATCCGGCGGCCTCGACTCCTCGGTGATCACCAGTCTCATCCAATCGGTGGAGAGCAGCCCGCTCCAGACCTTCTCGGTGCGGTTCGCGGACGAACGATTCGACGAGGGCGCCGCGCAGCAGCGCATGGCGAGCATGCTCGGGGTCACGCATCACGAAATCGTGGTGACTCCCGAATCGCTCGCGGGCGACCTGCAGTCGGTGATCCATCATTGCGAAACGCCATTGTTGCGGACGGCGCCGGTGCCTATGTTCGCGCTCTCCGCTCTCGCTCGTCAGCGCGGCATTCGCGTCGTGCTCACCGGCGAAGGCGCCGACGAATATTTCGGTGGCTACGACATCTTCAAGGAAGACCGGATCCGCAGGTTCTGGGCCCGCTCGCCGGCTTCAACCGCTCGCCCCAGACTGCTGGGCCGACTGCACCCCTACGTGTCGGCATCGGGCCGCGACGGCATGTGGCAGGCCTTCTTCGCGCGCGGTCTGACCGCCGTCGACGATCCGTTTTATGCGCATCGGCCGCGGTGGGAAAACTCGGGTTGGTCGACTCGCTTTCTCGCCGAAGGCGTTCGCCGATCGCTCACCGAGGAGGCCGCAGCGTCGAGACTCGAAGCGCTGCTTCCATCCGGATGGCGTGGCGGCACTCCCCTCGAACGGGCGCAGCACGTGGAACTGGCGACGTTCATGAGCTCGTACCTGCTGGCCAGCCAGGGTGATCGCGCGCTGATGGCGAATGGCGTCGAGGGGCGGTTCCCCTACCTCGATCCGCAGGTCATTCAATTCGCATCGGCGCTTCCCGGCACCTGCAAGATGCGCGGACTCAGCGACAAGCGTGCCCTGCGTCAGCTCGCGCGCAAATGGTTGCCCGAGGACGTGGCATCGCGTCGCAAGTGGCCATACCGCGCTCCCGTTCGCAGCGCCTTCTGCGGCCCGTCCGCGCCGGAATACGTGCGCGAGCTGCTGAGCCCGGAAGCCCTGCGGCTGAACCCCTTGCTGGACGCCCGGGCCGCGGGCGCGCTTGCGTCGCGCGCCTTCGCGGAGCAACCGCTGGGGGAGCGCGAGGAGATGGCCTTCGTCGGCGTCCTCACTACCCAGATCTGGTACCGCAGTTTCATCGTCAATTCACGGGCGCAACAGCCCGCCAACTCACCACCAATTACCGTGTCAATCGATCGGCGCTCGGATCAGGCGAAGCGCGCGTAAGGGAGATCTCATGCTGGAGTCGGTCATCGTAAATCCCAAGGTGCTGGATCTCGACTACGCGAAGGCGGCGGGTGAGATAGAGCAATGGATGCGCACCGCGGCCGCGCAGCGCTTGCAGCGCCGCGGCTTCGTGCTCGGTGTCAGCGGCGGCATCGATTCGTCGGTCTGCGCGATGCTCGCCGCGCGTGCCGCCGGCGCGCATCGCGTGAAAGCGCTGCTGATGCCGGAGCGCGACTCGTCTCCCGAAAGCCTGGAGAAAGGCAAGACTGTCTGCGCCGCCGCTGGAATCGACTACGAGGTGCACGACATCTCCCCGGCACTCGAAGCGCTGGGATGTTACCGGCTGCGAGACGACTCCATCCGCCAGGTGTTCCCGACCTTTCGCCCCGGCGATCCGTTCAAGATCGCGGTGGCGGGCGAATCGGCGAAAGAGAATCACGTCACGTACTTCACGCTGATCGCCGAGTTGTCAGCGGAGGGCAATCGTCGCGTTTCCGCACGCATGCCCGTCGACGTCTATCTGGCCATCGTGGCAGCCACGAACATGAAGCAACGCGTACGCAAGCTGCTCGAATACAGCCTCGCGGACCGGCTGAACTTCGCGGTCATCGGCACTCCCAACCGGCTGGAGTACGACCAGGGGTTCTTCGTCCGCGGCGGTGATGGTTTGGCGGACCTCAAGCCGATCGCCCATCTCTACAAGACGCAGGTATTCGCTCTCGGGCGCTGGCTGGGCTTGCCGCCGGTGATCACCGAGCAGATGCCGTCCACTGACACCTACTCCCTGCCGCAATCGCAGGAGGAGTTCTACTTCCGTCTGCCGTACGGCCAGATGGATCTGCTGCTGTGGGCTTACATCCACGAGATCCCCGCGGATTCCGCCGCCGAATCGCTGGGTCTCGAGGTATCGCAGGTCGCGTGGATCTACCGGGACATCGAAGCGAAACGCCGGGTCGCCAACAGGCTCGACGGAGCGGCATTGCTGGTCGACCCTTCCTGCAAGCGCGGAGCGCCATGATGGCCGGGCGCGGGTTTCTGATGCTGGGGCTCGCGGCCTGCGCCGCCGTCGGCGCCGCAGTGATCGCGTACGTGATGACGGGCCGGCCACTGGCGACGCCGCTGGCGCCCGAACGCGTCGATCTCTCGGCGCTCGACCAGGTTCCCGATGAGGTGTGGGCGCGACTGCGCACCCAGCGCATCTACTTCGGCCACCAATCGGTGGGCGAAAACGTCCTCGCGGGCCTGCACTGGGTGCTCGAGCGGAAACCGCAGATCGGCCTGCGCGTGATCTCCGCCAGTCAAGCCGGTGCGTTCAACGAGCCTGGCCTCATCCACGGCCCCATCGGCGTGAATGGCGACGCGCAGTCGAAAATCGACGGGTTCGATACCGTGGTGCGGGGCCCCGACGGCGCGCAGCTCGACGTCGCCTTCATGAAGTTCTGCTACGTGGACGTCGCGGCCGGCACCGATCCGCAGGCCATCGTCTCGGCCTATCGTTCGACTGTCGACAGCATTTCCAGGGACCGACCGCGGCTGCGGATCGTCCACACGACAATGCCACTCACGTCCCTCGACATCGGGCGCAAGGCGCTGGTGAAACGGTCGCTGGGTTTCCCGTCCGCCGGTGAATCCGCCAACCCGGTGCGCGGCTGGTACAACGAAGCGCTGCGCGAGACATTCGCGCAGGACGCGATATTGGACATCGCGGCCATCGAATCGAAGGCTCCCGGCCACGAGCCTCACACATTGGCCAGTGGCAACCGCAACTGGCCCACGCTCGCCCCCGAGCTGACTACCGATGGCGGGCACCTGAACATGGGCGGCGGTGTGCTCGTCGCCCGCGAGCTCCTGTTGCTGCTGGCCGCTCGCGCTGGCGAACCGGCCGACACCTCCGTGGCGACCTCGGCGGGTAGCTAGATGTTCCAGTTCCGTGCACGCGCTCCGCAAGACCAGGCGGCCGGGCCGGCCGACGACGAGTGCAGCTTCATCGACCCCGGGACTGGCACGCGTGAAGAGATTCGCTATCTCGACGTCGGCGACGATGGCGGCCAGGTCTACATGGTCCACCACCACGCGCGCGGCAAGCCCCGCGGCGGTGTGATCCTGTGCGGATCGATCAATGCCGATCGTGAGGGCTGCCTGCGCACGCTGGTCGACATCGCGCGCGACCTGGCCGCCAACGATTTCGACGTCGTACGTTTCGACTATCGAGGCATCGGCGAGAGCACCGGTGATTTTTCCGGCTATTGCCTGAGCGACTGGCAGGCGGACATCGAAGCCTGCGTCAAATTGCTGCGCGAGAAGCTGCCGGGCCTGCCCATCGGACTCTGGGGAATCCGCGCGGGCGCGTTGCTGGCGTCCGAGGTATTCAAGACCACCGGCGATGGCGCGCTATTGTGCGCGCCGATGGATGGCCAACCCCTGTTGCAGGCGATCCTGCGTCGCTCTCTCGTGAATGACATGCTCGGCCGTCCCGACTCCAAGCGTAGCAGTCGCGACGAAATCATCGCCGCGCTGGAGCGCGGCGAGTTCGTCAACGTTGACGGTTACGCGTGGTCGAAGCGCTTGTGGCGGGATGCGGGCACGCACCGCTTCGTCGCGCCGGCCAACGATGCGCGTCCCTGGCTGGTAGTCGATTTCACCGACTTTCCCCGCACGAATCTCGACGCCGAGCACGAGCCGCGCCGCAAGGTCAGCACCGTCGGAAGGTTCTGGGAAGCCACCCCGACGCGTGTCGCGAAGGATTCGAGCCTGCGCGACATCACGTTGGCCTGGCTGGTTTCAATGTCCGACTTCTGCGGTTCCGTGGGGCCGACACTGCTGTGAAGAGAACGCCACTGTTATTCCGGTTTCGCGGGCTGGTCATGGTCGGGACGATGCACGTTCCACGTCAGGGAGCCGAAGCGCGCCACGGTGATGTCGGGCTGCTGCTGCTCAACGGCGGCCCCGTGCCACGCGCAGGCTCGGGCGATCTGACCGCCTATCTATCCGACCGCCTCGCTGGCGAGGGCATGCCTTGCTTCCGCTTCGACCTGCAAGGGCTGGGCGAATCCTCGGGCCCTTCATGGCGCGATGGCGACGTGTTCTGGCGACGTGCGCAGCTTGGTTTCAACGACGATGCGGTGACGGCGCTCGCCGAGTTCCTGTGCCGGCGCTTCCACCTGCGCGGCATCATGCTGGGCGGATTGTGCGCTGGCGGCGTGCTCAGCCTGCGCGTCGCCCGAAAGCTCGGTCGGCGCGTGCTGGGGTACGTGCTGCTCGAACCGAACATCCGCGCATCGCCAGCCGTGACGCGAATGGAAAAGCTGCGACGCCTGGTCGGGCGGCTCGGCAACCTCGATGAGCTGCTGGCCATGCTCACCGGCAAAAACCGGTACGCAAAGCTCTTTCGCCCGATCCAGCCCGGGCTCAGGCGCATCATCGAAAAACGCGCGCCGTTACGGCTCCCGGCCGACGTGCAACGCGACGTGGTTGCGAAGTGGCGGCGCGCCACCTGCAAGGGTGTGCCCACTCTCCTGGTGGTCGCGCAGGACCGGGATATCGATCACCACGTCCAGGCGGTCGTGAGGACCTTCCCGCCGGCGAAACGAGACGTCATCCGCACCGTTCGCATTCCGAACAGCAACCACATCCTGCTGGCCGACGACTCGCGCCAGAGGACGGGCGATGCGCTTTGCGCCTGGGTGGACGAATCGTTTCCGCCCCTGACACACGCATCGCCGAAACAAGCAGGTGGAGTCGGCCTGTAAGCCGGGTTCTGTCGAGGACGATCATTCCTCTGGGATCGCCGTCACCGGCGACCTCGAGCGGCCTACCCGAAAGCACGCGGGACTCACGCTGCCACTTGCGTGGCGACTTTCCTATTTGGCCTTGCTCCAGGTGGGGTTTGCCGTGCCGTCCGTGTTGCCACGTCCGCGGTGCGCTCTTACCGCACCCTTTCACCCTTGCCAGCGCCATTTCTGACGCTTCGGCGGTTTGCTTTCTGTTGCACTTTCCGTCGGCTCACGCCGCCCAGGCGTTACCTGGCACCTTGTCCACAGGAGCCCGGACTTTCCTCCACATTTCGTGAGAAACGCAGCGACCGTCCGGCCGACTCCGGGGCGCACCATAGCCACATGCCTCGATGCACTCAAGGAAAACCGCGCCCGCGGGCGCACTTGGGCCCCTCAGCCCGCCGGCGTGGCTCTCGCCAACTCCAGGGCTCGCTGATATGCGTCGTTACGCTTCGCGCCCGTGAGACGCGCCGCCAATGCGGCGGCCTTGCTCGGGGAGAGTTCCGTGAGCAGAACCGCGAGTGTCGCGTCGAGGCGCTCGCGCGGCTGGTCGCCGTCCGCGCGACGCGGGGCTCCTGCCACCACCACGGTGATCTCGCCGCGCGCGAAATTGCTGTCGCTGCGCGCCTGCGCCGCCAACTCGGCCAGCGAGCCGCGATACACGGTCTCGAAAACCTTGGTGAGCTCACGCGCCACCGCCACGCGTCGGTCGGCGCCGAAGCCGGCGGCAAGATCCTCGAGGCTTTCGGCGATGCGATGCGGCGCCTCGAAGAACACCAGCGTCCGGGACTCATGCTTCAACTCGGCGATGCGTGTGCGCCGCTCGGCGAGTCGCGCGGGCAGGAAACCTTCGAATGTGAACCTCTCGGTAGGAAGGCCCGCGATGCTGAGCGCAGCGGTAATGGCCGACGGGCCCGGCACCGCGACCACCGGCATACCCTCCGCGGCGACGCGGCGCACCAGCTCGAATCCGGGGTCGGAAAGCAGCGGCGTTCCGGCGTCGCTGACCAGCGCGATGCTTGCGCCGGCGCGCAGCTTTTCCAGCAACTCGACGATGCGTTCACTCTCGTTGTGCTCATGCAGCGAGACCAGCGGCCGGGACAACCCCAGGGTTGTCAGCAATTGCCCCGTTCTGCGTGTGTCTTCCGCCGCGACCAACTCCGCGGCGGCGAGTTCATCGCGCGCTCGGGGGGAAAGGTCGCCAAGATTACCGATGGGCGTCGAGATCACTGCAAGACGCCCTGTTTGCACTGCCACTATACTTCTCCGCCGCGTTCTTCTCGGCTGTCCCTGCTGAAGGCTATTCGACACATGACAGGTATGAAAGCAGCACTGCGCAATCCCCTGCTTCTGGTCGCCATCGTGGCCACTGCCCTGGTGCTGAGCGGCTGTCCGAGCACGCCTCGCCGCGGCGGGCCTCCCAGCGTCGACCGCGCGGAAGCCCTGGTGCGAGCCGGCGATCATGCGGCGGCGGCGGCCATCTACGAGCGCCTGGGTGCCGAATCCACCGGCAGCGACAGCGCGGAATTCAACCTGCGTGCGGCCCGCGCCTACCTGGCTGCCGGCCGTGCCCCCGATGCGGATCGCATCCTCGCGCTGCTGCCATCGGGTGGCCTGACGCAGCAGCAGTCGCTCGAACAAAAGTTGTTGCGCATCCAGTCGGCACTGGCCCAAGGCCGGGGTGACGAGGCCTGGCGTGACATCACGGCCATGCAGGCCCCGGCGTCGCAGGCTGCGGCCGCGCGTTACCACGAAACGCGCCAGCAGGTGGCGATCGCCACTGGTCACCTGCTCGACGGTATCCGGGCGGAGCTTTCCCGCGAGCGCGTGATCGGTCCCGGCGACGCCCGCACCGCGCGCGCCGAACTACTGTCGCAATTGCGCGCCGCCGCCGAACGGGGCGCGTCGCTGGCTCCGCCGCCCGGCAGCGATGTCACCGTGCGCGGCTGGCTCGAAGCCGCTTCGGTAGCGCTCGACAACTCGCGCAACCCGACGCTGGGGGCGACGCGACTCAACGCGTTCCGGGCGCGATATCCCACGCATCCCGCCCTGGGGCCGTTGTCCGGTGAGCCGACCATCGGCATTCCAGAACCCGATGCCAGGCTGGCCTCGGCGCCCCATGTCGCGCTCATGTTGCCGCTTTCCGGCCGCACCTCCGCCCCTGCCGCGCAGATCCGCGATGGATTCATGACGGCGTACTACCAGCTTTCGCCGGCGACGCGGCCCCGGCTGCGTGTATATGACACGGCGCTGGCTTCCTTCGCCGACACGCTGGCCGAAGCCACGGCCAACGGTGCCGAATTCATCGTCGGCCCGTTGACGCGCGAAGAAGTGATCGCGGCCGCCGACATCCTGACTACCCGCCCCACCCTGCTGGCGCTCAATTTCCTGCCCGCCGATCATGTGAAGCCGGAGAAGTTCTACCAGTTCGCCCTCTCGCCGGAAGACGACGCCCGCGCGGTCGCGCGTTACATCACCGCCAACGGCCGCCGCCGCGGCGTGGTGCTGACTCCCGAGGGCGATTGGGGCACCCGTGTTGCCGCGGCATTCGACGAAGAACTCCGGGCAGCCGGCGGTTATGTACTCGGCCAGGCGAGTTTCGGTGGTGGCGCGCGCAATGCCAACGACTTCGGACCCAGCATCATGCAGGTGCTGCGCACCGACGACAGCGGCTCGCGTCACCAACGCATCCAGTCGACCATAGGTCAGAAGCTCGAACTCGAACCTCGGCGCCGTCCCGACATCCAGTTCATCTTCGCGCCCAGCCAGCCCGCCGCCGCGCGTCTGTTACGCCCGCAGCTGCGTTATCACCTCGCCGGCGATATTCCGACTTACACCCTGGGCGATGCCTACGAGCCGCATCCCACGGCGAACCAGGAAATCGAGGGTGTGATGTTCCCCGACATGCCCTGGATGCTCAGCGTCGAGAGCCGACCCACGGAGATTCGCGAGGCGGCGCGCGCGGCCTTCGGCGAGTCCGCGGCAAAGCGCGGGCGTCTCTTCGCATTTGGCTACGACGCGTTCCGCATCGCCGATGCGCTCAGGCGCGGCGCCAGCATCGATCCGCAAGGGCTCACGGGCACGCTGTCGCTGGACGCGCAGGGATACGTGCGCCGCGAGCTCGATTGGGTGCGCATCAAGTCGGGCACGCCCACGCCGCTCGAGAAAGCCGATGCGGTGGCTCCGGCCGCCGCGCAAGCTCAATAGCGCAGTCACGGCGCATGGATGGCCGCCGTCAAACCGGCGCGCTGGCCGAGAACAGTGCCGCTGCCTTTCTCGAAGCCCAGGGTTTCCAGATTGTCGCGCGCAACTTCCTGCGGCGCGTCGGCGAACTCGACGTGGTGGCCCGCGCCGGAGACCTTCTGGTCATCGCTGAAGTGCGCACACGGGCTGACGACCGGTTCGGCGGCGCTGCCGCCAGCATCAGCTACTCGAAGCAGCGGCGCATCATCGCCACGTCTGCACTGTTTCTGGACCAGCATCCGCAGTTCCGGCATTGCCGCGTGCGTTTCGACGTGCTGGTGGTGAAAGACGGCCGTGTCGAGTGGCTGCGCCACGCCTTCGATGCCTAGCCAAACCGCGCGGGTGCGGCTATGGTCGCTGGCCAGATGAAAACACTCGACGAGCTGTTCCAGAACAACCGCGAATGGTCCGAGAAGATCCGGAGCCAGGATCCCGAGTTCTTCGCCAAACTGTCCCGCCAGCAAACGCCCAACTATCTGTGGATCGGATGCGCCGACAGCCGCGTGCCCGCGAACCAGATCGTGGGCCTGTTGCCGGGTGACGTCTTCGTCCATCGCAACATCGCCAATATGGTGGTTCACACCGACCTGAATTGCCTGTCGGTCATGCAATTCGCGGTGGATATCCTCAAGGTCAAACACGTCATCGTGGTCGGTCACTATGGCTGCAGCGGTGTGCAGGCCGCCATGCGCCGCATGCGCGTGGGCCTGGCCGACAACTGGTTGCGCCATGTGCAGGACGTGCACGAGAAGCATCAGCACACCCTTTCGCACATCGGTGGCGAAAGCCACGCCGCCGATCGGCTTTGCGAGTTGAACGTGGTCGAGCAGGTGCAGAACGTCTGCCAGACCAGCATCGCGCGTGATGCCTGGGATCGTGGCCAGGAGCTGCACGTTCACGGCTGGATCTACGGCATAGCCGACGGCCTGGCGCGGGACCTCCACACCACGGTCTCCGACTTCCGGGAAGTCACGGCGGTGTACCAGGCCGCGGTGGCGAAGCTGTCGCAGACGCGCGCGTGAGATTCTTCGCGGCGCTCGCATTGTGGGCGCTGGCGGCTGTTTCGCTGGCCGCGCCGCCCCAGCGGCACCTGGTCGATGTCGACGGCTTCTCCATCACCGTCTGGGAGAAATCTCCGCGCAAGCCGCGTGCCGCCATTCTCCTGGTCCACGGACGCACCTGGAGCGCACTGCCCAATTTCGACCTTCAGGCGCCGGATCGATCGGTCATGGATCACCTCTCGGCACTGGGCTACGCGACCTATGCCATCGACCAACGCGGCTACGGCGCCACGCCGCGCGATCCCACGGGCTGGCTGACGCCCGCACGCGCCGCGGACGACGTCAGCGCGACGCTGCGCTGGATCGACAAACAAAGGCGATTGCCATCCAGACCGGCATTGCTGGGTTATTCGCGCGGCGCGCACGTGGCCTTGTTCGTTGCGCAACGGGACCCCGGAGCGCTGTCGTCGCTGATCTTGTACGCGCTGCCGGGCGTGGGGCCCATGGCTGAGGCGGTAGCGCCACCCGAGCCGCCGCGTCGTCCCACCACACGATTTGCCGCGGCCGAAGATTTCATCACTCCGGGCGCGGCCTCGCGCGATGTGATCGAAGCCTACGTGACCCAGGCGGTGGCCGCCAACCCGGTGCGCGTCGACTGGCGTGATGAAGCCGAATTCGAATTCGACGCGGGAAAAGTCTCCGCTCCCACGCTGCTGCTGTACGGCGCGAACGACCCGCTGCTCGACGACACCAAGGCCACGTTCTTCGCAGCGCTGGCCACGCGGGATCGCGCCTTCGTCGTACTGCCGGATTCGGACCACGCGGCGCACGTCGAGAACTCGCACCTGGCCTGGGTGCGCGCCGTCGACATGTTCGTGGGAATGCCGCGAGCCGCAGCCGCGGCCAACTAGCTACTTGACGACCTTGAGCTGCGGACGCCGGCTACCGTCTTCCGGAGGCGCGGGCTTGGTGGGCGGTTCGGGGCCGAGGTCCTGCTCGGAGAACACCATTCCCTCACCAGTCTCCCGCGCGTAGATGCCGAGAACCGTGCTCACCGGAATGCGCACGTGGTGCACCACGCCGGCGAAGCGGGCTTCGAACTCGATCCAGTCATTGCCCAGCACCAGCCGCTGTGTAGCCGTCGAGGACAGGTTCAGGACGACCTTGCCGTCCTTGACGTAGGCGCGCGGCACTTCGACGCCGGCCTTCTCCGCGTCGACGATGACGTGCGGCGTTTCGCCGTTGTCCATCATCCAGCTGTGCATCGCGCGAATGAGATAGGGACGCTTGGAGTTACGCGCGCCGTTGGTCATATGGGGTTCATGCCAGTCGCATCTCCCGCTCGTTTTCCGAGAGGCTGGCGCGGAATGCCGGGCGCGAAAAAATCGTGCTGGCGTATTTGAGGATGGGTTGTGCCTGCGGCGGCAGATCGATCTCGTAACGCGGCAGCCGCCACAGGATGGGCGCGATGGTCGCATCCACCATGGAAAACTCATCCGAGAGGAAAAAAGGCTTCACCTTGAACAGGTCGGAGCTGGACAACACGTTGTCGCGCAGTTCCTTGCGCAGCGCCACGACGTCCCTGGATCCGGGGTTATCCAGCTTGCGCGCGATGTCGTACCAGTCGTGTTCGATCTGGTACAGCGCCAGGCGCGCGCGCGCGCGCGACACCGGGTCCACGGGCATGAGCGGCGGATGCGGGAACCGCTCATCCAGGTATTCCATGATGACGCGCGAATCGTAGAGCACGAGGTCGCGATCGATCAGTGTCGGCGTCGTGTGATACGGGTTGAGGTCGAGCAGGTCCTCGGGATACTTCCCGGGCGCCACGTCGACGATCTCGATATCGATGGCCTTTTCAGCGATGACGATCCGCGTCCGATGACTCCACGGGTCATCGGGCGTCGAAAACAAAGTCATCGTTGCGCGGCGGTTAGACAATGCCCGCTCCCCGCGCCAGGGCCCATTTCCGTATGGCGAGTGACGCGCTCAGGTGACGTCCTTCCAATATTCCTTCTTCAGCATGTACGCGATGCCCGTGAACATGAGAAGGAACAGGACCACCCAGATGCCGATGCTCTGGCGCTCCACTTGCGTGGGATCGCTGGCGTACTGCAGGAAATTGACCGTATCGCGCACGAACTCGTCGTATTGCGCCGGCGTCAGGCTGCCCACCACGGCCGGCTCGAACTTCTCGAACTGGTGCGAGACCACCGGCTTGCCGTCGGAACCCTTGGTCTCGACGTTCTTCCACACCACGGTTTGCACACCCTGCAGGCTCGACAGCACGTGCGGCATGGCCGTACCCGGAAGCTGCAGGTTGTTCACACCCGTCTGGCGCGCAGCGGGGTCCGCGTAGAACGTGGTGAGGAAATTGAAGATCCAGTCCGGACTGCGCGAACGCGCCACCAGCGACAGGTCGGGCGGCAACTTGCCGAACCACTCGACGGCATCGGCCTCGGGCATGGAACTGGTGATGTAGTCGGTGAACTTTGCGCCCGGCTTCACCAGGTACTGATCACGCAGCTCATCCGAGATCTTGAGGTCCGCGGCCACGCGCGAATAACGCGCGTACTTGAGGGAGTGGCACCCGGAGCAATACGCCATGAAGTTGTTGGCGCCGCGCTGCAAGGACGCGAGGTTCGCGACTTCATTGTCGGCCGAACGCTGCCAGCCGGCATTACCGCCCTCACTGGCGTGCGCCGCGCCGGCGCCGATGAGCAGCGTGAGAAGGACGCTCGTGAACTTAGTGCGCATTGTAGGTCACTCGATTCGGAACCGGTCCATTGCCATCCGCCTTCGAAACGAACGGCAGCAGGATGAAGAACGCGAAGTACAGCACCGTGAAGATGCGGGCCAGCAGCACGTAGATGCCGTCGGCGGGCTTGAGGCCCAGCCACATGAGCACGCAGAACGTCACGAAGAACGTGCCCAGCAGCAGCTTCGAGAGGATGCCTCGATAGCGGTACGACTTGTTCTTGGCCTTGTCGAGCCAAGGCAGGAACAGGAAGGCCGCGACCGAGAGGCCCATGAGCAACGCCCCGAGCTTCTGGTCCGGCACCGCGCGCAGGATCGCGTAGTAAGGCGTGAAGTACCACACCGGCGCGATGTGATCGGGCGTGGACGTCGGGTTTGCCGGCTCGAAGTTGGGCGCCTCGAGGAACAGCCCGCCGAACGTGGGCACGAAGAACACCACGATGGCGAACAGCGTCAGGAACAGCCCGACGCCCACGATGTCCTTGAGCGAGTAATAGGGGTGGAAGGGAATGCCGTCCACCGGCTTGCCGTTGCTGCCGAGGTTTTCCTTGATCTCGATGCCATCGGGATTGTTGGAACCCACCTGGCGAAGCGCCACGAGATGCAGCGCTATCAGCAGGGCCAGCAGGAACGGCACCGCGATCACGTGCAGCGAGAAGAAGCGCGTGAGCGTGGCATCGCCGATGCCGTAGTCGCCGCGGATCCACTCGGTGAGGCCCTCACCAATACCCGGGATGACGCCGAACAGGTTGATGATCACCTGCGCGCCCCAGTACGACATGTTGCCGTTGGGCAGCACGTAGCCCATGAAGGCCTCTGCCATGAGCGCGAGATAGATGAGCATGCCGATGACCCAGAGCAACTCGCGCGGGGCCTTGTAGCTGCCGTACATGAGCGCTCGCGCCATGTGCAGGTACACCACGACGAAGAAGAACGACGCGCCGACCGCGTGCATGGGGTGAATGAGCCAGCCGTAGGGCACTTCGCGCACGAAGTACTGCAACGAGTCGAACGCCGTGGCCCAGCCCGGCTTGAAGTGCATGGTGATGAAAATGCCCGTCACGATCTGCATGACGAACACCAGCAACGCCAGCGAACCGAAGAAGTACCAGATGTTGAAGTTCTTGGGCGCGTAGTAGCCGGTGAGCTGGTCTTCCATGAACTGGTCGACCGGCAGGCGCTTGTTGAGCCAGGCGCGGAACCCGCCCTTTTTCTCGATGACCGCAGACATCAGGCGGCTCCTTTCGCGGCGCTATCCACACCGATGATGAGCTTGTTGTCGCCTTCGAAACTGTACGGAGGAACCACCAGGTTGACCGAGGCCGGCGAACCGGCGAACACACGTCCCGCCAGGTCGAACTTCGAGCCGTGGCAGGGACAGAAGAATCCGCCCGGCCAGTCGGCGGAGATCGTGGTGTCGCCCGGTGTGAACCGGGTCTTGGGCAGGCAGCCCAGATGCGTGCAAGTGCCGATGAGCACCAGCACTTCGGGCTTGAGCGCGCGCGCGTCGTTCTTGGCGTACTCGGGCTGCTCCGAATTCTCGGACTTTGCGTCTTTGAGCTCTCCGTCGTGCGAGTTCAGCGACGCCAGCATCTCGGGGGTGCGCTTGACGACGTACACCTGCTTCTTGCGCCAGAAGAACGTGGCCATCTGGCCGGGTTCTATGCGACTCAGGTCCACCTCGGTGGGCAAACCCGCCGCCCGCGCGCTTTCAGATGGCTTCCACGATGCCACGAAGGGCACCGCGGTCAGCACCGCGCCAACGGCGCCGGTACCGGCGGTGGCAGCTATCAGGAACTTGCGCCGACTCTCGTCGACTTCCGGGGCGGTATCGCCGACGGTATGGCCGGCCGCGTGATCGCTCATTAAAAATGACCTCAGAATCGTTCGTTCAACCCGACGCAGGTGGTGCGAAAATGCTCCGCTGCGAGACCTCGGGAGGCGGCGCATTATACACATGCGGATCAGAGCTAAGACCTTCCGCCGATAAGGAATATCCGGTTCATGTCGACTCGACCGTTCCTCCGATTTCTGTCTTTCATTAGCGTGTCCGCCATCGTGGGACTGGCGGCGGCATTCGTCGTCGTCATGTTGCGTCCGGAGCTCATCGCCCGGCATGCGCCCGCTCCCGCCGCCCAGCCGGCGCCGGTGGCCCCGCCGCCGGCCTCGGTGCCTGCCGAGCCCACCCCCGTCCCGGTCGTGGAAACCCCGCGCGCGACCAATTCGTACGCCCAGGCCGTGGAGCGGGCGGCGCCGGCCGTAGTGAACATCTACACGGCGCGCCTGGTCACCGAACGCATCCAGCCCAATGCCATCGAGGAGTTGTTTGGCGACGCCCGGCCTCGCTACAGGCAGCGGCTGGAACAGAGCCTGGGCTCAGGCGTCATCGTCGATGCCGCGGCCCATGTCATCACCAACCATCACGTGATCGCCTCGGCGGACCTGATCCGCGCCCAGCTGGCCGATGGCCGCGTGGCCGACGCCCGCATCGTCGGCCGCGACCCGGAAACCGACCTCGCCATATTGCAGCTCGACCTCAAGAAGGACGTGCCGGTGATGCCGCTGGGAAACTCCGACCGGGTGCGCGTGGGCGACATCGTTCTGGCCATCGGCAACCCCGTCGGCCTGTCGCAGACCGTCACGCAGGGCATCGTCAGCGCTACGGGTCGCGGGCAATTGGGCGTGGCCACATTCGAGAACTTCATCCAGACCGATGCCCCCATCAACGTGGGCAACTCGGGCGGCGCGCTCATCAATGCCAGCGGCGAGTTGATCGGCATCAACACGGCCGTGCTGGCCAAGAATCTCGGCGTGGAGGGGATCGGCTTTGCCATTCCCGTGAACCTGGTCGGTGGCGTGATGCGTGAGATCCTCACCAAGGGCCGCGTGGTCCGCGGCTGGATCGGCATCGTGCCTGCCGACATCGACCAGATCGAAGCGCGCCGCTTCAATCTGCCCCAGGCGGGCGTGGTTGTGGCCAAGCTCTACGTGGGCAGCCCCGCCGCCGCGGTGGGCATGGAACCGCGCGACATCATCCTCACCGTGAATGGCGCTAAGGTGACCAGCGCGCAGGACACGCTGACGCGCATCGCCAACGCCAAGCCCGGCACCAAGGTAAAGATCACCGGCCTGCGTGGCCCCGAGAAATTCTCGAGCGAAGTGGAAGTGACCGAACGCCCCAGAAACCGCTGATCGCGGTCGAGCGGTTCTTCAACTACATGAACGCCGCCGCTTCGGCGGCGTCAAGAGTGGCGCGTGAGCGCCGGCAACTAGCCCTTCTACTGTAAACAGACGACCACATTGGCGGCGTACGAACGCCAGTTGATCGGAATCACGAACGAACGGCCGGTGGTGGCCGCGGCCTGGGCCGCGTTCGTTCGATCACAGATGGTCGGCGTGCTGATGATGAAGTTGCGGCCGAAATCGCGGCGCGCATTGCCCGAGATCGTGTTGGCCACTTCGCCGACGAGGTCGCGCACGTTCTGCTCGCCCGTGTCGGTTTCGTTCATGCACATCAACATGACGGAGAGCATGCCGCGCGGCGCGGTGAAGTACACCTTGCCTTCGCGATTGCCGGAAATGCCGATCACGCCCGCGTAGTCCTGCACCACCGCTGATTTGTCGATGCACAGGTAGGGCGAACCCACCGTGGCCGGATGACCGGTCGCGGTTTCGAAGAAGTGCACGGTCCCCTGCACAAAGGTTCGAACTTCTTCAGCGTCGAGCATGTCTCTTACTCCCCAATCAACTCGGCGAGCGCTTCATTGAGCTGGTCGTCCGTGAACGGCTTGCAAAGAAAGCCGTTGGCGCCCTTTTCGATGGCTTCTACGGCGGTGGCTTTATCGGCCAGGGCCGACACCACGAGTATAAGCACATCAGGCTTGAGTTTGATGATGTGCTCGACGCATTCGATGCCATCCATCTCGGGCATGGTGAGATCGAGCGTCAGCACGTCGGGCTGCAACTGCTTGAACTTTTCCACGGCATCGAGGCCGTTCACTGCGGTGGCGACCACTTCCAGCAGATCGTTCTGCTGCGAACGCTCGATGCGACGCCGCATCACGTTCGAGTCGTCCACGATCATCATGCGCAAGGGTTGGCGCGGTTTGGGCACTGCACTCATGTTCTGACTCTCTCCCTCTGGACCTTAGGCAGCCACGACGCCGGCGGCCTTCTGCTCGGCCGGGAACGACAGTGACAGCTTCATGTTCTTGCCGATCTCCGAATTCAGCGAAATGCGGCCACCCAGGCGGGCAGCAATTTCGGCGATCACGTCCATGCCCACGCCGCGACCAGCATCCTTGGTGACGCTGGAGGCGGTCGAGAAGCCCGAACGGAACACCAGCATCATCGCTTCCTGATCAGACAGCGCCTGCGCGTCGTTCTGGGAAATGATGCCCTTGGTCACGGCCGTCTTGCGGAGCTTGTCCGGCGTGAGACCGCGGCCGTCGTCTTCGCACTGCATGCGGAATGCGCGACCGTTTTCGACCATCTCGAACTGGATGCGGATATGGCCCTCGGCAGACTTGCCCTGCGCTTCGCGCTCGGCGGGCGACTCGATGCCATGGACCACGGCATTGCGGATCAGCTGGATCAGCACGTCCTTGACCGGGCGGCGATAAGCCTCGGGCACCAGGTCGTGGCCACGGCAGGTCACGACGACCTTCTTGCCATTCTCGTTGGCAATGCGGTCGGCGAGCTGCTGCGCGGAGGCGACGAAACCTTCGCGGGCCGAACGCTGCAGCGTGGCTTCGGCGGCCACGGCGTCGTCGGTCAGTTTGGGCATGCGACCCGAGCTGTCCCCGGAAGACGGCGCGGCGGCACCCTGGGCGGCGTGATGCTTGCCGAAGCTGTCGCGAAAGCTCGCGAGCTTCGTGACCATGTCGCGCACCGACTGCGAGTGCGAGACCAGGTCGTCGAACTTGGTGAGCAGCGGCAGGAAGTCGTCGCCCGACAGGTCCGTGCGTTCACGCAAGGTAGCGAGATCGCTCTCGAGGGCATGCGCGCGGGCTTCCATCGAACCGAGCCCGATGGCCGCGGCCTCACCCTTGATGCTGTGGATCTGGCGGAACAGGCCGTCGATCTTGCGGCGGAACGAGGCGCTGTCACGCGCCGGGTCACGCAGCGTCGCATTGATCATCTTGAACGCCACATCGGAATCGTCGAGGAAGGACGACAGCTGCGCCGGATCCACGTGCAGGATCGAGAGGAACGCGTCCATCTGCGACTGCGCGCTGTCCTGCGCACCCTTGAGCTGGGCGGCCAGGGCCACGCGGGCGGTAACGTCGGCGACAGCCACCAGCACGTGGGTGATGGCGCCTTCGCGCCGCACGCGGTGGAAGTTGAACTCCAGGTAACGCGTCTCGGCGTCCTTGCTGCCCTTCTCGCCTACCAGCAGTTCCACTTCGTTCAGCGGATTGATGGAGCGGATCAGGTTTTCCTTCGTACGCTCGCTCCACAGCACCTTGACGAACTTGGTGGCGATCTGGAGCGTCTTGGGCGTCACGAGGTCGCGCAGCAAGTCTTCGAAGGTGAGTCCGGATACCGATTCGCGCTGGAACAACTGCGCGGTGGCCTGCGAATGAATCGTGCCGATCTTGAGGTCGGCGTCGAGCAGGAACAGACCTTCACGCACGGTCGAGAGAATGTCTTCGGTCTGCTGCTGGGCGGCCGCCGCGGCCTGGGCGGACTTGCCGCGGGCCAGCGAGAGGTAACCGACCAGCGCCGCGAGAGCGGCCGCGAGACCCACGCCGATGAGCACCACCGAACGCAGGGCCGTGGCCAGCGAGTCGGAGGAGCTCTGCAGTCCGGCAATGATCTGCGAGAGGTTCTTTTCCAGGCCCGGCGTGTAGACACGCGCCTGGCTGACGGCGTTGGTGACCTTGGTTTGCAGGTCGCGGCCGTCGACGTTCAGCTGCGTGCCGTCACGCTCGCTGTCCGAGTAAGGAATGGCGGTGAAGTTGGCCACCGGGTCGAGGGCCGGCTTGTACTTCTTCCACGAGGCAACCATCTCGTTGATGGTTTTCTGCACCTCGTCATCGCCACCGATGCCGCCGATGCGCACACCTTGTCCGGACTGCAGCGAAGATGCCGCCGTCTCGAACTGGATGGTGGCTCGCTTCAGCTGTTCGATCGAGTCGCGGACGAAGCCACGGGCTCGCAAGCGGTCCTGGATGGAGTTCAACGCGGCCTGCATTCGCGAGGGCTGCTGCTGCAGTTCGCCGATGGCGCGAACCGCGGTGTTGTTTTCCACGAGGCGTCCGGCGAAGTACCAGGCCGGCGCCAGAACGCCGACGAGGAACGCCAGGGCCAGGATGCCCACGGCCACCCACACGGCGCGAGCGCCTTGCATGCGGGACGAAACAGTCTTTCCAGTTGTCTTCTTTGCAGTCACAGAGTTAACCCTCCATCACTCCGGCTTGAACACGATGCGCTGGACAGCCAGGCGCGACTCGGTCCAGTCGAATTCTTCGAAACGGGCGCTTTCCATCGCATCCACGGCGGCGGCGTCGAACACGCCGGCCGGCTCGCTGGACATTACGCGTACACGCTCGGTGCGACCTTCCGGCGTCACGTAGAACTCCACGCGCACCCAACCCTCGACGCCCTTGGCAGACGACGGATACTTGGGCTTCGGCGGGCGCGTCATCTTCAGCGGCGGCAGCTTGGGCGTCGCAGCGGCGGCGGCCAGCTTCTGTTCGGCGGCAGCGAGCGCGGTGCGCAGTTCGCCGAGATCCCCATCACCACCCAGGCTTTCGGCGGCATCGATGAGCGGCGCGGCGTCGCTGGGACGACCGGCCGTCAGGCGCGAGCGGGCCTCGCTCACGAGTCGCGCACGCACGTCACGCACCACCTGCACGGTGGTGGCATGGCGCGCGTCGAGCTGACGCAGACGTTCGGCATTGGACGCGGCGGAATCGTTGGCCGGCGTGATCAGGTTGCCGGCGGCCAGGCGATCCTGTGCGGCCTTGGCGAACCGGGCGATGTCATCGTTCGTGGCCTTCTGCTTGGCGGCGGCAGCGGTAATTTCCCGGTTCGCGGCATTCACCGCGGCGGCGGACACACCGTTTTCACGCGCGGCACTGAGCGCCGCCTGCATCGCATTCTGGTCACCTTTGGCGGCGGCGTCGCGGGCCGATGCCAGCAGGCGCTGGTTCAGATCGTTGTTGAGGCGAGCGATCAGGTCGTTCGAGCCACCGGCTTCACGCAGATCCTTGATCGCGTCCTTGGCCGAGTCGCCCGCGGGCGTCACGAGGCGACCGCTGTTCAGGCGGGCTTCGACGCTGGCGGCAAGGCGCGAGATGTTGACCGACTTGCGGCGGTTGTCGAGGTCGCGCTTGAGCTGCGCGATCTGCGCGGGCGGCAGCAGCGCGTCCTTCTCGGCGCCGTCGAGCAGCGCCTGGGCACGGTCGAAGTTCTGCGCGGCCAGCGTGGCCTGGATCTGCGCGAGCGCGGTCTGCGCGCGCATGGTGTCGAGCCGGGCGTCGACTTCGACCAGGCGCTGGTCGTTGGGGTCGATGCTGCGCGCGGCTTCGAGCTCGGCCAGCGCGTTGTCGAAACGGCGCTCGTCGAGCGCGGTGCGTGCACGGCCGATCAGCAGTCCGCCAAGGCGCTTCATGCTCTCGGTGGCCTCGGCGTTACCCGGATCGATCACGAGCACCTGGCGGAAATATTCCAGGGCATTGTTCTTGGCGGGTTCGATGTAACGGCGCTCGTCCATCGCGAGGCGCGCTTTCTCGAGCACTTCGTCCAGCGTACCGACCGGAGCCGCCGGGGCCGCGGCAGTCGTGGCCGAGGCAGCCGGCGTGGCGGCGTCGGAAGCGGCCGGAGCCGCGGCGACATCCGCGGCGGGGGCCTTGTCGCCACCCTTCATAAAGAACCAGGCGCCACCCGCCGCGGCGAGTACCGCGACCACGACGCCCACGAGCATCGCGGGCGACTTCGAGGACTTCTCCTCGCCACCACCGGAGCTTTCGGCGGCCGGGGCGTTCATCGCGCTGAGCGCATCGGACGTGGAGGAAATTCGGGCCGCGTCATTGACCGCGCGCAGCATGGCCGCGGACTCGACGGGCGTGTCGACCAGCGCCTGGATGGCGCCTTCGAGCATGAGCTGATCGACCATGCCAGCCGAGGCACTGTCACGGATGGCGATGACCACCGGGTTGTGCGGGCTGGAGGTGATCGGCGCGAAATCTTCCGGGTTCATCCCCCGCAGGTCGGCGACCAGGATGGTGCGCGTGCCGGGCTTGAACAGGGAGGCGGCGGTGGAAAGGCTGTCGGCGTGTCGCAGGGCAACCGTCGATTCGAGCATGGGGCCGAGTTGCGCCCACAAATCGAGGTCGGGCGTGGCGATGACTGCCAGCGGCTTCTTCGACTTGAACGAGCCTGCGCCCGGAGAACTCCGGCCGCCATTGGATTCGTTGTGCACAGAGGCTCCCAATTCTGATCGTGCTTGCATGGACCCTCGACCTCTTTCTTCGAACTAGTTGTGCCGCGTTGCGGCCCCACGGGGCGACAGGCCTCCAACGACCCGTCTCCGGGGGACGACAGTGAGGGACAGTATTAAGTCACCGTTTTGCCGTTGGACGGCAATGCGTCACATCCGGCGCACGCAAGTTTCCCAGGGAGAGCCGGATCGCGACCTGGATCACAAATGGTGCAGGGGCACCGTTCGACTAGTTGGGTACTCGCCGGATCTGGGCGCCCAATTGGGCGAGTTTCTCCTCGAGCGCCTCGTAGCCGCGATCGATGTGGTAGATGCGCTCGATCTCGGTACGGCCCTCGGCCACGAGACCGGCCAGCACCAGGCTCGCCGAGGCCCGCAGGTCGGTGGCCATCACGGGCGCCGCGGTGAGCTTGGGGACACCCTTGATGATCGCGGTGTTGCCCTCGAGACGGATCTCCGCGCCAAGGCGCCGCATCTCCAGCATGTGCATGAAGCGGTTTTCGAAGATGGTTTCGACGATGGTGCCGACGCCGTCGGCGATCGTGTTCAGCGCCGCGAACTGCGCCTGCATGTCGGTCGGGAATGCGGGATACGGCGCCGTGCGGATGTCGACGGACTTCGGGCGTTTGCCCTTCATGTCCACTTCGATCCAGTTGGGGCCGATGTCCACCTTCACGCCGGCTTCGCGCAATTTCGCCGTCACGGCGTCGAGATGGCCAGGGTCGACGTTCTTGGCGCGCACGAGCCCGGAGGTGATGGCGCCGGCCACTAGATAGGTCCCGGCCTCGATGCGGTCCGGCTGCACCTCGTACGAACTGGCATGCAGTTTTTCCACGCCCTGTATGACTATCTTGTCGGTGCCCGCGCCCTGGATCTTCGCACCCATCGACATGAGGAATTTCGCGAGGTCCACGACCTCTGGCTCGCGCGCGGCGTTTTCGATGATGGTCTCACCGTCGGCGAGCGTGGCGGCCATCATGAGATTCTCGGTGCCGGTGACCGTGACGGTTTCGAGATTCAGGCGCGCGCCCTTCAGCCGGTCGGCGCGCGCGCGGATATAGCCGCCCTCGATGTTGATCTCCGCGCCCATGGCCTGCAATCCGGCGACATGAATGTTCACGGGCCGCGCACCGATGGCGCAGCCGCCGGGCAGCGATACGTCGGCTTTGCCGAAACGCGCCAGCAGCGGGCCCAGCACGAGAATCGACGCGCGCATGGTCTTCACCAGTTCGTACGGCGCGAAGCATTCACGTGTCGTCGAACCGTCGATCTCGACGTTCATCTTCTCGTCGATGGTGACCGACACACCCATGCGGCCTAACAACTCGATCATCGTGGTCACGTCCTGCAGGTGCGGGACGTTGCGGATGGTCACGGGGCCTTCGCCGAGGATCGCCCCGGCGATGATGGGCAGCGCGGCGTTCTTCGCGCCGGAGATGCGGACTTCGCCTTCCAGGGAGATGCCGCCATTGATCTGTAGCTTGTCCACGCGCGTACTCGAGTTGGCCCCGTATTGGGGCTTGTCTTGGGGGTTGTCTTGGGGGTGGAGATTGTAGTGGTTCAGGACGTTCCGGCGTCCGTTTCATTACTTCCGTGGCCGTCACCTTCGGCCGGCGGCTTCCTCGGGCGTCAGCGCCTCGATGGACAGGGCGTGGATTTCACGGCCCATCAACGCACCGAGCGCCTTGTACACCAGCTGGTGTCGCGCGATGGGCCGCAGCCCGGCGAATTGGCCGGCCACGACCACCGCGCCGAAGTGCACGTTGTCGTCGGATTCCACGCGCACTTCGGCGCCGGGAAGCCCCGCCAGGATGAGTTCGGAGACCCGCTCGGGAGTCATCAAGGTCTGGTTCATGGACGTGAGTGTAGCGTTATGATTCCCGCATGAATGCGCGCCTGCAGAACGATCCGGCTTCGCTCATCGCCGCCGGGCGCCGGGCCCTGGAAATCGAGGGCCGGGCCATCGCCGCCCTGATCCCCCGGCTGGACGCCGGCTTTGCGCGCGCGTGTGCCCTGTGCCTCGGAAGCACCGGCCGGGTGATCGTCACCGGCATGGGCAAGTCCGGTCACATCGGCGGCAAGATCGCCGCCACGCTTGCCTCCACGGGAACGCCTGCATTTTTCATGCATGCCGCCGAAGCCAGCCATGGCGACATCGGCATGATCACCCGCGATGACGTGCTGCTGGCCCTCTCCCATTCGGGGGAAACCGCCGAAGTACTCGCGCTGATTCCCCATTGCTCGCGCCTGGGCGTGGCCATCATCGCCGTCACGGGCAATCCGAAGTCGAACCTGGCACGCGCCGCCAGCGTGCACCTGGACGTGAGCGTCACCGAGGAGGCCTGTCCACTGAATCTCGCGCCCACCGCCAGCACCACGGCCACGCTGGCCATCGGCGACGCAATGGCGGTGGCCCTGCTCGAGGCACGCGGTTTCACTTCGCAGGACTTCGCGCGATCCCATCCGGGCGGCGCCCTGGGCCGCAAACTGCTGCTGCACGTCGCCGACATCATGCGCACCGGCGACGACCTGCCGGTAGTTAGCCCGTCCGCCGGCCTGGCCGAGGGCCTGGTGGTCATCTCGAAGAAGGGCCTGGGCATGTGCGTGGTGGTGGACCACAGCGGCATGGTGGGGGTGTTCACCGATGGTGACCTGCGCCGCGTGCTCGACCGCGGCATCGACGTGCACAAGACCTCCATGCGCGAGGTCATGACCTCGCCCGGCAAACGCGTGAAACCCACCGAACTCGCGGCCGAGGCCGCCTACCTGATGGACAAGCACAGGATCACTGCGCTTCCGGTGGTGGATGAAGCCGGCGCGCTCGTGGGCGCACTGAACGTGCACGACCTGCTGCGCGCCGGGGTCCTGTGACTTCAGGTTTCGGCGTCCAGGTAGCCGCCTTCCAGGAAACTTTCCGGCGCGTGAAGCTGCTGGTGCTGGACGTCGATGGCGTGCTCACCGACGGCCGGCTGTACTACGGGCCCAAGGGCGAGACGCTCAAGACCTTTCACGTGCGCGACGGGCACGGCATCAAGCAGGTGTCCGGGGCGGGCATTCACGTCGCCATCATTTCCGGCCGCAAGTCGGCCGCCGTGCTGCGCCGCGCGCGCGGCCTGGGGATCAAACACGTGTTTCAGGGAGTCGACGACAAACTCGCCGCGCTGAAAAAGCTGGCCAAGTCGCTCAAGGTCACGCTCGAGGAATGCGCCTGCGTGGGCGACGACACTCCGGACGCGCCCATCCTCAACGCCTGCGGCCTCGGAATCGCGGTTGCCGATGCGCACGCGGATGCGCTTGCCGCCGCCGACCTCGAGACCTCGCGTCCTGGCGGGCACGGGGCGGTCAGGGAAGTCTGCGACTGGCTCATCGCCGCGCGTGCCGGATGAAACGTTTTTCCTGGTCGCGACCGCTGGGTTACATCGCGGTCATTGGCGTGGTGGCCCTGGCGTATTTCATTGGCCGCCTCGGGCGCGGCGACAACGGCACCGACGAAACCGCCCGCGAGACGCCAGACCCGGGTTACGCCGCGCATGATGCCGAAATCATCGAAACCGGCTACGACGGGCGCGAGCGCTACCGGCTCAATGCCAAGGTGATACGGCAGCAGACGGAGGCCGGCACCATCGAGCTCGAGACGCTGGAGATGAACTACCACCCTGGCGCGCAACCCGACATCGCGGGCGAGTCGCGGCCGGTGGCCGCCGACAAGGAAGTGTGGCGTCTCACCTCGGACCGCGGCCTGGTACGCGCCGATGGCGATGATGTGCAACTCGAGGGAAATGTGCGCGTCACCGGCTCTGCGCCCGACTCCGGCATGCCGCTGTCGTTCACCACCACCGAACTTCGGATCAACACACCCACCGAGTTCATCGAAACCCGCGCGCCGGTCAGGTTCAACTTGTCCGGGTATGAACTCCTCGCGAAAGGCCTGACCGCCGACTTGAAGGCCGGCACCCTGCGTCTAGAATCGGATGTACATGGCCAGTTCGCCCAGAAGTGACCTCACCGCATTCCGTGCCGCGCTGGCGCTGGGATTGTTAGGCCTGTCGCAGGGCGCCGCGGCCGCGGCCGCCACCGACTGCGCCAACGCGGAAATCGTGCTCGACGCCAGGTCCATGGAAGCGGCCACCCGCACCAACGACGCGGTGTTGCGCGATGTGGTCATCACCCAGTGCGACGTGCGCATCCAGGGCAGCGAGGCACGCGTTTCGGGCGGACTCAACTTCGAGAGCGGCCAGCTGATCATGTCGGGCGACGTGCGCATCAGCGCCGAAGGCGGCCACATCACCTCCGACAAGGCCGTGGTGTCGTTCCGCGACCGCGTCATATCCCAGGCGACGATTACCGGGAGCCCCGCGCAGTTCGAGCAGAAGCGCGACGATGGCAGCATCTCGCGCGGCCGGGCCGGCACCATCGACTACCAGACCGCGTCCGGCACCGTGAGCCTTACCGACGATGCCTGGATCACCACCGACGGCAAGAACCAGATCAGCGCCAAGACACTGGTCTACAACATCCGCACGCAGAGCTTCCAGGGGCGCCAGAAGGCCAACACTCCCGAGCCCAGCGGCACGGGCCGCATACGCATCGTGATCCCGGCGCGTCCGCCAGTCGAACAAGAGCAAGAAAAAGAGAAGAAACAGTGAGCGTCCTGCGCGCCTCCCATCTCGCCAAGGCATACAAGAAACGCAAGGTGATCACCGATCTCTCCATCGAGGTGGAGAGCGGGCAGATCGTCGGGTTGTTAGGGCCGAACGGCGCCGGCAAGACCACGGCCTTCTACATGATCGTCGGCCTGGTGCCGCCCGATGCCGGCACCGTGACGGTGGATGATCGCGACATCACGCACCTGGCCATGCATCAGCGCGCGCTGGCGGGAATCGGCTACCTGCCGCAGGAAGCGTCGGTATTCCGCAAGCTCACCGTCGAAGACAATGTCATGGCCATCCTGGAGACGCGCGAGAACCTGGACGAAACCAAGCGCCTCGAGCGGCTCGAAGAGATCCTGAACGAGTTGCGCATCGCGCATGTCCGCAAGAGCCTGGGCATGGCCCTGTCGGGCGGTGAACGGCGGCGCGTGGAGATCGCCCGCGCACTGGCCGCCGAGCCCCGCTTCATGCTGCTCGACGAGCCTTTCGCGGGTGTGGACCCGCTTTCGGTCATCGACATCCAGCGCATCATGAACGAGCTCACCGCCAAGGGCATCGGCGTGCTCATCACCGACCATAACGTCAGAGAAACCTTAGGCGTTTGTCAGCGTGGGTACGTAGTTTCCGGCGGAACCGTGATGGCCTCTGGAACACCGGAAGAAATCCTTGCCAACCCCCAAGTCCGTGAGGTGTACTTGGGTCAGTCTTTCCGCATGTAGCGATCAGGGTCGCTCCGGGAAAAACCTATTTTTTTCATAGCGTTGGGACACTAGCGACAGTGTCGATGATGAAGCCCTCATTGCAGCTGAAGCTGGGTCAGACTCTCACCATGACCCCGCAGCTGCAGCAGGCTATCCGCCTCCTGCAAATGCCGGCCATGGAGCTGCAGGCTCACATCCGCGAGCAGCTCGAGAACAACGTGATGCTCGAGCCGGTGGACGAGTACGAAGCCACTGGTCAGTTCGAGGCTCTCGAGCCCCATCCCATGCCCGAAGAGCAACGCGTCGATGCCGCGCCCGCTCCCGAGGTGCAGGTCGAAGCCGAGGTCATCGAGGACTCGTGGAGCGAACGCAGCGCGGGCTCCGACTCCTGGCGTGATGACGACGAGCGCGCCTCGGAAGTCGCGGACGACGCCACGCTTTCGTTGCAGGACCATTTGGTCGGCCAGCTCGAATACGCGAATCTCCCGCCGCGCGATCTCGCCATCGCGCGAGCCATTGTCGATGCGATCAAGGACGACGGTTACATCACCGATTCACTGGAAGATGTCGCGGCGACACTGTTGCCCGAGGTCACGGCCAGCGTCGATGAAGTCGAACGCGTGCTCAAGCTCGTGCAGACGCTCGATCCCGCGGGGATCGGCGCGCGAAATCTCAGCGAGTGCCTGAGCCTGCAGTTGCGCACGCTACACCCGGACACGCCGGGTCTGCGCCTCGCCATGGCCATCGCCGAGAAACATCTGGACCTGCTCGCGGATCGTGAACTCACGCTGCTGCGTCGCGAGCTGGCGGCATCCGACGAGGATCTCGCGCAGGCCGTTGCGCTGGTGCGAGCCCTGCACCCGCGTCCGGGCGCCACCGTGTCGAGCGCCAAGGCCGAGTACGTGGTGCCCGATGTCTTCGTGCGTCGCACCGATCGTGGCTGGACCGTCGAGGTGAACAGTTCGACCCTGCCGCGCGTGCGTCTCAACCAGTCCTACGCAGACATGCTGGGCCGCGGCGCGGGCCACTCCTCGATGCGTGCGCAGCTGCAGGAAGCGCGCTGGCTGCTCAAGAGCCTGGAAATTCGCAACGAGACCCTCATGAAAGTGGCAAGGAGCATCGTTGAACGCCAGGCCGCCTTCCTCGAACACGGCGAAGAGTCCATGCGTCCGATGATCCTCAAGGACATCGCCCAGGCCATCGACATGCACGAATCCACCATCTCGCGCGTCACTTCCAGCAAATACATGCATACGCCACGCGGCGTGTTCGAACTCAAGTACTTCTTCTCCAGCCAGGTCGAAGCCGCCGATGGCGGCGGCGCCTCGTCCACGGCCGTGCGCGCCAAGATCCGCAAGCTCATCAAGGAAGAAGACTCGACCAACCCGCTTTCCGACAGCCGCATCGCCGAGCTGCTCTCGGGCGAGGGAATCGCCGTGGCGCGGCGAACGGTCGCCAAGTATCGCGAAGCACTGGGCCTTGCGCCTTCCAACGAGCGCAAGGCCAAGGCCGCCGCCAGATGAATTCGAAGGAAATCAAAGTAAGTAGATAGGCCAAAAAAGGAGACGCATCATGCAATTGTCGCTTTCCGGTCACCATGTCGAAGTAACCCCGTCCATGCGCGCCTACGTGGAGAAGAAGCTCGAGCGCATTTCCAGGCATTTCGATCACGTGATCGACGTGCATTGTGTCCTGACGGTGGAGAAGCTCCGACAAAAGGCCGAAGCCACCTTGCATGTGCGCGGCAGCGCCATCCACGCCGATGCCACCGAAGAGAACATGTACACCGCCATAGACCTGCTGGCCGACAAACTCGACCGCAGCGTGCTCAAGCACAAGGAAAAGAAGGCCGACAAGCACGCCGCCGAGGCGCGCAAGGCCCGCGAGGTCAACGGCGCCGAATGAGCGGCTCGAGCACCACTCCATGAGGTTGATCCTCGTCAGCGGGCTGTCGGGATCCGGCAAGAGCGTGGCTTTGCACATGCTCGAGGACGCCGGGTTCTACTGCGTGGACAATATCCCGGCGGCCCTGCTGAAGCCCTTCATTTCCCACACGCTGCGCAACAACGAGGCCACCTACTCGCGCGCCGCGGTGGGCGTCGATGCGCGTAATGCCGCGGCGGAAATCGAGACCGTGCCGCCACTCATCCAGGAGCTCAAGAAGAGCGGCATCCAGTGCGAGATCCTGTTCCTGCTGGCCAATGACGATGAACTGCTGCGGCGTTTCGCCGAGACGCGGCGCAAGCACCCCATCAGCACCGATCACGTTTCGCTCAAGGAAGCCATCTCCATCGAGCGGCGGCTGCTCGAACCCATCCTCAATGACGCGGACCTGGTCATCGACACGTCGCGCATGGGCGTGCACGACCTGCGTGAGCTCATCAGCCAGCGGGTGGAGAAACGCAGCGCCGGCCGGCTGTCGCTGCTGGTCGAGTCTTTCGGCTTCAAGAACGGCATCCCGGGCGATGCGGATTTCGTCTTCGACGCCCGCTCGCTGCCCAATCCTTACTGGGACCCGGCGCTGCGCGCCTTCACCGGCCGCGACCCCGATGTCATTCGCTTCCTCGAAGCGCAGCGTGGCGTTCACCGCCTGGCGGACGACATCCTGCAATTCGTCGCCGCGCGCATCCCCGAGCACCAGGCCGCGAACCGGCGCTATCTCACCATCGCCATCGGTTGCACCGGCGGGCGACACCGCTCTGTCTATCTCGCCGAACGTATCGCCGAACGGCTGTCACACAACTATCCCGTGGTCGCCATCCGCCACAACTCCCTGGGCGAGATGCGCTCGATCACCCGCGCCCCCACTCTCGCCCCGACACTCGCCGGGTCACAATCCGCCTGACATCCGGCCTCCGCGAAAACCTCGCGCGCCGTTTTTCCGTCCCGCCGACGCCAATCCGCGACATCACCCCCTCACGCTCTCAAACCAACCGTGAGCGCCAACTACCCCCACCGGCCGGTAGATGGGGACATTCCTCGTTTTCTAGGAAAAAGGGACGCGGCCACTGACGCTGCAAGGGCGTGTAAGCAAAAGGGTCCTGTCGCGAAGTAGAGGGCGCCGAGTGAAAAGCGTCAGCGCGAAGGTACTCTTGGTGGTTCAACCCAGGTCCGCGTTCACCAGCAGTTGAGAGCGAAGCGCTGACGGCTCTGTCTGCGCAGCTTTTCGCGAGGGAACGGCCGAAGGCCGCGCCCGAAAGTGAGCGCCAGGACCCTTTTGCTTACACGCCCTCGCGCCATCCTTCGAGCCGCGTCCCTTTTTCCTAGAAAACGAGGAATGTCCCCCTTTACACTCCGCGCGCCATGATCGACACCACCCGCATATCCACCAAGGAGCGCCGCCTCGCCGCGCTCCGCGGCGCATTGCGTGAAGGCTCCTGGCGCGGCGCGGCTCGCATGATCGCGGCCATGCACCCGGCGGAGATCGCCTCGCTCATCGAGTCGCTGCCGGCGGCGCAGCGAGAGGTAGTCTGGAATTTCGTCGAGCCCGAGATCGAGGGCGACGTGCTCGTGGAGATGAGCGAGAGCGTGCGCCAGTCGCTCATCGACGGCATGGACGCCGACGAACTGCTGGCCGCGGCCGAAAACATGGAACTCGACGACCTCGCCGACCTCGTGGGCGACCTGCCCGAGACTGTATCCCTGCAGCTCGTGAAGTCCATGGACCACCAGGACCGCGAGCGCTTGAAAGCCGTCCTGTCCTACGAGCCCGACACCGCGGGCGGCCTCATGAACGTGGACACGGTGAGCGTCCGCTCCGACGTCACCGTCGAAGTGGTGCTGCGCTACCTGCGCATGCGCGGCGAGTTGCCGGACAAGACCGACTCCCTGATCGTGGTCACGCGAGATGACCGCTACCTCGGCACCGTGGCGCTGACCCGCCTGCTCACCGAGGACCCGGAGAAGCCCGTCGGCGACCTGCTCGACCCGGATGCCCCGCGCATCACTCCCGAACTTCCGGCGCACGACGTGGCCCGGCTGTTTCAGGACCGGGACCTGATTTCCGCGGCCGTGGTCCAGGCCGACGGCAAGTTGCTGGGCCGAATCACCGTCGACGACGTGGTGGACGTGATCCGCGAGGAAGCCGCGCACGAAGTGCTGTCCTCCGCCGGTCTCGCCGATGAAGAAGACGTGTTCGCGGGCGTGTTCCCGTCCACGCGGCGCCGCCTGATCTGGCTGGGCATCAACCTGGTCACGGCCTTCCTGGCGGCCGCGGTGGTCAGCCGCTTCGAAGGCACCATCGAAAAAGTCGCCGCGCTGGCCGCGCTGATGCCCATCGTCGCCAGCATGGGTGGCATCGCCGGCACGCAGACCGTGACACTGATCATCCGTGGCATCGCACTCGGCCAGGTGGAATGGGTGAATGCGAAGTGGCTGCTCTGGAAGGAGATCGCCGTGGGCGGACTCAACGGTGTCATCTGGGCGGTGATCGTCGGGACGGTGACCATCGCCTGGTACGGCACGTGGAAGATCGCGGCGATTATTGCCGCTGCCACACTGATCAACCTGCTGTGTGCCGCGGCGGTGGGCGTGGTCGTGCCGCTGGCGCTGAAACGCATGAAGATCGATCCGGCGCTGTCCGCTGGCGTGATCCTCACCACTTTCACCGACTGCGTCGGCTTCGCCACGCTGCTCGGCCTGGGCGCGCTGTTCCTCACCTGACCGGTAGATAGTCTCGCAGCCGCACGGCGGGAGCATCCGGCGCGAGGCAGGCCAGCGCCACGAGAAATTCGCCATCCACTTCGAATTCCCGGAAGGCCCAGCGAGAGGCGTCGGGATCCGACGCGCGTTCGAAGCGCACCCCGTCGTCCTCGAAATGGAAGGTCATGCCGCCCAGTCCGCCAGCGATTCCGGTGCCGACTGCCTTGAGACAGGCTTCCTTGAGTGTCCAGAGCCGCCGGAACCGCCGTTCCCGTTGATTGGCCGGCAGCGCCTCGAGCGCGTCCGCCTCGGCGGTCGAGAAGTACCGGCGCGCGACGGCGAGGCGCACGCGCCCATCGATACGCTCGACATCTACACCGATGCGCGGCGTGCGCCCCACCGCCATCACCACCAGCCCGTCGGCATGCGCGAGATTGAATTGCAGCGAACGCGCGGCCTCGATCATGTCGCAGGCCACCGAAGGCCGGCCATGTTCGCCGCGTTCGAAACGCCAGTCGGCCGGTGGCACGGCGGGCACGTACGTCGACAGCACGGAGCGCACCAGCGCGCGCGAAACGAACTGCTGGTGGCGGCCCGCCTCGAACTTCATGCCGGCGATGCGGGCACGTTCGTCGGCGGACAGAACGCCCGAGAAATGATCCAGCAACGCGGGGTCGCGCCATTGCGATTCGCGCGCCAGCCAGAGGTCGACCTGCGAGGGATTCTCCAGGCCTTCAACCAACGAATGCGGCGAGTTCATCACGCTTGTCCAGCGTGTCCTTGTAACCGAGCGCAATCAGCTCGCGCGTGTAGTTGGATTCGAACATCAGGTAGCTGGCCAGCAGACCACCGGCGGCGCCGCGGGCGCCGATGATGCGCATCAGCGCGCGCAGGCTCAACGGCGCCGTGTCGATGTGTCGGATCGCCAGCTGCGACGGGTCCACCGAGGGCGCAATCATCAATGTCTGTATCTGGCGGGTACCGATGCCCGCGTCCGCCATCGCCGAGAGCCGGTTGATGCGGTTCAGGTTCTCGAGGTCCGCGGAAATCTGGTCGCTGAACAAGGTGTCGAGCATGTAACCGAACAGCTGCCCCGGGGTTGGCGGCGAGTCCGAAGCCACGAAGCGCGGGATCAGATCGAGATGCGTCGGGCGGACGCCCAGCACCAGCAGGCGATCCGCGCCCAGGTGAATGGCTGGCGACAGCGGCGCCGTCTGGCGCATGGCACCATCGCCGAAGAATTCGCCCTGCAGGCAGATGGGCGGGAACAGGAACGGGATACCCAGGCTGGCCATGAGGTAGTCGAGCGACAGCGGCACCCGTTCACCATGCCGTTGCGCTCGCGACCATTCGCCGATGGTGGTTTCGGCCTCGAAGAACGACACCGAGCGCGCGGTGAAATAGCTGGTGGAGCACAGCGCCAGCGCACGCAGATGGCCCTGGGCGACATTGACGCGCACGGCATCGAAATCCGTTACGCGCGACAGCAACTCGCGCAGCGGTGAATTGTCGAGCAGCGACCTCGGCGGACCGATGGCACCGCCGGTGAGCAGCGAGCCCATCCACCGCGCTCCGGCGCGCAGCATGGCGATGGCATCCGAGCGGAACACGTGATTCACCTGGAAATTGGCCCAGACATGCTCGATTTCGCGGACCGACTGGTGCCAGCGCGTCACGTTGGCGGCGAGGATGCTGGCGGATACCGCGCCAGCCGACGTTCCCACGATGATGGGGAACGGCCATTCGCGATCGGGCCGGATTTCCGCCAACGCCTTGAGCACGCCCACCTGGTAGGCGGCCCGCGCGCCGCCGCCGGTGAGGATCAGGCCCGCGCGTGAAATACCGCTGCTAGTATTCCGGTCCATATCCTTCGTCAAGACACCGACTTTCCATTCACGGAGACAGACATGCTGGCACTCAGGAAGATCATGGCCACCGCGTTGCTCGCGGCGACCGCAAGTGTATGCGCAACGGGCGCCGAATCGGCGTCGACCGCGTCACCCGCCGAAGGCTCGGCCGCCCCCGCTTTCAAACTACAGGACCAGGCCGGCAAGTGGCACACGCTGAGCCAGTACAAGGGCAAGTGGGTGGTCCTGTACTTCTACCCGAAGGATTTCACCGGTGGCTGCACCACCCAGGCCTGCGAGCTGCGCGACAACATCTTCGCGTTCAAGAAGGCGGATGCCGTGATCCTCGGCGTGAGCGTCGACGACGTGGCCTCGCACGAGAAGTTCGCCAAGGAGCACAGCCTGCCCTTCGACATCCTGGCCGACCCCACCCGGGAAGCGTCGGGCAAGTACGGCGTGTTGTTCAGCGCCGGCACCTCGCAGCTGGCCAGCCGCCAGACCTTCCTCATCGGCCCCGACGGCAAGATCGTCAAACATTGGGCGAAGGTGGATCCGAAGGGGCATTCCGATATGGTGCTCGCGGAGATCAAGGCCCACTCGGCTGACAAGGCAACGGCCGGGAAAGTCAGCCAGGCAGGCTGAGCGTTTCACGAGGCTTCGAACACGCCCGGCGCGAATCGCGCCGGGCGTTATCACATGCGGGCTACTTCTCGTCCTTGAGGTCCTTGCCCGTATTGTCCTTGAGCTTTTCCTTCATTCCGTCGAACGTCGCCTTGTCGGTGACGGTGAGCTTGGGATGGCCCGCGAAGGCGCCCATGGAAATCGAGCTCACGACGTAATACGTCTCACCTGGCTTCACCTCGAGGGTCAACTGGTCCTTGGCCTCGGTGTGAACGTCGTACTGATGCGTGCCGGCCGGCACTTGCACGGCGCAGAAGGTGCCACTGCCCAGCTTGCACAGCTGCGCGCCGTTCTCACGCACCTTGAAGCGAATGGCCGCGCCCATCATCTTCTTCTCGCGGAAAAAGACCACGGTGCCGTTGCCAGGTTCGCTGGCCGCGGGCGTGACGGCATCCTCGGCATTGACGCCCCATGGCGCCAGCATGGCCGCGAACAGCCAAAGGCCAATTTTCTTCTTGTCCATCTTTTCCTCCCGGTTCTCTAACTAAGACCCGGGGCAAGTATAGGCGACTTGCGGCGCAGCTCACGCATCGCGCGGTCGAGCCCGTCGAGCGTCAGCGGAAACATCCGCCCGCCGACGAGCTCGCGCGTGATGCCGACGGATGGCGTCCACTGCCATCGCTCCCTGGGCTCGGGGTTGAGCCAGACCAGCCGCGGGAAATGCGCTGCGATGCGCTGCATCCACACGCGTCCCGATTCCTCGTTCCAGTGCTCCACGCTGCCGCCCGGCTGCTCGATCTCGTACGGGCTCATGGTGGCGTCGCCCACCACGATCACACGGTAGTCCGGGTTGAAGCGGCGCAGCAGGTTGAAGGTACTGGTCATCACGGCGTGCCGGCGGCGGTTGTCCTGCCAGAGGCGTTCGTACGGAAAGTTGTGGAAGTAGAAGTACTCGAGATGTTTGAACTCCGCGCGCGCCGCGGAGAACAGCTCCTCGCATGTCTTCACGT